>NC_013532.1:603403-905104 GCF_000024505.1 Anaplasma centrale str. Israel
CTACTGCTGAGCATGGCCTGCAGCAGATTGCGTATTCTTATGCCGGCATTCCGTGCGCTAACATAGTGCCCCGAGGTGTATATTGCAATACCGCACGCGCATAGGAAATTTATACTTGAGCGCTGTCTGGTTGAGCTATCGCGCTTAACTTCATCCTTAACATTTTGAGGTAGCTCATTGATGGCACGTAACACCGCCGAGAGTAGCATCGCCCTGTGCCTTGCCTGAGAACTCCATGTGGGTGCAATGAATGCCTGGCCAAGTTGAAGCCTAGACAGTATGCCAGTGGTAATTTCATCGTGCAGCAGGGCGCGCCCGTTCAATGTAGCGTGCAAAAAGCTGGGGTCCAATTCCCATGCGCTGTCACCATTGCTGTCGTAACCGCCGGCAGCGATGTATCCAATCGCACGTTCGAGATAGTAATCCAGGTAGCACTCGAAGACGGAAGTGAGCACATTACGCTCGTTAGCAGCGTGCTTGGAACCACCAAATAAACTGCGCATGAGGCCGGTTATACGCCTCTTTACATTTGGACACGAAACACCGAGCTCCTCGCCATTATCCCCATGGCTCAGCACCATTCCGCTGTCTATAATGTGGACGATGAAGGAGAATAAACTGCGGACCGATTCAGAATTACTTACTATAACACTGACCCCAGCCCTTAGTCGCGCCTCCTCTATGCTGGCTCCGGCCAAACGTACGCTATCTGGAGCCAACCGCGCTAGAGATGTACTTAGCTCACTGTCCAGATCAGTATCGAGCACGAAGAACACCTCTTCTGCGCTCTGAGTACTATCATCCGGAGGCGCAAACCGGACCCTGCATCCGGAAAATTCATGTCCTTGCCCTATCTTCAGTACTCCATTTTCTGTGAGGCTGATAACAGCGAGCAAGTTACGTTGCAACCCCGGATTGGCAACGAGCACATTCCGCAGTTTTTCGCACCTGTTTGTTTCACTCGGACTACTACAAAAACTGAGAAACAGTTCGGACATAATAGTGGGACCTGTCTGACAAGTGTGGCTAGAATCTGTAACTTCCGGTACGTTAATGATAACATCTATGGCGTATTTTTACCACTGTAGGTAGTGTATATGCCCCTCTATAGCGACTATTTGTACCAAATAGTTACTGCGGATGGCATGTGTTGGACCCACCTATGTTACCCCGCTCATGGCGCCTTGTACGCTCTGGAGGCCTTTCTATATAGCTGTTACGCGATGCAATTTACTTGGTACGTTGCGCAGGGGCGGTGCGTGCTAGATAAAGCATTGCACCGTGGTGCGCTGCACGGCTTTTATGCCAACAGTGCGTGCCTGAAAAACGTTGGGCTACTTATAAGTGTAATACTCATTAACGTGTGCAAGAGCGCAAACCACTGCGGTATCAACCCTGAGTATTCTAGGCCCCAGAGACATTTTGTCGCAGAAATTTTCAGAAAGACGTAATTCCTCGTCGGAGAACCCCCCTTCGGGGCCCACCACTACCCAAACGTCCCGGCCGCCGTGCAGAACTTCATACGGTGGTCTGCCGCCACCAGTTTCATCGCACAGCACAAACTGTCTTTCTGGGTTGTGAAACTCACACAACGTACGAAAATCCACTACGGGTGCAACTTCAGGTACATCCTGCCTGCCGCACTGCTCGGAGGCTTCAACTGCCCACAAGTGGCATTTTTTTGAGTCAACATCGTGGACGGAAGAGTACTCAGTGCGTATGGGCTGAAAGAGGGTGACGCCCATCTCCGTAGCCTGTCTTACGACGTTACGCACTGTGTCGCTTTTTACCAGAGCGAAACACAGGACTAAGGTTCTGGTACGGACGTGCTTTCTGGAGAGTGTTTCAGCTTCCACCTCCACGGTTTTTTTCGAAATGCATGAAATTCTGCAGAGCCACTCTCCGCGTATTCCGTCAAATAGCAATACGGCATCATCGTGCCTTGCCCGCATCACGTCCCGCACGTAACGAGCCTGGGAACTGTTCAGGGTAACTCTGGCACCGGTTCTGATCTCGTCCCCCTCGTGGTATAGCCTGATCTTCACAGGCTTTTTTCTAGGGTACATCGCGGCTCCCGACGCGCCTACACCGTTTCACCGCTACAGGCTTTTCACTGCATCCAATACAGCATTCACATGCCCGTCAACCTTCACGTTGCGCCAGATTTTCCGTATCTTACCATGCTTATCTATGAGGAAGGTTGACCGCTCAATACCCATGTAAGACTTACCAAACATGTGCTTCTTAACCCAAGTGCCGTATAGCTCAGACAGGCTGGAATCTTCGTCTGGGATGAGTTCGAACGGTAGTTGGTATTTTTTTCTAAAGTTTGCATGAGAAGACACACCATCGCCAGAAACACCGATAATCACCGTATCTAGGTGCGCAAACTCTGCGTGCGCGTCCCTAAAGCCTTCTGCCTCTTTTGTGCAACCGGGTGTATCATCCTTTGGGTAAAAGTACAAAACTATATTCTTCTTGCCCACGTATGCGGAGGAGGGCACCGCGGTGCCGTCTTCAAGCTTGATTACAAATTCTGGGGCTACCCCCCCTTCAGTTATGTCCATAAACCACCTCGGTCGCATAATGGCCGAATGATACACCCACTTACCGTAATGTACAAAGCTAATCAAAGTTCACATTAATATGTATCCTGGGGTGCGCGGCTTGTTATGCCACTTCAACTCTGTCGGGGCAATTTGTAGCTCTCTGCGCGCATGTGCACAATTTTGCGGTTGACGTCATAACTGCAGTACTTGGGCATTGTGCATTTTAACGTCATTACCACAACGCTGAAAATACTTAGAACGGAGCTCACACTGCGGCCTTGTTGAGGCCATGTATTGGGCTTCCCAACGTATGGAGGAGCGTGTATACTTGCGTTCGTGTTTTCAATGTTTAGGGTAGCGTGAGTTACTATCCAGAAGTTAAAGGCAACCCAGAATTCTCTGCCATAGAAAAGGAGATACTTCAATACTGGAGTAGTGAGAAGATCTTTGAAGAATCCGTGAACAGCCGCTCTAAAGAGAGGAGCTTTGTGTTCTACGATGGCCCCCCGTTTGCAAATGGGCTGCCTCACTACGGGCACTTGCTAACAGGGTTCATCAAAGATGCCGTTGCTAGGTACAAAACCATGCGCGGATTCAGGGTGGAACGGAGATTTGGGTGGGACTGCCACGGTCTGCCGGCAGAGATGTTGGCGGAGAAGGAGCTAGGTGTGTCAGGCAGAGCCAGCATCGAAAACCTTGGCATTGGCAAGTTTAATGACTATTGCCGTGGCTCCATTATGAGGTTCGCTCAGCAGTGGAAGGAATATGTTGAGCGGCAGGCAAGGTGGGTAGACTTTGAAAACGGCTACAGAACCATGGACAAAAGTTTTATGGAATCTGTAATGTGGGCATTTCACGAACTGTGGCGCAAAGGGTTGGTGTATGAATCTGTAAGGGTTGTTCCTTACAGCTGGGCGTGCCAAACGCCCCTATCGAACTTTGAAACGAAAATGGACAATGCCTACAGAGAAAAGGTTAGTAAATCAGTCACAGTTAAGTTCGCGCTCTCCGAGAGGGTAGGTTTTGCTCCCCAAGGTGTTGAGTCTTGCAGTATGCTTGCGTGGACCACAACTCCCTGGACTTTGGTGTCAAATTTCGCCCTGGCCATAAATACCAACATGGATTATGTTGGGGCAGTTGTGGGTGCAGAAATGCTGATATTTTCAGCAGAATATCTCGACCGCTTCATGCAATACTGCGGGAAACGCAATCTCGAGTGTGCGCATGTTGTACGCATACCAGCTAGGGAACTGCTGTCGGTGAGATATCGCCCGTTGTTTCCATATTTTGCGGATGTGAAAAATGCATTCATCGTATTGGATGCTGAGTTTGTTGCAGCAGGAGCTGGCACCGGAGTAGTGCACCTGGCTCCTGGCTTTGGTGAGGATGACTTCCTACTGTGCAGGCAACATAAAGTCCCCGATTTGGGGCAAGAGTCTCCGGGCATGTTATCCGTAATATGCCCTATGGATGACGAAGGGAAGTTCACAGCAGCTGTCAGTGATTTTGCAGGGCAGCACGTGTTTGATACAGTTGATGCTGTTATCCAACAATTGAAAGAAAAGGGGCTATGGTTTGCAACTGAGCAATACACCCACAGCTATCCCCATTGTTGGCGCACGGACACTCCACTAGTGTACAGGGCGATGTCGTCGTGGTATGTGGAGGTTACTAAACTAAAAGCGCGTATGGTCGAGCTTAACCGGGAGGTTAATTGGGTTCCAGAGCACGTACAAAGTGGTCAGTTTGGAAAGTGGCTCGATGGTGCGAAGGATTGGTCGGTATCTAGACACAGGTTCTGGGGAGCCCCAGTACCGGTGTGGCAGTCAGACGATCCTAAATATCCCAGGACTGATGTGTATGGCTCAATCAAGAAGGTGCTCCCAGATGTTAGGGCGCTGGAGGAGGATTTCGGTCCTGTAGAGGACCTGCATCGCCCGCACATCGATAATTTAACTCGTCCGAATCCGGATGATCCTACAGGTAAATCCATGATGCGAAGGGTTCCAGATGTCCTGGACTGCTGGTTCGAATCTGGCTCTATGCCATATGCGCAGGTGCATTACCCGTTTGAGAATAAGGAATTTTTCGATTCCAACTTCCCTGCGGACTTCATCACCGAGTACATCGCGCAGACCAGGGGTTGGTTTTACACTCTCTTTGTTCTATCCACGGGGTTGTTTGATAGGCACCCCTTCAAAAACTGCATATGCCATGGTGTGGTGCTAGACGTTAAAGGCCAAAAGCTGTCAAAGCGGCTCAACAACTATCCGGATCCCATGGAGATGTTTGAAAAGTATGGTGCTGACTCCGTACGGTTTACCATGCTGTCGCACGCGGTGTCGACTGGTGGGGATTTACTTCTCGACCAAGACGGCGACATCATCCGTGATACGCTAAAGAGCGTGGTAAAGCCCATATGGAACAGCTACAGCTTCTTTACCGTGTATGCAAACTCAGATCAGATAAAAGGGCGCATTCTGGAAAGCCTGGAGGGCGTTACGAACATCATGGACCAATACATACTGTACGAGTGTGCGCGTATGGTGGCGGAGGTGTTAGAGGCCATGGAGTCTAACTCGGCCGCGGTGAAAGATCCTTACAACGTGAGGCTCGCATGTGCGGCTATAGTGCAATTTTCCGATAAGCTGAACAACTGGTACATACGCGGATGTCGGGGGAGGTTTTGGACGCAGGATAAGACTGATGACAAATTCAATGCCTACAACACGCTATACACCGTGCTGTATCACCTGGTGAGGGCTATCGCACCGTTTCTCCCGTTCGTTGCGGAGTCTATATGGCTGGGGTTGGGTTTTCAGCGCGAAAAGTCAGTTCATCTGGCATATTTTCCTAGCGTAGACAGCTTAGGTGCCGTCAGTAACTACAAGAAAAACGCGGAGTACATGCAGCTGGTTATGGATGTTTGTAGTAACGCGCTCTCTTTAAGAAATGCGCACAACATACGGATAAGGCAGCCGTTGGGACGCATGGTAATATACCCGTATAACTGCGAGGGCCTGCTGGCTCTGCCTCAGGAGTACAGAGACATCGTGCTCAATGAGGTTAACGTCAAGAGTTTGCAGATAGCCGGTAGTATAGAGGATATGGCGTCCTTTGAGCTGAAACTAAACTTTTCATTGCTTGGCCAAAGAGTGCCTGGGAAAGTAAAGCAGATAATTGCTTTGGCGAAAGCTGGTGTGTGGGAAGTTCAAAGCGATGGGAGCCTGCTGCTTGGTGCCCCTGGCTGTGATCAATGCGTGATTCAAAAGGGCGAGTTCTCCTTGAATTTAAAGGTGCGCAGTGAGTATGCGTGCCAAATAATTTCCGGGGGTGTTCCGGTGGGGGTGTTGTATATAGACCATGAACTTACTAGGGAGCTTCTGCTCGAGGGGATTGCGCGGGATGTTATGCGGCTCATACAACAAGCTCGCAAAGATTACGGACTGGAAATGCTGGATCATGCGGAAGTTATCATCAACACTGATGTAACTGAGGTAATAGAAGCAATAAACACTTGGTCTAACTTTATAAAGCAGCAGACCTTCTCCGATATACTAGAGCACAGACCCGTGCAGGCTGTGGTGGGGGATTGCAGTGAATACACGAAAATTTCCGGGAAGGGTTTTGACGTATTTTTACGTAAGTCAGCTTTGTGTCTTGAGAAGCAACATCGGCCGTAAAATACGGCGTGCTTGTCCGGCGTTTCGCATAATAGCCAAGTGAAGCTTGGCGTAGTGCAAAGCCCTTTGCTCCGCCAACTTTTTGTGGGCACTCATTATTTCCTGGACCTTCGCTGCGGAAAGTCATATATATCAACGGTATACCAAGCACGCTCAGTGTGGTATATTATCGGTGTGGGTGTCGGCGGGCCCGGTGCGGCTTGCTCTGTTTGCGGTGTCCCTTTGTGGTTGCCTGATGGTGGTGTGGTGCAACCATGGTGGGGTGATGTATGCCGTTGGGGAGTGAGGAGCAGCTACTTAGAGCGTTTGCCGCGTTTGATGGCATTGCGCGGGACAGCGCAGCGCAGGATTTTTTCAAGTCGGAAGAAGGTAAAGCGTACAGAGTGCCGCTGGTGCAATTTGTGGCTTCTGCATTGCAGGTGCGGTATGGAGAAGGCGCCCAAGCACTGGCTGAAGAACTTGTGGATTCTCTTCAAACCTTTCAAGATATTGCAGCCCTGATCCGCTCGCCCGTGAAACTAGCAGAGCAGATACGATGTGCCAGCAGCACGTCGGGGGAATATTACAGCCTAGAGGACGATGAGCAATTTGCGGCAGGCGGCCAAGGCCAGGTTGCAGAAGCGCCGGGCGCGATTACTGAAGGATTGCGAGACAAGTGGTCGCAAGGAAAGAAGGCAGTGTCTGGGTTTTTGAGCGTAAAGTCGGACTTTGAAAGGAAGCAGGAGCTGGCGTGCGCAGTTGACGCATTTATGGCTGAAATAAAAGCACCCCGGGCGGAGCTTGCCAAAAGCGGTAATGTGTCAGAGAGAATGTCTGTATACCTCAAAGACGTTGACACTTTGCTAGAAATTCTGTTTTCTCAGTGTGCTTCCAAGCCTGGAGTCTCTACCTACCTTTTTAATAAGGCGGATTCGCAACAAGACATGCGGTTGTATGTAGACGGCAGGAAGGACATAATAATCCCTGCAGTTAGGGAGTTACTGTCCATCCACGGTCTCGATCGTGTGTATGATCAAAAAATGGCAGGATTACTGGAAAATGTGAGTAGCAAGGCCTATTTGCGCTCATATCTGCGTAGTGCCGTTACAGTGCGCGGATTTCAGGGGTGTAGTCAGTCAGCAGGAATATATGACCCAGATATTGGCCGACAGCCTGAACAACAATCTGCAAAAGATTTGCCTACCGCAGCGCATTCCCACCCGCAACAACCTTATGTTCAGGCCATATGTGCGGTGCCGCAATATACTATAACCAGGTCTAAGGCCTTCAATGCACTCTGTGCTCTGCTATTTATTAGCTTGTTCGCACTCTTGCTGCTGATACCCCTGTTGCATGAACACATTCCTATGGGAACTGTCAGAGATGTTATTGCTGTTCTTGCAGAAGTTCTAATTGCAGTATCTATAATGGCACTGGGGTGCTGGCTTATCTTTTCTGGGAATTGCCATAAGGTGCACTTGCCGGCTATGGCGGAAATCGCATCTGAAGCTATGTGTGGATCCGGCCAATGGTACGACGCGCAAGACACAACCACGGCTGCAGAGGCGAAACATACCGAACCCCCTACATCAACTCAAGGGCCAATGGAATTGAAGAGTATGGCCACTGCCACTCCATCTCTCCCGTGAGAGCCTGCTACTTACTCAAGCGATGCATGATATTAGCACGAGAGGCTAGACACCTCGACCTTCAGAGTGCTCAGGACGCACGTCTGGAGATGCAGAAGGAGACAGATCGTGGTACATATCCACGCCTCTCTCGTGCGAAACGCCGTCCATGCCTTGGGAGGCGTGCGATATTGCCTCGTCCGAGTAAGGGTATTCGTGAAAACTCCAGGGGTCGAAAAGACGTGGATCGTCCTTGGCGTCTAGATAGTGCCCTTCATCGCCCTCTCCAGAGAAGCCTCCCCCCTCACCACCGCCTCCATACACATCTCCTCCCTCATCACCTGCGCCCCCATGCGCGATGCTGTCAAAGAGTATAGGAAATCCGAAAAACACTGAGGTGCCCTTTGTGGGGCTAAAAATACTTACCTGCGGAGTGATGTTTGCCCCAAGAGAGACTACGGCTCTATCCACGTTGCCCAAAAGGCTTGCCACTACATCGCTTTTCAGTGCCTGAGTTGGAGTAGCCGTAACTGCGAGTGCTATTGCTAGAGCGGACTTATCGTTCTCCTGCGCTTCGCCGCCGGACATATCCCGAGTTGCATCAAGCAGAGACTGCACTGCCGCCAAGTTTGGCCCCATATTTTGCTCTTGAGCACCTGGTTCTATGGCCATAACAACCCCCCGGTCGGAATCCTTGAACTACCTGCTTCTATCACCTAATAGTGAATATTCTTTAAAAACGCAAGAATCTTACCCCAGTAGCCCGGTTAATATCTTTCTGGATTCCTGAAACGTGTGACTTTCCTGTAAGAGGTGTCTGTGCAGGAAAAAGCCCAAGATCTTTAGGCTGAGCGCAAATTCGTCGGCCGAGCAGCATTCGGTCTCCACCCCGCATGATATGCTGCGCAGAACTTTTGGTAGGGGTAAAAGCTTGTCACGGTATGCACACCCTACAGCTTCAGATAGCGCCCTGCCGGTTTTTGGGGAGATAAACAGTAAGTTGTCTTTACTGTTGCTTACAGCGCATTTGGACAGATCTAGCGCGAACCCCAGCTGGGATAGTACCAGCAGCTCTAATTTCAAATAGTGGTTATACCACGGTGCTTCGGCCTCCGCCGCGGCAGCAAAATCCTGGAACGAGTCATATAACGTTGGGTGTGGTTCATTTTCTGGAAGTGCAGTACTCATGATGTGGGTAATTGATGATAGGCACATGAGCTTAATTCTGTCACGGAAATAGCTGTAGAAGGCAGAAGTGATCACCTCATAAGTAAAATGCCCAAGATTGGTTGGAAGTTTTGCCCGCCAAGTTGCATCGATAAGATCCCCTATCTGTAGAGGACGCTTTTTTGTGAACCTTGTCAGCCCTCTGCGCAACCCCCTGTTACGCGTGAGTATGGAAAGCAGCAGGTGCTCGTCCCCGTACGGACGCGTCCCCATCACTACTCCCATTTCCCTCCACTGCATATATGGACGTGACCACTAGGGTGAGCCAGCACGGGGGTACTATAGCACATTTAGCGCTCAAATACACTGCGAACTTTGCTGCTGCGGATTTGGACGGATTTGAAATATATGCCAATTATGTATGAATGCCCTGCCTAGTATCCAAAGGATGTTCTTGCGCTTGGCCAGGAGAGAGAGGCTTGCAACCTGCGCGAATGTTGGCCACATAAGACTTTTACGTACTGGTGATTGCTTATATACTGGAGCTGTCGAATGCAGGGTTATCCATGGTTTCAGCTGGTAGTACAATTAATTTGTTTGGCAACTTTAGGTGCATCGTAATCCAGAAGATTGGTGAGCTGTGGGGCAGTGAGGTTACGGATTCTTTGCTACACAAGCTCATAGTTGCTCCTCCCACTGAAGACAGGCACGGCGACGTATATACCAATGCTGCGCTGGTTGTCGGTAAGTTCAAGAGAAAAAACCCGATGGAAATTGCGGAGCATCTGCGGCAGGCTCTTGCGGAGGTGGAAGGTGTTGATAGCGTAGATGTAGTGCCTCCGGGGTTTGTGAACTTAAAATGCAGCAATGAAGTTTGGTATTCGGCCATCAGAGACATAAACAAAGCGGGTAAAGACTACGGAGCGGTAAATTTGGGCCAAGGGCAGAAGGTTAATGTGGAGTTCGTCTCGGCAAACCCCACGGGGCCGCTGCACATAGGGCATGCGCGCGGGGCGGTTTTTGGGGATGTGCTGTCAAATTTGCTAGCATGGGTTGGCTATGATGTTACCAGGGAATATTATGTAAATGACGCCGGCGGGCAGATCAATACACTGGTCGAGTCAGTATACTTGAGATACAAAGAAGCGCTGGGGGAGCAGGTTACGATAGGGGAGGGCCTTTATCCCGGAGAGTACCTCAAACCTATAGCCAAAGCCCTGGTTGAAAAGCACGGGGATAAGCTGCTTGCCTCTGAAGATAGGACAGCGGTCATCCGGGAGTTCGCGCTAAAGAGCATCCTAGATCTGATACGGGAGGATATGGCGCTTCTGGGCGTAAAACACGATGTGTTCACGTATGAAGCAGATCTGCAGCGTAGCCGTACAGTTGAAAAATGCGTAGAATTTTTGCAACAAAAGGGAATGCTCTACTACGGAACGCTTGAGCGCCCTAGAGGTGTGGAGGAAGAAGCGGCTTGGCAAGCCAGGGAGCAGCTGCTGTTCAGGTCTACTGATTTTGGTGACGATTCTGACAGAGCGCTGCAGAAAGAAGACGGATCTTGGACCTATTTTGCTGGGGACATCGCCTACCATTTCGATAAAATCTCCAGGGGTTTTCATGACATGATTCTGGGCCTGGGCTTTGATCATAAAGGCTATGTATCCAGGCTAAAAGCCGCGGTGCACGCACTAAGTGATGGTAAGGCTACGATAGACGTCAAGCTCCACAACATGGTCAACTTTTTGGAAAATGGAGTGCCGGTTAAAATGTCAAAGCGACGCGGCGAATTTTTGACCGCAAGAGATGTAGTGGAAGAAGTCGGCAAAGATGTTGCCAGATTTATCATGATGACCAGAAAGAACGACGTGGTGCTTGATTTTGATTTTGCAAAGGCAAAAGAGCAGTCAAAGGACAGTCAAATTTTCTACATTCAATATGCTCACGCCAGGGCATGCTCCCTGATGCGCAATGCACCCACCCTTTTGCCCATCGAAGACGTCGATTTTTCCCGAGTGTCTTCTGCTCCGGAAATTGCACTTATCAAACTTTTGGTCAGGTGGCCGAACATAGTAGAGTCCTCTGCTGTCAATCACGAACCACACAGGATAGCGTTTTACTTACTGGAGGTTGCCGAGGCGTTTCACGTGCTATGGGGGCACGGAAGCCGCAGTGTTGACATGCGATTTATTGTCGAGGGAGATATTGCCACAACCTCAGCCAGGATTTACCTGGTCAAAGTTGTTGCGCTGGTGATTTCCCTAGGCCTCTCTATATTTTCCATCGCTCCCATGGAGGAGATGCGCTAACGCAACACGGCCCTTAAGCGCAGGAATGAGGCAAAGAGCCAAGCGCGACTATAGCAGCGGAGTCCCTGCTGAAGGATAGGTACCATAGCAGCACTGTGCACAGCAATAATATTGTGTGGAGTTTGTTGTACAGTAGCATGTCCATTAAGCCCATGTATCGTCATCGCTTTGGCTCTGGGCGCCGGTGTATCTGGAGTGCTCATGAATATGGGTATGCTGCTTATGGTATGTAGTGTTATAGCAGCACTGTGTGTTGCAGGGACTGTTGCTTTAACAAGTCCATGGATGGTTGCAATGGCTGGCGTAGCTGCAGTATTATGGGCAGTGATAACAGGATTTTCTATAAGGGATTTAGTTAGATCTTGTAAGCAAGTTAAACAAGTAAAGGAAGAAGGATTAGTTACTGTTCAATCATTACAACCTGTTCTTACTCCTGTAACTCCTAATGTGTCAGAGGTTGGTAAAAGGGTAGGTTATGGTATAACAGCTGCAGGTACTGCAGCTGCTGCTGGTGCAGGTGGTTATTTTGCAACGCAAGCTGCTGTAGGTTATGGTATAACAGCTGCAGGTACTGCAGCTGCCACTGGTGCTGGTGGTAACGGCTTGGTTGCTAGTATATGGCGCTTCCTTGAAGAGGTTGTAGGTACTCTCCTCGGAGTTAGTGGTACGGGTGCTGCGGCTACTGCTGGTACAGTTGCCGCTTGTGCTTGCGCATTCCTCCCATATGCACTGATGGCATTTTCTATATTGGTCTCAGTATGTTCAGTAATTCAGAGCATTGCTGATCTATATTCTGCTAAGGTTCCTGTAACTTCTAAATGCTTCTCTTCTGTTATAGATAACTATAAGGATACTAAAGACTATAAAGGTGGTCCTGATCTCTTAAATCATGATGAGATAGAAGACTATAAGCAGGAGAAAAAAGCAGGCATGAGAATGCTAAAATGGCTTACTCCTCCTCTTGCTGCTAGTCCAACGTGTAGAATACTCACTGCTGCAGCTGGGGTTGTGATGGTTATTGCTGCAGCATTTTTGTGCAGTCCCTTGCCATGCACTTGCACTATTGCAATAGTTGCTCCTCTAGTCTCTTGTTTATTCTATGGGTATGCCGCTTATGCGTGTAAACGTAGGGGACGGAAGAAGTCAGTAATCCCTGATACCTCTCCTTGTATGGAGTGCTGAAATAGTGCGCGAATGAGTCTGCATATGACTTTCTATTAAGGATTGACTTGTGTGAAATAGATTGTAGTATCTAGTTCGGTGATGCGGCCCTTATGGCGGAATGGTAGACGCGGTAGACTCAAAATCTACTGCCCGTGAGGGTGTGCTGGTTCGAGTCCGGCTAAGGGCACGTCGGGTTCCTTTGGTGATCCGCGGCGTGCTGGCTTGGCTAGGGCACCGCTTCTGGGGTGGGTTATTGGGGTGCTGATGAAAGGAAAGGTTGCTCAGAAACGCGCGGATGCTAGCCTGTCTGGCGTCGGCGAAGTTGTGAGGGTAATGCCCGCTGTTGTTGATGTAGAGTTTCCGCATGGAGGCATGCCGGAGGTTCTAGGTGCCCTGGAGAGCGAGCAAGAATATGGTGGGGAAAAACTGGTGCTTGAAGTTGCCCAGCACTTGGGTGATCGCGTGGTCAGGTGTGTGGCCATGGGGAGCACTGATAGCCTATCTAGGGGTGATAAGTTCGTCAATACTGGGAACCAGATGCTGGCTCCGGTCGGTAGGGGAACTCTTGGCAGGGTGTTTGATGTGCTGGGAAGGCCCATAGATGGCTTGGGGAGCGTTAGCTCCGATGTGGAGTTTCGCCCCATTCATGCGAAAGCTCCAAGCCTGTCTGAACAGCGAGTTGCTGCAGAAGTGCTTGTTACAGGCATCAAGGTTGTGGATTTATTGGCCCCCTACCTAAAAGGAGGCAAGGTTGGGCTGTTTGGGGGGGCCGGCGTTGGAAAGACCGTGCTGATAATGGAGCTTATCAGCAATGTTGCAAGGGCCCACAAGGGGTTTTCGGTTTTTGCGGGTGTGGGCGAACGTACCCGTGAGGGTAACGACTTATACCGTGAAATGGTAGAATCTGGGGTTATTAGCAGGGACGAGCCGGGCAAGTCTCAGGCCGTTTTGGTTTATGGCCAAATGAACGAACCCCCAGGGGCCAGAATGAGGGTGGCCCTTACTGCTCTAACAATGGCGGAGTATTTTCGTGATTCTGAAGGGCAGGATGTCCTGTTCTTTGTGGATAATGTGTTCAGGTTTACGCAGTCTGGTTCGGAAGTGTCTGCGCTTTTGGGCCGTATCCCCTCTGCGGTTGGTTATCAGCCGACTCTTTCCGCTGAAATGGGTGCAATGCAGGAGAGAATTACCTCTACGAATACCGGATCTATCACTTCAGTGCAGGCCATATACGTGCCTGCTGATGATCTTACAGACCCGGCTCCCGCCACTTCCTTTGCGCACCTGGATTCGACTACAGTGTTGTCTAGGCAGATTTCCGAGTTGGGGATATATCCGGCAGTTGATCCCCTTGAGTCCACCTCTCAGGCCCTGTCTCCAGAGGTTGTTGGTAGCGAACATTACGAAGTTGCGCAGGAAGTTAAGCGGATATTGCAGACACATAAGTCTCTGCAAGACATCATTGCCATTCTTGGTATAGATGAGCTGTCCCAAGAGGATAAGCTGTTGGTTGCAAGAGCGAGGAAGATTCAGCGGTTTTTGTCTCAGCCGTTTCACGTGGCGGAAGTGTTTACTGGGCATCCGGGAAGCTTTGTGTCACTCGAGGATACAGTACGTAGCTTCAAAGGGCTGGTGGAGGGCAAGTACGATGATCTGCCGGAAGCGGCCTTTTACATGGTGGGTGGCATAGAAGACGCGGTAAAGAAGGCTGCCTCCATGAAACAGTAGGGGATGGGAGCTTCCGCTGTTGTTGCGCACATGTGTGGGGCCCTCCATCGCGCTGCGTGCGAAGTCTGTGTGCTGGGTTAGTTGTTGTGCTGGTTGCGTGGGGTTATCATGGAATGTTTTAATGTCGAGTTTGTTTCTCCTGAGCGCAGGCTTGATTTTGCGGACGTATACTCCCTATCTGCTCGTACCCCCACCGGGGCGTTGACTGTAATGGCGCATCACGAACGGGCGCTTATGGATTTGCTCTCAGGCGAGGTTGTATTGAAGAATGCCAGTGGCGTTCTTGACGTTATAATGGTGTCAAATGCTGTGATGAGCATTGGGGACAACACTTGCGCCATAATGGCTGATATGGTCTTGCTATCTAAAGATGGTGCTGAGGACAAGCTCAAGAATGTAAGAGATGTGATGTCAAAGGCCACTCCCAGTGATGGCATTCTTGGTGAGCTCGCTCGGGTCGACTTGGAATTTATTGATCGGGTACTAAAGGGGTGAAAATATTTTTGGACACTGTAGATGTGGAGTCTATATCCGCGCTATGCAAAACTGGCATAGTCGATGGTGTAACTACTAACCCCTTGTTGCTGTCTCGGGCTGAGAGGTCGAGTAGGGAGCTACTTGCGGAGATATGTCAGCTGGTAGCAGGCCCTGTCAGCGTTGAGGTAATTGCTACTGATGCAGATGGTATGGTTAATGAAGGTTTGCAGCTAGCTCAGATTGCGGAAAATGTTGTGGTGAAATTGCCCATGACTTTTGACGGCATATGCGCCTGCAAAACTTTATCTAGCGTCCATAAAGTGAAGGTGAACGTCACCCTGTGCTTTTCGGTGTCCCAGGCGATATTGGCGGCCAAGGCTGGGGCGTACTTTGTTTCTCCATTTATGGGTAGAATTGACGATCTAGGCGGCAGCGGGTCCTCTTTGATTGAGGATATAAGCTGTGTATATTCACAATATGGCTTTGCCACCCAGATTTTGGCTGCATCTGTGAGAAGTCCTATGCATGTGGTTGAAGCTGCCAAGGCCGGAGCGGATATCGTCACTGTACCCGTGGCGGTCTTCAAGCAGCTCTTTTTGCATCCGCTTACCGATCGCGGCTTGGAAGACTTTTTGAAAGCGTGGGGCGATTCTGGCAAGAGTTATCTTGCTTAACGGCAGCTGGCTGTGCATGCTTTGGTCTCGAAAATTGTTTGTGTTGCCCGGCCGTGAGCGCTAAAAAGAGCCACTCGATAATTTCTTTATTTTCACTCTCGAATGATGTTAAATTCACCCGTCACGACTGAATACGTATTGTTTTTATGGGAAGCCTGAAAAAGTTGCTGCGGGTCTCGGACCTGAGTGATAAGGATGTGGAAAATCTGCTCATCTTAGCGAACAAATATATGGCGCAGGAAGCGAGTGATGAGGTATTGCGGGGAAAGGTTATAGTGAATCTTTTTTTTGAGAGTTCCACTCGCACCCTGCTTGCATTTGAGATCGCGGAAAAGGCGCTGGGGGCCATATCTGTGACGCTAAACGTTGCCATGTCTTCAATATGTAAGGGGGAAAGCATATCAGATACAATATCCACCATGGCTGCCATGGGGACTGATTTAGTGGTTGTGCGCTCCGATCAGAGCTGCCTGGTCGACGAGATTGCCACAAGGGCGGGTGATTGCCTGGTGATTAATGCCGGGGATGGAAATCACGAGCATCCCACCCAAGCAATCACTGACTATGCTACCATATGCTCCCTGAAGGGTGGCAAGGTTCGCGGGCTGGAGATTGCTATATGCGGAGATGTGTTGCACAGCAGAGTTGCGCGGTCAAACATAAGGCTACTATCTAGGTATGGCGCGAACATCAGGGTGGTAACCCCAACGTTTGTGGCTCATGTGCCAGATGGGGTATCATTGGTGACGCACAGCTTGGAAGAGGGCATTGAAGGGGCGGATGTCATAATGCTGCTGAGAATACAAAGGGAGCGCATGACGAATGGGGATTTTATGCTAGATAAAGAATACTCTCGTCTTTATATGCTGGACGAGAAGCGATTATCCCTTGCAAAGGATGACGTGATCGTCATGCATCCAGGCCCGATGAACAGGGGCGTTGAGATTTCTGACGAGGTGGCTGATAATCACTCATCCGTGCTGTTTCAGGTTAAAGTTGGGGCGGCCGTGCGCAAGGCGGTTCTACACTACATGTTGGGATGAGGTACCGAGCTGTTGTTGAGTATGACGGCACTGCTTTTATAGGGTGGCAGCGCCAGAAGGGTGTGGCTGGGAGGTCAGTGCAGGAATCAATTGAGGATGCTATATATCGCCTTTCCCAGCAGTATGTGACAGTTTTTGCCGCAGGCAGGACGGACGCTGGCGTGCACGCGCTTGGCCAAGTTGTGCATTTTGACCTCAACACCTCGCTGCAAGACTATGTCATAAAAAATGCACTCAATCACTATTTGCGGTCAGATATGGTCTCCATTCTCTCGCTGGAAGAGGCTGCAGAAGGCTTCCACGCCAGGTTTTCTGCCAAAAAGCGGCACTACATGTACAAAATTGTGAATAGGGACGCGCCTCCGTGCTTGGATCGCCTGCGCATGTGGCACGTACCCAAGCAGTTGAGCGTATCCGATATGCAAGAGGCCGCAAGCCACATGGTTGGCGAAAAAAAGGACTTTGCGAGTTTTCGCGCAAAGGAGTGCCAGTCCAAATCTTCTGTGCGCACAGTGGATAGGATTGACTGCGTTAGAGAGGGAAATAATATATTCGTGCATGTTTCTGCAAAGTCTTTTCTACATAAGCAGGTTAGAATTATTGTAGGTACACTAGTCCAGTGTGGGCATGGAGCATTTCCCCCGTCTTATGTATTAGAGATACTGGAGCGCAAGAACAGGGCAGCGGCCGGAATCACCGCACCACCACACGGATTATATCTGGTACTGGTGGAATACTAAAACACCCAACAGCTTGCACCGAAAGTGCGAAATATCCACGATTGGCTATTGCGTTTTGCTACGGAATGGAAACTTGCTGAACATGCTCTCTATCCTTCGCCAAGCCCCGTCATTAACTCCGGTGATTGGTGTGCTCGCGCTCTCGATCTTTGGTAGGCGCCCCATAGGTGTGTTCAGCCGCTCAATATTTGAAACTGTACCGCTATCGCCGTCAAAAGATATCTTTAAAACGGTGCAGCTGTACTTCCTGACAACAGATGCAACAACCCCACGAACCTCGCAGGAAGGGTACAGCCACGCGTCCCCGTCGATAATCACTGGTGACCCAAGCAGTCTTACAACGTCAGGCTTTTGTTCACCTATTTTGACCTCATCCCAGAACTGCACACCCGCACTCGGATATCCATGATATTGCACGGATGAAAAAAAACATCCGCCCAAAGCAAGCGTCGCACAATACAGAACAAAAAACCTCAACATCACGACAGACCTCGGAAAACAGATCGCAGGATAGCACCCCCATTTTGCTCTGTCAATTGCTACCGTCCGCAGATGCAGCCTTTTTGATGAGCTCTATTGTGTTACCCACTCCGTAGAGCTTTACGAATGACCCAAACCTCGGACCGTCGCTCTGTCCGAGCAACACTTCGTACAACATCTTGAACCACTCCCTCAGATTGTTCGGCAGATATTTTTTGCCGACGGCAAAGACGTGATTCTGTACGTCAGTAGAGGTGTCAGCATCCCTCACCGTTGCCAGCGTTTCCGCTAGGTCTAAAAGCATGCCCCGCTCATTTTCATCAGGGGCCCTGTATGACCTATTTGGCATCACAAACATGCGGCAGTAAGCAACGGCACAACTTACCAACTTGCTCAGAGTAGCAACATCGGCTCTAGAATCAATATCTCCTCTATAGCGCCTTATGAGCTTCCACAACATCTGCTCGTCTTCTGCGTTGCATGCGGAGGCTATGTTTATTAGCAGGCAGAACGTCAACTCACACAGCTCGATGCTCGGAACCTTGCCGTTGTGTATGTGCCAAACGGGATTGTCTTTACTAGGGGTGCAGTTATATTCCTGGACCAGAGATAGGTAATCGTCAACAAATTTCGGTACAACATCAAAACACAAGCGCTTTGCCCTTTTTGGGTTTTGGAACACATATAGCGCCAAGCTCTCGTAAGGAGCACAAGATAGCCACTCCTCGACGGAGAAGCCATTCCCTTTGGATTTTGAAATCTTCTTGCCGTCCCTATCGAGAAAAAGCTCATACGGGAACAGAACCGGAGGGGTTTTCCCTAAAATTTTACACACTTCAGCGGATGGCTTTACCGAGGGCGTCAGATCTTTCCCATGTGCCTCGTAACGCACATCAAACGCTGCCCATCGCATGCCCCAGTCTGCCTTCCATTGTAGTTTGCAGCGTCCGCCAGTTACAGGTGTTTCTACAAGATTTCCATTGCTGTCTTCATAGAAAATCGTCCCGCTAGTAACGTCTATTTTTACTATGGGAACCTGCAGAACCCGCAACGTTTCGGGACACACTGGCAAGAAAGGACTATAGGTTTTTTGGCGCTCTTCCCCGACCGTGGCGAGTAGTATTTTGGTTGCCTTGTCATAATTCTGCAATAACTTTAACAGCACAGAATCGTATACCCCAGATTTGTAGCACTCAGTGGCGCTTTTGAGTTCATATTCAACTCCGAACCTATCGAGGAACTCACAGAATACGTGGTTCATGTGGTGTCCGTAGCTCTGGTGGGTACCGAATGGATCAGGGATGGATGTTAGCGGCCTGCCGAGACATTCAGCTACCATGTCGTATTGTGGAATGTTTTCCGGAACCTTGCGCAACCCATCCATGTCGTCCGAAAACGCTAAGATCTTAGTTGAAGTGTTTGGGGAAATCTCACGTAATGCGTTGGCCACGAACGTGGTTCGCACAACTTCACCTAAGGTTCCAATATGTGGTAGCCCGGAGGGCCCATACCCGACGGACAAGATTACCTCTCGTTCTTCGCCAAATGCTTGGAGAATTCTCTCCGCTTCTTTGAAGGGCCAGGAACTGTGCACCACTGCTTTTCCTATGAAACAAGCGAGATTGTACAATACAAAATTCCCGCCTTCAACCACCGCGTCGTCACTCAGGGAAATCCGTATACCGTAAGTTGGCCGGCTCTAGGCGCGGTGAACGTGTAACGCGCATGAAACCCGTCCTTCTTGCATGTTTAAGGGATGTACTCGGCCGCCGCGTGCACCGTGGCAGCACAGATGCTCTGGGCCTTAACGCACATACGCCCAACAAGTCCTACACTTCCAGCATGTGCAAGACAAAAGCCGAACCTGGGTAAAAAACTGCTGAGATGTAGCAAAAGCGACCGCCCGTGCCTCTTGGTTTACAGCGAAATGCGGCAGGAATGTACCGCGAACCCTACACTACCCAGCGTACACAGGATGCTTGCCCTTGATCTTCTTATCAGAAAACGCCTGCTCGCCTCCAGCTGACATTCTGGACTTTATATATGCATCAACCACCTCGTTGAGTTGGCTGATATGATCACGGAAAAAGTGGTCTGCCCTTTCCACGACGTAATACTGCATATGCTCACTCTTAATAGAGGCGCTCAACCTTGACGCGAGTTGAGAAACCGCCGCTTCCTCAGCTATACTGTCATTATCCCCCTGAATTATCAACCCAGGTACAGGGCAGGGCGAAAGAAACGAAAAATCATATCTGTTTGCTGGCGGAGATACCGCAACAAACCCGTCAACTTCTGGCCTGCGCATCATAAGTTGCATAGCCACCCACGCTCCAAAGGAAAAACCCGCAACCCAAAACGATGAAACCGAAGGACTGTTGTTCTGGAGCCAATCCGCAGCTGTTGCCGCGTCACTAAGTTCTCCCACGCCCTTGTCAAAAACACCCGCAGACTTGCCAATGCCACGAAAGTTTATCCGAAGGACGGAAAAGCCATTTACGGCAAACACCCGGTAAAGATTGTACACTATCTTGTTGTCCATGCTCCCACCGTACTGCGGGTGGGGATGCAGTATCAGCACCAAAGGGGCGTCAGCATCCCTGCTTCCTGTATACCGTCCCTCTATTTTGCCCGCGGGCCCATTAAAAAAAACCTCTCGCATTCCTACCTACCAGACCTCTACCATACCGCCACAGCCATCTTGCAGGAAAAACCCACTTGACACGGGGTATATTATCCACTATCACTGTACACCGTGAAGATGCTAACTAAAAAGTTCCTTCTTACCAAGGGTTTTTTTAATCCTTCACCTAGCTCCGGTTGTTGCTTTTGCCACTACGCGCGTTTAGAGTGAGGCTGCCATGTTGATGACCACAAGGTTACGTTACGCTGTGATGTTCATGGTAGGGTTGCTCAACCAGGGGCAGCCGGGCGGTGCATTCAAGCCAAAAAGAGCCTCTTCCATAGCCGACAAGCAATCCCTCTCTGAGGGTTATTTGGAGAGGGTGATAACATCTCTGAAAAACAAGGGGCTAGTAAAATCGACTAGAGGACCGGGTGGGGGATACTCTCTTGGAATGCCCCCCGAGCATATAACGCTGGATTTACTACTGGACTCTGTTGGGGATAAGGTCAGAATGGTCAGATGCGGGAGCGAACGCGGGGGTTGCTTGCCGTTTCCTGGCGTAAGGTGTAACAGCCACAATTTGTGGGATGGCATCGAGAAGTATGTCATGCACTATCTGAAGAATACTTCCATTTTGGATGTGTTCAACAACAATCTCAGGGTCGTAAACAGCGATGACGGCTATATATATGCAGATTACAACGCGACTGCTGCAGTGAGCGCACAGGTACGACACAAACTGGGTAATGAGCTGCTGTTTGGAGGCTTTTATAATCCGTCTTCGGTGCACAGATTGGGACAAAAAACCAGGGGGGTTATTGAAGATGCGCGCAGAACGGTTGTAAACAAGCTCGATGCTGCGGGGTATGATGTAGTATTTACCTCCTCTGGCACCGAGGCGAACAATTTGGTTTTCAGGAGTAGCGCCGGATACGTGCATATTATCTCCGCCATTGAGCACCCTTCCGTGATGAACGCGGCGACGGATCCCATGGTGATTCCAGTCAATGGTTCGGGAGTAGTATCTCTTGATGCTTTAGATGGCATTTTGAGCTCGCTTGGCGGGAAAAAGGCCTTGGTTTCTGTCATGTTGGCTAACAACGAAGTGGGGACGATACAACCGGTTCAGGAAGTTGTAAAACTTGCGCGTAAGTACGGGGCTGTGGTACACACTGATATCGTGCAGGCTTGTGGGAAGATTCCAGTGAGCGTGCTCGGGTTGGGTGCGGATTTTGTCACTATTTCTTCACACAAAATTGGCGGGATACCTGGTGCTGGTGCACTGCTTTTTAATAGCAAAAACGTTCAAGTAGAACCCATGATATTTGGCGGGCTACAAGAGAGGGGTTTGCGCGCTGGTACGGAGAACGTGGTAGCGATTTGTTCCTTGTCCATAGCATTGGAGGATATACAAGCTTGTGTAGGTAGAATGTCAGCTGTAAGGCAAATGCGCGATCTATTGGAGAAAAAAATCAGTGAACTCGTGCCTGAATGCGTGATTTTTGGGCGCGATGTAGACAGGCTTCCCAATACTACGTGCGTTTCCATGCCTGGTGTTAGCAAAGAGCTCCAGGTTATGGGCTTTGACAGCCACAAAGTAGCGATAGGCGTTGGGTCTGCGTGCTCTTCAGGCAAACCCGGAGCCTCGCACGTGCTGTCTGCGCTTGGGGTCAGCGATGAATGTGCGCAGAGCGCTGTCAGAATTAGTTTAGGGCCTGGTGTGACCGAAGCTCAGGTTTGTAAGATCGCCGATTGTTGGTATGGAATCTATAATGGCTTTCGTATGACGGTTAACTAGGGCTCGTGTATGGTTAGTAGGAGGTTACAAGTATGACGGGGAGCAAGGGAGTACAACCTCCTGTGTTTTTTGATTACCAGGCTACCACTAGGGTAGATGACAGGGTGCTTGAGGTCATGGTTCCGTACTTTCGGCAGTTCTCCAACCCGCATTCGCGCAGCCATTCTTTTGGGTGGAGGGCTGAGTCTGCAGTGGAAGTTGCTAGGGAGCAAATTGCGGAATCAATAGGTGCGGACCCCAAGGAGGTTATATTCACCTCTGGTGCCACGGAATCTAACAATTTGGCCATAAAAGGACTGGCGCGCTTCTATAAAAACAAAGGAAATCACATCATTACTCTGAAGACTGAGCATAAGTGTGTGCTAGATTCGTGCCGCCATCTTGAGACCGAAGGTTTTGAGGTAACCTACCTTGATGTGCGGGGAGATGGCATATTGGAGGTAGACAAACTCGAGGCCGCAATAAGGGACGACACAATACTCGTGTCCGTCATGACGGTAAACAATGAAATAGGGGTCATCCAGCCCATCGGTGAGATAGGTAAAATATGCAGGAACAAGGGTGTGTTTTTTCACACTGATGCGGCCCAGGCGCTAGGCAAGGTGGCTATAGATGTTAATAGTATGAACGTGGACCTGCTGAGCATTTCTGGGCACAAAATATACGGTCCTATGGGGGTGGGCGCGCTGTATGTGCGCCGCCGCAACCCGAGGGTGCGCCTGGTGCCATTGCTCAGTGGGGGAGGGCAAGAACGTGGCATGAGGTCTGGTACTGTGCCGACGCCCCTGGTGGTCGGTCTTGGTGAGGCGGCTAAGATAGCTGTGCAAGAGATGGAAACCGAGAACGAGAGGATACGGGGGTTGCGGGACGTGCTTTACAACAAGATTAAGGGGGAGCTTCCCAATGTGGTTCTGAATGGGAGCTACTCCCAAAGGATACCGGGAAACCTGAATTTGAGCTTCTCTTATGTAGAGGGGGAGTCTGTCATTATGGCAATTAATGACTTGGCGGTGAGCTCAGGTTCCGCGTGCACTTCTGCTTCTTTGGAGCCGTCTTATGTGCTACGTGCACTTAATGTAGAACAAGATCTTGAACACTCATCCATAAGGTTTGGAATAGGTCGGTTTACCACGCTTGCAGAGGTTGAGTACGCAGCAGATTTGGTGATACGCAGTGTGCGCAAGCTGCGTGAGATGAGCCCTCTATGGGAAATGGTACAGGAAGGTACCGATTTGAAGACTATTAATTGGGATGCATAGGAGGATATATGAGCTACAGTGATGCCGTATTAGATCGCTGCAAGAATCCGCAAAATGTTGGTTCTCTGCCTAAAGATGATCTAAATGTTGGAACCGGGTTGGTTGGGGCTCCGAGTTGCGGAGACGTAATGAAGCTGCAGATAAAAGTAGATGAAAATGGCACAATAGTTGATGCCAAGTTTAAGACATTCGGGTGTGGGGCCGCGATTGCCGCAAGCTCGCTAGCAACAGAGCGCATAAAGGGCAAGACGATAGAGGAGGCGTGCATGCTGAAGAATACTGTTCTTGCGAAGGAGCTGTCTCTGCCCCCAGTAAAGATACACTGCTCTTTGTTGGCCGAAGATGCCGTGAAGGCCGCGGTGCACGATTATAAGAGCAAGCAGCAGATTGCCAAAGGGGATAAATGTTGAGGTGCTTATGGAGCTAAGCATTGAGCAAGGCAACTGGGGCGATGGCCTCTCTCCTATTGTTGTGACTGATGCAGCATGGCGTAGAATGAAGGAGCTGCTTACAGATAAGGGGGACCCTGATGTCGCGATTAGAATCCTTGTAAAGCAGAAGGGATGCTATGGGTTTAAGTACCATATCGAATATGCATACGGCGCCAGGCCGCTCGAGGTGAAAGTTGAAAAGGTGTTCGACGGGTTTAAAGTTGTGGTACTGATTGAGCCGAAGGCTATGATGTTCATCCGTGGTACTACGGTCGATTATTATAGCGACAGGTTGTCGTCCGGTTTTGTTTTTAAAAACCCCAACGAGAAGGGCAGATGCGGATGTGGGGATAGTTTTTATGTCTGAAAACTACTTTGCCTTGCTTGGTTTAGAAGTTAATTTTTTCATAGATCTCAAAACTATGGAGAAGAACTATGTAGCGATGCAAAGCAGCATGCATCCGGATTGTTTCTCTGATCCCGCAAAAAAAGAGTCTGCTGTTGTGCGCATAGCGGAGGTGAATGAGGCATATTCTGTGCTCAAATCCCCGTTAGCGAGGGCGGAGTATATTCTGGAACTCAATGGCACAAAGCTGCAAAATGAAGACCGGAACAACCTTGTGTCTGAGGTATTTGACATGTGTGATTCCCAGGATGCAGAATCTGCGATCACGTCAGAAATATCAAAATGTCAGGAACTTATGGGGAAGTTCTTCGAAATAGGTGACATGTACCAGGCTGCGCTGCAAGTTGAGAAACTTAAATACCTGAAAAAGCTAAACAAGAGCGGGGCCGCATGCAGCTGTTAGATATTACTGAGCCTGAAACGACGAAATGGGACGTTGCATTCGGAATAGATTTGGGTACAACCAACTCCTTGATCGCCGTTGTAGAGCATGATGGCAGCGTTAAAGTTTTTGAGGATCCAGCCGGGCGCTCTCTGATTCCCTCGATTGTTGAATATACCCGCGATGGAGCGGTCAAGGTGGGGCACGACGCGAATCCTTTGCGTGCTTTGCGCTCCACAAAACGCCTGATGGGCAAGCTCGCCAAAGATGTACACCACAGCCAATTTTGCGGCGCAACGGTTACAGATAAAAATGGCAGCGCAGCGCTTAGTATTGGCCAAAATAAGGTAGTAACGCCAGTCGAGGTTGCTGCAGAGGTGCTCAAGCGTCTTGTTGAGTTAGTCAAGAGCTGCACTGGTCAGGATGTTACACATGCTGTTATCACCGTTCCTGCGTATTTCGACGAAATTGCACGCAAGGCAACCAGAGATGCCGCTAGGATGGCCGGTATTGAGGTGTTGCGGTTGCTGAATGAACCAACTGCTTCTGCGCTATCGTACAAAGTTGAGCAGGCCGGTGATGCGGAAGTGTGCGTCGTGTACGATTTTGGGGGCGGTACCTTCGATGTTTCCGTGCTAAGGCTCCATGATGGGGTTTTTCAAGTACTGGCTACGGGGGGAGATACCAATCTTGGGGGAGATGACATCGACCAGTTGCTCGCAGAGCTGGTTGTGGCACAGTATGAAAGTTGGAAGCGTGAGCGGGTTTGTGGCGATCCGTACGCTGACGGCTTGGTGCTTGACGCCTGCAATGCCAAGAAGGCCTTGAGTGGGGGAAGTGGCGGTGCCTTCGAGTTTAGAATATGCGGTGATGTTTTTCGGTGCCATATAACTGATGCCGAGTTCACCGAGGTTGTAGATAAGGTGGTTTCCAAGACCGTGAAGATTTTGGAACAGACAATCTCCGATGCTGGGATCAAGCCGTGTGACGTTTCGAGAGTGATTTTAGTTGGAGGATCCTCCAAAATCCCCCGTGTGAAAGCCGCACTGGACTCTGTATTTTGCGGGAAGGTGTTCGATAGCGTCGATCCCGAGAGGGCTGTGGCCGTTGGAGCCGCACTTCAGGCGTATTATCTCTCAAATCCTGCTGCTACGGGCAGGAAAGTGCTAGTAGACGTTATACCCCTTTCTCTGTCCCTTGAGGTTATGGGAGGGGCCGTCGAAACCATAATACCTCGAAATACTCCGGTGCCGGCTCTTGTGACACAAGAGTTTACCACGTATACTGACGGCCAGACTGCTATACATATACATGTGTGTCAGGGGGAGCGAGAGATGGCCGATGCTAATAGGTCTTTGGCGAGGTTCGACATTGGGGTGCCTCCCTTACCTGCGGGTGAGGCTAGGGTGAAGGTGGAATTCAGAGTTGATATGGACGGTCTGCTGGTTGTGTCCGTCCGCGAGAAGTCTACTGGCTTGGAAAAGTGTGTAGAGGTGAATCAACTGGAGGGTATCACGCCTGCGGATGTGGAGCGGCATGTACTTAGTGCAGTGGAGAATTTTGATGAGGATATGATTGCTAGAGAGCTCAGTGCGGAGAGGCTAGAATGTGCACGCATTGCCGAGCTGCTGGAGGGGGCACTGGCTAGTGAGCGGTTTTCTGGAGTTATGCTACAGGAAGCAAACGATGCGCTGTCTGAGGCTAGGAACGCGATGTCCGGGTCAGACGCGAAGAAGATGCGCGACGTTTCCAGAAGGATTAAGACGAGATTTGTTGATTGTGTGGGGCAAGATGCCCTTTTACATGAAGAGAAATAGTAGCTACAATTTTCGGGGTTTGTGAATGCCGTCGGTGACTTTTGTATCTCAGAATGGAGTTGAGAAAACGTATGAGGCTCATGAAGGGGAAACCCTTCTTACGTTAGCGCACAGGAATAAGGTGGATTTGGAAGGTGCATGCGAAGGTTCGTTGGCTTGCTCCACGTGTCATTTAATCATTGATCCGGAGTGGTATGACAAGGTAGAGTTGCATAACGAGCTGTCTGATGAGGAAAACGATATGCTTGATTTAGCATTTGGTCTGACTGAGACGTCAAGGTTGGGATGTCAAATTGTTGTGACTAAAGAACTCGACGGACTGCGTGTCATGCTTCCTAGCGAGACCAGGAATGTATCCTTTGCTGAAAAAGAGGAGTAAACGGTCTGTGCGCGTTCTGTTGGTGGGGGATGTATGACTAAGGCAAAGTCGATTGGTACTGTACTGCTTGTTTTGGTATTCGGCCTCCTTGCGGGTGCTTATCCGGCTTCAAGGTGGCTTGCAAAACAGGTTTCTCTATCTGTTGTGGATGCTATGCGTGGTGCCGGGCATGGCGTATTTCCTGTAAAATCAGTCAGCTATGAAGATATTGAAATACGAGGGGTAATTCCGCGTCAGATCCTGCTGCAGAATTTTAAAGTGGATGTTGGTGGTGGTGTGTCAGTGGTAGCGACATCCCTATCGCTATCCTACGATGGGTCCAATAACATGTTTAACCTTGCATTGCCGGGTGGTAGCGTGCAGATATTAGGGCTGTCGCCAGAGGTGGAGGGTGAGTCTGGTGTGATAGAGTGCAAAACCAGCGCCAGCTACAGCGCGGTATTTAAAGAGAGCTTGCTGTTACAGGTGCTCAAGAAACTTGTACTCAGAAAGGAGGCTACGAATGAGGTAGTGAAGTTTACTTATTCTGACGAGGACGGGGTTGCCTGTTTTGATGCAGAATCTAACAGGTATGTATCTGTGTACGATAGGGCACATTTGTCTGTGGAAGATGATGAGCGTGCTTCTGAGGATGGTGAGCATGAATTTGCTGTCACTCTTAACTCAGAGATTGTGAGAGACAGGGACACCGATGGGTCAGGGGGCTTATTTTTTCAGGCAAAGGGTTTTTCCCTGTTGCAGTTGCGTGGGTCTGCAAAAGCTGAAAAGGTGTTACATGCCGATGTTGAACGTGTTGAGCTCCGTAGCGATGGGTTTGGCTTGGTTGTGCACGGCAATACGTCTTTGTCTGAGAGTTGTATGATGATTTCGCCTGCAAGGTGCAAGTCAGATCTGCATTTTGAGCTTAGAGGTTTCGCTGAATTTTCAAAATTTGTGTCTGATCTTGTCCGGCAAGCGGCGCGTCCTAGTAAGGATGAGGCCACTAGTGGGGCAGCTGGTGAAGTCAACTATATGGCGCTTTTTGAGGTCATCATCGATGCACTGAAGAGCGTCTCCTCGCTTGCTGATGGTGATATTGATGATACCATTACCTTTTCTGTGAAATCCGACGGCAACAACCTCACGATAGGGACTATGTCATTTATGGAATTTTCAGAGTTAGTCATGAATAAAATCAAAGAGGCCAAGATACCTGGGCTTTAATTGTTCGCCATGGCCGCTTAGGTGCGTCTGTTTTCAGTGGGGGGCTTCTCTCCTATAGTGTTTTTGTTGTATGCTGCTTGCATATTTCGTGATTTTGTTGTAGATAATAGCGTGCGTGTACGTGGTTTTGTCAGTGGCCAGGCTGCTTTTCTTTTTCCTTTTATGTATGCCCTTTCCTTGCTATGCCGCCTCCTTTGCACTTGATGCGGGGTTGGTACCTGGGGAGGTGGAATCTCGTGCCGATAAAATTTTCAGAATGACGAAGTGCCTGGTGTGCTCTGGGGAGTCACTGCGCGATTCGCAGGCCCAGTTTGCGGTTAATATGCGAGAGCTGATAAGGGGCGAGATTCTCAATGGTCGCACGGATGACGAGATATTGGCTGATCTTAAAGGTAGATACGGGAGGCAGATACTTAGCTTAACGCCTTACGAGGGGCACGCTCGGTTCCTGTGGGCCTTGCCCTTGCTCGCTCCCGTGGTGCTCGGCGCGCTGATGTTTGCAAAGCTGGTGCGCATTAGGGGTGGATCAGAGCGCGCGTGAAGCAGCAGCCCCTCCTTTGCTGGGTGCAGTTTCCTTGGTAGGCTATGCATTGTGTGGCTGTGGCTGAAGCATGGGTTGCGTGTTATCTCCGGGTGGGGGTTGGCTAGATTCCCTGCCACTCGCGTAACTCCTGCTGTATGTCAAACATGCCTAGCACTCTGTCTACCGAATTGTTTACTATATCGTCTAGCGATTCGGGGTGGTGATAAAACGATGGTACGGGCGGGGCGATTATTGCTCCCATCTCTGCCAATGATACCATGGTGCGCAAGTGCCCCAAGTGCAGTGGGGTCTCTCTGAGCATCAGTACGAGTTTTCTCCTTTCTTTTAGTGCCACATCTGCAGCTCTGGTTAGTAGGTTAGAGGTGACGCCGGTTGCAATCTCAGACATAGTGCGTACCGAGCATGGGGCTATGACCATCCCTGCGGTTTTGAAAGACCCGCTCGCTATCGAAGCGCCTACGTTGCGCACGTCATGGTAGTGCGTACAATAATCTGTGCACAATTGCTCCATCGTAAGTAAATGGCCGCACTCGTGCGCCATAGTTACCTTTGCCGCATCACTTACTACGAGGTGGACTTCATATTCGGACTGGCGCAACTTCTGCAGCATGCGTATGGCATATAATGCGCCAGACGCGCCACTGATTCCTACAATTATTCTTTTTACCATGGCCAGTTTGTGTGGTGTGCACCCTGAAAGGCCCATTCTAGAGCCTCACATCCCGGAGCACAATGCGTTTTTCTGGCGTATGGACCTTGGAAGCAAAGAAAATTTGCCCGCCGTAGAGCACATTTCGCGAATGCCTTCCGACCCAACCCGAAGGCAAATTCTGATTGAATGCATCGGGGTACATGGTTGCGTATCCGGATATACACACCTTTTTGTTGTCTAATGTGTTCATTGCTGCAACTCGCATTATAATGGCCAGATAGATGTTTTGAGTACTAAATATGTGCCACGTGTTCTCTATAGTGGATTGCAGTTTTACATTTATCGGATTTTTTGTATTATGGGGCGGTGGTTCTTTATAATGTGTCAGAATGGGTAGTTATAACGCGAGCGCGATAACCGTTTTGAGGGGCCTGGATGCGGTTAAAAAGCGTCCTGGTATGTATATTGGGGATACGGATGACGGCTCTGGACTTCACCACATGGCATATGAGGTCATAGATAACGCCATTGACGAGGCCCTGGCGGGGTTTTGCAACAAGATAGACATTGTGATAGCAGGCGATGGCTCCATTGCTATTACAGACAACGGCCGCGGCATTCCCATAGATATCCACGAAGAAGAAGGGGTCTCAGCAGCGGAGGTGATTATGACCCAGCTGCATGCGGGCGGTAAGTTTGACCATAACAGTTATAAGGTGTCCGGTGGGCTGCACGGTGTTGGGGTGTCTGTAGTGAATGCGCTCTCTAGCTGGTTGGAGCTCACAATTTGGAAAGAGGGCCGAGAATATTTCATGCGGTTTGAAAACGGGGCTGCTGTTTCCCCGTTGAAGATGGTGGGAGAGTGCGGAAGCAAGAAGGGTACAAGGGTGAGTTTTATGCCCTCTAGCGGTGTGTTTTCTCATACGGATTTTAGCTATTCTACCCTGGAGAACAGGGTTCGCGAGCTTTCTTTGCTGAATTCTAACGTGGTTATTACACTGAAGGATATGCGAGAATCTCCGGCTGTGGAGTCAAACTTTGGTAACAGTTTAGAGGAGGGCAGTAGCGGTACTGCGGCGTTTGTCGAATATCTTGACCGGAATAAAACTCCTGTGACTAAAGTCATTTCCCTTAAGGGCATGATGAGTGGCTACGAGATTTCTGTAGAGCTCTCCATGTGCTGGAATGACTCTTACTACGAAAATATGCTGTGCTTCACGAATAACATTCGCCAGAAAGATGGGGGAACGCACCTTGCCGGGTTCCGCTCGGCGCTGACTAGATGTGTCAACAATTACGCTACTAGCGAGGGTTGCCTGAAGAAAGCCAAGGTTGCCATCATAGGGGAAGATGTGCGAGAGGGGTTGACTTGTGTTCTGTCGATCAAAATGCCAGATCCCAGATTTTCATCGCAGACCAAAGATAAGCTAGTGAGCTCAGAGGCCAGGTTGGTGGTCGAGAGCATAGTGTTTGAGAAGCTTTCTTCCATTTTTGAAACCAATCCTAAGCTTGCCATGAGCGTCGTGGAACGGGTTATCAGGTCGGCAAAGGGTAGAGAGGCAGCTAGGAAGGCGCGTGAGGTCATCAAAAACAAGGGTGGGCTTGACTTTGCAGCATTGCCGGGAAAATTGGCTGATTGTCAGGAGAAATCCCCCGAGCTATCCGAGCTTTTTATAGTTGAGGGTAATTCTGCGGGTGGTTCTGCGAAGCAGGGTAGGGACCGTAGATACCAGGCGGTTCTTTCGCTCAGAGGTAAAATCCTCAATGTGGAGCGCGTCGGCCTGGATAGGATGCTTTCTTCGAGCGAAATTGCCTCACTCATCACGGCGATAGGGAGCAGTATAGGCATAGGCAGTTTTGACGTATCTAAGGTAAGGTATCACAAGATCATCATAATGACTGACGCTGATGTTGACGGCTCGCACATACGTACCTTGCTGCTTACTTTCTTTTTCAGATACATGAAAGACATAATAAGCGAGGGGTATTTGTATATAGCCCAGCCGCCGTTGTACAAGCTTACTAGGCATAGGAAAGACACGTACATCAAAAATGACGAGGCGTTGAGTGACTATATCGTGGGCAATGCAACTCGAAGCCTGGTGCTTAGCGGAGGGGCAGAGCACTCTGGTGCGGAATTGCAGTCCATACTGCGCAAGTGTATGCGCATCGCTAATGTGACTAAAGCGTATGCCAGGATGATCCCGCAAGAAGTTTTCGAATCGCTCATTGTGCAATACAAAAAGTGTGGCTTGGGCTCACCTGCAGACATGGCCGCCCATCTGAATCGTGTGTTCTCTGAATATCAGTGGAATGTCGAGATGTCTGAGGACGGAATGCTCACGATCTTAAGATTATCTCAAGGTATGGTTGACAAATACGCTATAGGTGCGGATTTTGTACACTCTCGAGATGTGCAGAACATTGTCAGCACGTTAGATGGTATAGAAGACATATTTGGAGCAGACACGACGCTGTCTGCGAAGGACTATCAGATGAAGGTGCGTTCTCCGTGTACGCTGGCCAGCAGTGTGGTGGAGTTCGGTCGTAAGGATATGGCGCTTCAGAGGTTTAAAGGTCTTGGTGAGATGAACGCAGACCAATTGTGGGATACCACGCTTAACCCCGAGACCAGGACGTTGCTTAAGGTCAAAATATCAGACTATGCCGCGGCCGATTCCATCTTCTCGGTGCTGATGGGTGATCTTGTTGAACCTAGGAGGGACTTCATTAACGATAACGCGCTCAGAGTCGAAAATATTGACTCATAAAGTTTTTTCAGGTGTGGTTGCCGCGTCTATGGCCTAGGTTGCGGGGATTATGCTCGGTCGCATTAGTTGGGGTATCTTTTAGTTTTACTTCCGCGCTATTTCCGGACCCATCTTGGTTATTGTTGTTGACGGGGTGATGTCACCTGATAGAATTACCCTGTTTTTAGGAGGTTTGTAATGGCAAAAGGTGGCAAGGTTGCTAAAACCGCTAGCAAAAATAACCCTAGCCAGCGTAAGAAGGGTAGCTACGCTAAGATGTATGCTGGAAAGTCGGTAAGGCCCGTAAAGTACGTTGATAGGGATAAGGGGCACGTGTTCATGGCGGCCCAGTTTGATGACGGTAATCTGGTCGAGGGTTCCGACGGGGTTCCAGTGCAATGGTCAAGCATATAGGGGTACGGTGGTCAAGGTAGTAGTAAACTCTACGGAAATAGAAGTGGGGGAGGGGGTTACTGTCCTCCAGGCGTGTGAGAGCGCCGGGGTCGAAATTCCGAGGTTTTGCTATCACGAACGTCTGGCCATAGCCGGAAATTGCAGGATGTGCCTGGTGGAAATTACCGGACAACCCAAGCTTGTTGCTTCGTGCGCCATGCCTGTGTCTGAAGGCATGGAGATAAGCACTGGCAGCGAAAGGGTGCGCAAGGCCAGAGAAGGTGTGCTTGAGCTACTACTGATAAATCATCCTTTGGATTGCCCAATTTGTGATCAAGGGGGAGAGTGCGACCTGCAAGATCAAGTTATGGGCTACGGGCGCGGTATCGGTAGGTATGATGAATGTAAAAGGGCCGTATCGAAAAAGGCATTTGGCCCCCTTATAGAAAACTCGATGAACCGGTGCATCCACTGCACCAGGTGTGTGAGGTTTCTGTCAGATGTTGCAGGAACATATGAGTTCGGCACCTTTGGCAGGGGGGAAAGCATGGAGATAGATTCTTGCATCAAGCAGGGTGTGCTTTCCGAGTTGTCTGGCAATATAATAGATCTATGCCCCGTAGGCGCTCTTACCTCAAAGCCGTATTCATTCAAGGCCAGGCCGTGGGAGCTCTCTCATTGTGACACGATAGACGTCTTAGATGCTGTGTGCAGCAATATCAGGGTCGACTCTCGCGGTCTTGAGGTCATGCGCGTTCTGCCGAGGCTGAATGAAGACATAAATGAGGAGTGGATTTCAGATAAAACGAGATTCTCGTACGATGGCTTGAATGTTCAGCGCCTGGATAAGCCTTATGTGAGAAAGCGCAATAAGCTTGTAGAGGCTAGTTGGGATAAAGCGCTTGGACTGGTTATGGAACGCTTCCGTAATACGCCGCCTGGTGGTATAGCCGCGATTTCTGGTGACCTGGCGGATTGTGAATCTATGTTTTTGTTGAAAAAGCTGATGTGCCACCATGGTAGCGAAACCATGGAATGCAGGCAAGATGGAGCTAAACTGCCGCCAAACCCCAGAAGTATGTACCTGTTTAATACGTCGATTGCAGGCATAGAAGAGGCAGACTTGTGCTTGCTGGTGAATGCGAACCTGAGGTTTGACGCACCCATAATAAATGCCAGACTGCGCAAACGATATCTGGGCGGCGGCATTGTTATTGCTGCTGCGGGATGTGGTTTTGACTACACATATGCGGTGCAGGATTTGGGGCGAGAGCTCAGCGTGTTACGGGATATTTACGATGGACATCACGAATTTTGCGGGGCTTTGCAGGCTTCAAAAAGGCCGATGATTGTGCTAGGGCAAGACGCGCTCGTTTCGGATGTAGGAGGGGAAGTATTGGAGCTGGCTGCCCGCATTGCAGAGAAGTTTAATATGGTTCGGGATGACTGGAATGGGTTTAATGTGCTTCACAGAGCGGCCGCTAGGGTTGGGGGGTTGGATATAGGCTTCCTTCCGAAAGATCCAAACAAAGTTGGAGTACGCGAGATTTTGCATAAGGCTTCCAGTGGCGATTTCCAGATGTTATATCTTCTCGGTGCGGATGAGATAGATCTCGGCCCCGTAAAGGACGCCAATCCTGCGCTCTTTGTGGTGTATCAGGGGCATCATGCGGACCGTGGTGCGCACATTGCGGATGTTGTACTGCCCGGTGCTGCGTATACGGAAAAAAGGGCCACTTACGTCAATACTGAAGGGAGGGTGCAAAGGACTGAGGTTGCGGTTCGCTCCCCTGGGGATTCGGTGGAGGATTGGATGATATTAAATATGCTGGCAGAGCGCGTTGGATGCGATTTTCATTATAGTTCAGTTTTTGACGTTTGGAAGGAGCTTGCGAGTGTTGGCGACCAGTTTAGGGAAGAAAACATAGGGAGCTTGGTTGCTGCAAAATGGTTCGCGCCTAGCAAAGGCGGTAAGCCGCGGTTGCCCGCATTGAAGGGGGAGTTTACTGTTGAGCGAAGGAATTTTTATATGACTGATCCTATAAGCAGGGCGTCTGCGACCATGGCCAAGTGTACTAAATTCTTCACAGAGAAAGCCTGCTGATATGGATATCCTCCAGAGATTGATGGCTCAACTGTTATCGTCTGGGTCATCGGTTTTTGTCATGCTCTCTGCGATTGTGGGAGTTATGATTTCGGTTGCATACCTTGTATACATGGAGCGCAAAGTCATGGCCTTTATGCAGCTGAGGCACGGTCCGAGCGTTGTTGGGCCATTTGGCCTGCTACAACCGTTTGCTGACGCGCTAAAGCTGGTGACCAAAGAAAGTATTGTTCCGCTGCAGTCGAGGAATTTTGCTTTCTTCATCGCTCCTGTTATCACATTCACTCTCGCGCTGTCTGGGTGGGCGGTCATACCTCTTGGGGCCAGTACGTATGTGATCAACGGCGTTGAAACTACCATTCCCGCGTCTATTGCCAATATCAATTTGGGGGTTTTATACATCTTTGCCATATCTTCTCTAGAGGTTTACGGGATCATCATGGCAGGATGGTCTAGTGGCTCAAAGTATGCGTTTCTAGGCGCAATCAGATCTGCCTCCCAGATGATTTCCTATGAGGTGTCCATGGGGCTGGTTGTCCTGTCAGTGGCTGTATCGGCTGGGTCTCTAAGATTGGTTGACATTGTTGTGATGCGTCACACCATGCCGTACTGGGTGGATTTGCTATTGCTGCCCATGGCGTTCGTGTTTTTTATTTCAATACTCGCCGAGACGAATCGCCATCCTTTTGATCTGCCTGAGGCCGAGTCGGAACTGGTTTCCGGATATAACGTTGAGTATTCATCCATGCCGTTCGCCATGTTCTTTTTGGGTGAATATGCCAACATGATTCTCGTCAGCGCCATGATGACGATATTCTTTTTGGGTGGGTGGTATCCCCCAATAGACGTCCAATTTCTGTACCTGATTCCCGGATTTGTGTGGTTCTGCTTGAAGGTTCTGTTGCTGCTGTTTTGCTTTATATGGGTCAGAGCGACCATACCACGCTATCGGTATGACCAGCTCATGAGATTGGGATGGAAAGTATTTCTGCCGTTTTCTTTCGTGTGGGTGATGGTGGTTTCTGGGGTACTTTTATATCTAGATAAGCTGCCAAAGTAGAGTGCGCGCGACGTTTTTGTGTGCCAAACGGTGCAGGCCCGTCCCCGTTGTAGTCTCTTGACGATGCCCGGCGTGCGTAGGTGGGCAGCGCACTATGCGGCTCTATTGCCGCTCTAGCCCACCCTCTTTCTGTTGCACATCCGGAGTGGGAGTAGGTGCCCCAGGCGCTGCTTGCTCACCATCGTATTCAACACTCTTATCAAGTGTTAGCGTGCTCTCCGGGGTTGTGGGACGTGTTGCCACGCCTGCCCAACCTTCAGAACGAAGTATGTGTGTGCCAACACTGGATACATCACCAGAAATTTGTTGTGCCCCTGCAATCTCCTGCCCGGATTCCTTGGCCTCCTCACCGTTGCTGCCAGGCTGTGCGTTGTGTAAACCTTGAGCTAGCCCTGCTACCGCACTTTTCAGCTGTTGTGCTTCGCTAGCAGGCAATTGCTGCAGCGCCAAGGCTGACTCCGGGCTCGTGAAAGAACAAGCTGTAGAAGACCTGCTGCGACTTCCAGGAGTACTGGCTATGCTACTGTCTTGCTCTGCCTCTCTTTTTTCCCACTGTGCTGCAATTTTTTGTACTGAACCAGAGAAAACCTCCTGCGGACTGCCTATCTCCGCTGTTGCGTGCAGACAGGTGTTGGTTATATCCTTCAGGAGTCGTTCCCCACCTTTTTTATCAATACTTGAAGTATTTCCAACTCCCAGCTGTGGCCATGTGATACCCGATGGCGGCCGCGCCTTTTCTGCTTCTACTGCTTCTATAACTCTTGGCAGGTGTTCCAGAGGGATTGTCATTGTAAAATTGTTAGAAGATCTGCGTGCAATCTCCCGAATTGCTGACAACGCGGACCCTATCTTGCCATCAACTTCTGTTCCAAATCCATAGGGTGAGCTATATCCCTCGGGTATTGTATTGTCACTATCACCTATCCTTATATCGTTGTTGGTTATTTTTAACATTGGAGTGCCAAGCACAGCACACTTTGCGCCATGCTCACTCATCACATCGTTTATTGCTTGTGTTATTTGTTGCTGCTTGCCCACTCCTACACCAGATGAAGAGCTGCTTTCTATTTCTTGGTATCGTGCCTGTAGTTGTGATGCAACGTCCTCAATGTTGCAGGTGTCTGGTATGTCAAATGCGAAATAAGACCCTGCCTGCTTACACACATGTAAAATACGCTGCCAAGGGGTTGTCTGTGCCGGGGCACCTTCTCCTGGCCCAGCTTCTTGGTGTTCATTACTGGCATCAGGAGCCAATGCATTGCTGCTGTCTTGTAACCCTAGGTTGCGTAAAATATCGGCAGTTTGTTGTGATAATTCTGATGAAGGAGGCAAAGTCACATTGTCAATATCTGGCGTCGCATCGACGGCTTGCCCATCTGTGGCCAACGCAATATCATAACTGGGATCCCATGAAAGTCCGTTACTCTCTTCTGCCGGCACCTGGCGTTGAGGTTGTATGTAGTCGAGGTCCTCCTCCGCTATTACTATGCCCTCATCATCACTTGTGTACGAACCAACAGTACTCAGCGTACTGCCAGCACTTTGACTATGGTCGTCATAATCTCCTGCATCAGGTAATTCGTCGGCAGGTTGCTGTGCGTACTGAACTGCGGTGGCAGCGCTAGATCTTGATGTGACAGTCACTTCATCACACAGCATGCAAGTGTTTGTGATATCCTTTAGTACCCTTTCTCCGTCTTGCCGATCAAGTGAGGGGGAGTCTGAGCTAACGCCTGTGGGGGGTGCATTTCTGATTTTTTGTACAGCGAGTGCTAACATAGGAAGATGTTTTAGATGCATACTGATCGTGCAATCCATTGAGGATTTATTGCAAACATCGGCGATGAATTGTAGCTCTGATCGTATTTCAGCATCAAGGTTATTGCCAAACCCATAGGGAGAGGTCCAATCATCTGGTACGTCTACAGCGCTTGAGTGCTGAACCACTCCGTTGCGTATGGTAACAGAGGGGTCTGTGCCCAAGTTTCTGGATTCAATGCCGTGTTCTTCCAGCTTTGTGGGGATAGTTTCTCTCAGTGTCTTTATATCCGCTTGCCCGTTGTTTGCAGTCTGGATATACCCATCGTAAAGTGCTTTCAAAGCCGCGGCAGCCGAGGTTACATTGCTGGCTGCGGTAGTGTTGAATGCGTAATAGTTGTCAACATTGTTGCACACGCCTGTTATACTAGCCCATTCTCGAGCTTCCGGTGCAATCTGTTGTGCATTTTCCCCATTTAGGGCAACTGGTGCCTGCCCAGTTATAGCTGCTGCGTGGTGCTGTAACGCACTAGCCGGCGAGGGTGCAAGTTGCTCAGAATCACTGTAACTAGAATGTTGCCGCCTTGCATTGTTGGTATCATCATATGCGGTTGCTGCTCCGGAAGCTTCATCATGGGCTCCAGCGGTTGTTGAATGTTGCGTGCCAAGTGTTGCATCACGCGATTCAAAGTTGGACAGAGAGCTACTTTCTGCACTACTTGCTGTTTCAGCACGCGTTTGTGCAATTGGGGAAAATGTGGTGGATTCTGCGGAAGGGGACAACAACGCATCTCTTTCGCTGTAGTGCCCGGCCTCGCTTTCTTGGCTTGTAGAATCCGCGAAACTGCCATCGCGCGATAGAGAGCTAGTCTCAGAAACACCAACGGTGTAGTTTTGCTGCTGTGACGATTGAGAGCTTACAGTTTCTGATGTCAGATCAGGATAAGACGCGCTCCGCTGCCTACGATATGCTGCGCCGCTTTGCTCCGGCCCGTCAGCGCTTGGTGCACTGCCGGTATCCCACATTGTGGATGACGTACCCCCATCAAGTTCAGATCCGTGCCCCGTCGTGTGTTGCTCTCCTGCACTGTCCACCTGCGATGATTCTGTGCGTTGTGGGCCAGCATCCGAATGTGCCTGAAGTCGTGCATCACCGCTAGGGCTACCATCTTGACTTATAGAATCCGTGGAACTGCCACCACGCGGTGCAAGGTGAGGCCCGGAAACATTGGCGATGTAGTTCTGCAATTGCGGTAATGCGGAGTTCGATCTTATATCGGGGTAGGATGCGCTCCGCTGCCTACGATATGTTGTGCCGCTTTGCTCCGGCCCGTCGGCGCTTGGCTCACTACCGACATCCCGCATTGTAGGTGACGCACCCTCATCGAGTTCGGATCCGTGCCCCGTCGCACGTTGCTCTCCCGCACTTGGTGACTGCTCTGTCCCGCGTGTTGTGCTGTGCTGCTGGCTTCTTTCGAGATCCTCCGCAGCAGACCGTTTTGGTGCAGTCTTCCAGACGCCGTTTCTAAGCGCATCTTCCAGAGAGAACCCTCCTACGTATACTCTACAGTTGTTGAAGTTTAGTTTTTCCCCTTTCGCCCCGCATTTGCCTATGGAATCAGGCGCTACTTCTATCTTCCCGTCTGCATGGACCATTACAGTCACTTTCTGCTCCGGACCTCGTGCCGGTTTCCAAGATAAGGTCAGCTTCACTGTGCCTGTAGTAGCCACATAGTTGCGCTTGTTGCCTACTTTTTCTACGTACCCCTGGTCCTGCCCTGCATTGAAATCAAAAGTAGCCCTGCTTAAGTTGTTCCTGTTGCATAAATCACTGTAAAGCAACTTGCTGGCCAGCAGTGTTCCGCTACCCAGTTTTACTGCTATGGTTGCGCCGGATATATCACACTGTGCGGATTGATATCTTTCCTTGTGCCTGACAAAGCCCTTTTCAGTTTCTTCTTGTGCTTCTTGTTTGAGTTTGTTGTACCGTAGCCTATGCTGAGCAATAAGTTGCAGACAGCTGTTTTCATTGCCGAATAGGGGCCCTTTTAACTCCTTTGCCATGTCACACGCGGACAATCCATGGTTGTTTTTGTGGTGTAGGGCCGCTCCGTGGGCAACCAACGTTTCTAAGGTTTTTAGGTGTCCATCTGTGATATTTCCACGATTTTGCACTAGGTGAATGAGCAGGCTCTGCAAAGGCGTGTTACCGTCCTTGTCTAGCTGATTTATGTTACCCCCGGTTTGCATTGTGGCAATGAAAGCGTCGTGATCCCCGGATATGGCTGCTTGGTGTATGCGGACATTTTGCTCAGCATCACATCCGCCAACAGGAAACACTGCATAGTTTTCATAAATATGACGCTGAAGAGCTGCCTGGTTAGCTGCTCTCACCAATATCGTGTTAAGATCGCAAAAGTCAGCTATGGCTTCGGCTCCTAGCTTGGTTTCGATTGCTCTGAATATGCCATACGACGGTTTTACCGCCGCTAGTGTCTCGAGGCAGTTTTCTCCACGCGCATTTCTATGCTTCAGGAGTATTTCCTTAAGTAGTTCTGGGTCCTCGTTGCTGAGACTATCTAGAATTTCTGTAAATATTTCCTGCAGTACATCAGCCTTGGCTATGCCTATGCCAACTTTGCTCTTTGACAGCTCGTTCAATATGCTCTGTAGAGCGTTGTTTCCCTCGTGGTCTACATTGGTCAACAACTTTCTGGTATCGCTGTTTCTAATAAGCTCCTTAATGTACCGCCTGTGGTGGTCGCTTATGCCTTGACGCGCAGACACGGCGTCTGATATGGCGCGCGAAAATAGAGTACGAAATGTGTTGGCCGAATTGCGACTAAATTCCGGATTGTCTTTTACAAACGCTGCAAGCTGACTTACCACCCGTGGTTCGTAACTTTCCTGTAGTCCGTGCTCAATACGGGATAGCGTATCTTTGAGAGTTGACTCATTCCCGGCAGCGGCTGCTGCCTTGTCACACAAAGCACCGAGCCTTGCATTACTGCCCAAGACCTTCCTTACAGAGGTTTGACTTTGAGATTGTGTGGTGCAATGGCATCGCTCGAGAAAATTCGTGTACAGTTCGGCAAATCGCCTATCCTGTTGTAGGATATCTGGGTTTTCAGCGACAAACTTCGATATCTGTACCGGCAAGTTGTCTCCTTCTGCGTTGCATATATTTGGTCTAAGCTCGCCGATTCTGTGCTCCAGCACATACTTTATGAAGTCAAGATTTTTTACAGCAATGGCGTGTTCTATGGGGGAAACCCCAGTTCTACAATCCCTGGCCGAAAACGCCTCCGCAGGCACGCGACTCATATGTTCAAGGTCATGTGGTCTTAGAGTGCCCGAATTTATGGCGGCAAATAGGGTCCTCTGATGCTCAATAAATACGTTCCTGGGCCGCCCAACGATCGTGCTTGCGGGTTCTAAAGGGTGTATTTCGCTAAATGAGTGCATAGATGCACGCGTTAGCACGTTTGCCAAAGTGTCATCATCCAGGTGCTTTGCCCTTGCTAAAGATTCGAGCGACAGATCTTGCTTTGCGCTGGCCTTTACCTGGGGATTGTTGTCCAGAAAAGTGTCGATGGCGTCATCTCGCCGTCTCAGGCCCGCACTTGCAATAGTGCCATGCAAGAACTCGTTTCTCTTTGCCCCTTCTTTGCGTTTTAGCAGTTGGGAATCAAGCTCCGGATTCTTGTGTATAAGCTCCAGCATTTCTACAGTGCTTGGCTTGTCATTACAGCTAGCCGCGTGCGCGAGAATTCCCTTACCGTTTGCATCAACTGTATTTAGGGGGTTGCTACCTCTAGAGGCATTGGTAATCAGGGACGCGAAGACGTACTCACCATTGTCTTTTTTCATACCGCTTTGTGTGCACAAATGCGCCACGTTTTCCCCGCGGTCCGTAGTAAGGGCCGGATCGCCGCCAAGCTCTATGAGGCTTGCGAGAATTTTGTGGTTACCATTCAAGGCTGCTAAGTGCAATATGGAACGGCCACCTATATTTTGGTTAATGATTTCTCTAGTGCTATCGCTAGGTTCGCGCCCATAGCGACTTATATAGTCCTTGAGCAATTTTTCTGCTGCTTTGCAGTCCCGAGATTCCAATGCTATCCGCAGCAGATTTTCGCTTCCTGTCTGCTGAAATGCGTTACCGTCTGCGGCTGATGCATGCCTGTCAAGTGTATGGCGATCCTCAGCACTTAAATCCAAGTTATGTCGCAGCAGCATGCCCTTCAAGGTGTTGGCAAACTCGCTACTAGGTACAAACCCTGGTTGAGGTGCGACATGTTGTGATGATGCCCCAGATTGCATAGCCGTATTTGCTGCCCTATCTTTTGCAAGCACAGCGTTCACGGTTCGGTATGCCAAGTATCGCAACATGGCCCTTTCAGCGTCGGTTTCAGGGCACACTGAAGCGGCGAATGCATACAAAGACTCCGAAGTTGTGGCCTGCGCATGGGCGCTCGCACCACCGCTTGGTGCGTTATAAGGGCGTAGCAGAACGTCAGGATCTCTGTTGAGCACTGCTTCTACTATCTGTATATTACCCGAACGAATAGCGGCATCTAACAGTAGTGCACGGTTGTCCGGAGAGCGTTGTAGGCACACTTCGCATGCCTTTAGCATGTTGTGTGACACAATGTGCGAGATTAAATCTTCGCGCGCAAGGCCATTAAAACTCCCCTCATCCAGGTTTGCCAGCAGGAGTGCCAGCATATTATCCTTCAGTGCAGCGTACTGTGGTGTCGCGCTATCAGGGTCTTGCCGATTCCCCAACATGTTTAACAACTTTAAACACGTTGTCGCCGGAGGCACATGCTTGATCAGATCCGGATTATCATACTCGACTGCTTGTTTTACAAGGGAGTCAACCGTTCCCGCGTCAAGGAAGCTTTGCGCTGATTTTTCCAAGTCATTAAATAGCGCTGCATTGTACAGGTTATTCTTGGCTAGGTATACAAGCAGCTGTCTGGAGATTTCTGGGAACTGATGGGGGTACTTTTCCTGTATTTTTTCTAGTAGGACCCGATGCACCTCAGGATTATCATTCTGTACAGTCTGGGATATCAGGGCTTCGAGATTGTCTACATTGCCCAATACGTCAATACGCGTGCGAGCCCCTTTTGTTTCCTGTGAGGTGTTGAATCTCTTAGCTAAATCAAACACCCACTTTATCGCTGAAGGATTATTGTGCTTCAACGCGAGGTTGGTTATCGTACTACTGCCCAAAAGGCGTTCCACATCTTTGTTTTGCACTGCACCGGAAATGAATGCGCACAGCGTGCTGCATGACTCTTCGCCCATGGAAAAGGCAACATCTATGGGCGTACGCCCATTGGCGTCTTTTTGCAGGATTGCTTCTGTTACCAACGCTGATAGCTCCCTATCATTGCACTTTGTAAGACGTTGCAAATCGAAGAGGATATCTAGGTTTCCGGTTTTGACTAGAGTGTGTAGTAGGTTGTCTTTACTTGCGCCATATTGTGTGCATATTTTGCTGGGATCCATCTTACCCAACAGGTGATGCGCCATGCTAAGATTGCCACTTTTAATCGCGCATTGTAGGGGTGAGCCTAATGAGGAGAAGCTCTCATAGTTGGCTCGGAAGGCAAGATTCTCCCTCTGTACCTCAGTAAACCTCGATACTAGTAGATCCATTTGTGTGGGTACGCCGTGCATTGCCACGAGAGTAAAGATACTGTGTCCCGTAGCGTCTGCGCGAGCGGATTGCTTGAAGGATTCAAAAGTTTTAAAATCATCTTTGAGAGTGGTTTTGAACTTGTGTGCATTGTCTGATGATGTCTTAATTAGGGTCACATACTTGCCTAATAGCCCGTAGTACTGCAGGGCCTCATGGTCATCATCGATGCGGTGCATACTTGATCTGTCACCAGCCCCCGTCGGTCCTGCATCGCTCTGCCTGGGGGCATACAGCTCGGCCAAACCTCTAGGCCGCCGTGTCGGCACGGCTTGTTGCCGTGATACTTGCTCTGTGAGTCCTGGATATGTCCTCTCGAGGATGGCGGCTAGTTTGTGTGCATTTTCCGGAGCCGCATTTCGCAGTATTCTTTCTGCATCGGATTGCGGAATTGCCTTTCCACTTTGTAGGATGCCATCAATCATACTGCTGGCAGTATCTGGATCAACTCTGGCAACTTGGGTGATACTCTCTATAGCGTGCTGCAAGTCTTCATCATTGGTGCTCAACTCAGCGTTTCTAGAAATCTTCTTATGGCATTCAAGCAAGAAACGTGTAGCTTGCACATGATCGGCATCAGAAGCCATTTCTAATGCGCTTTTGCCCGATATTGGATCTTCCGCGTATACTGCATCTGGCATCGCCTTGAACACTGCGCGCATCTTGTCAATATCACCAGATTGTGCGAGAAACACCGTAGTTCTGAATACTTCTTCTCGTAGCGACTGCATACCTTCCGCAAGAGCGCTATCCTGCACCAGAAGCCGACGCAGCAGAGCGGCGCGCTGCGATACGCCATCAAGGAATTCAAGTATTTGTTCCCCGCCAGATGAGCGTATCATCTCACTCACTGCTGAGACACCAGAACAATTACGCTGTGAGATCGCTTTCAATATTGTGCCGGCCGCGTCGACAGTATTAGCGTGCTGTAGCATATTTAGCAAAGTGCTTGCAGTGGGGTTTTCCAGAGCAATCTTTGCTATCTTATCTGTGCTTATGCAATCGGAGGCGGGAAATTTGGATACTACACTACCCAATATCGCCGGATTTCTAAGGTTGTGGCCATCCTCCAAAGCCAGACTGAGGTTCTCGTTGAGGGCACGCGGATTTTCCGGGTGTGATATGCTGTCGGTCAGCCTCCATCTGAGCCGATAATGCGCAGAGGCTGCAGCACAACACGCAAAGGCCGCTCTGTCATCGTTTGTATCTAGCTTGTTGTAAAGATCCTGCCATAAGTCGGTTCTTGGATTTTCAGAATTCAGACATCTGATTAGCCTTTCCGGATCCTTGAGCAATTCACAAACGCACTCTTTAAGCAGATCTGGCTGGTTCTCTGGTGTGGACTGAGCTTGGTGCCCGGTAAGTCTGTCGATTATAGACTGATTGTCATGCTCTAGTGCACACATGACCAGCTCTCGGGTGTAGCCGGCATTGCCATTGCACAGATCGTATACGTGAGTGTTATTGGCTTCCACTGCCCTGTATATTACCGACTTACCCTCTTTGTCCTTAGCCAAAAGGTCAGCGCTCTGAACGTGCTGGTCAAATATTGCAGAGTCTGCCGGGGAAAGTTTCCTGTATGCTATATGAAGCGGGGTCTCACCCAAACCGTTTTTGTGATTGAGTAAATCCGCAGCGCTCCTACTTGCAGCGCCTCCAAGCGGAGTGTCCGACACCGCGTTACGCAGATCCATAGCGAACGTAACCTTGTCCGGATTACCGGACTCACAGGCAGCGTGCAAAATATTGCCACCAGCTTTATTGACTCGGTACAAAACATGCGGATGTAACTGTGCCAACTTGGCAAACGACTGCTGGTGGAATTCTATATCTTCTCCTTTCAATGCATGGGCGAGCGGAGTATCACCCCTTGCATTGCTCACGCCCCAGTTGACCCCTTTTGTATCTAGCATGGCGTCCAAGTACTCTTTAGGCGCTTCGAGCGCCAGAAATGCCGGTTGATTGCTGTAAGGATCTGCTGTATTTAGGATATCGGGAGTGCAACATTCCAGAATCGCCTTAAATGCATCTGGGCTTGGATGCGCTTTACCCTCTACAAGCGCGTATTGCAACAGCGGTTTGTTGTCAAAAATCGGGCGGCACATCGCTACGGCTTTCTCTTCCACAGGAAGCGCCTTTAACACCTTCCGAACGCCCTCGGCATCATTGGTGCGTATCGCGTTCAACAACTCACTGCGGATGTCGCCAGATCCCCCTTGCATTTATTATTTTCCTCGATTGTCTTGATTTATGCAGACATTACATGCCAACGGATTACCACAATATTAATTGTGTTCTAGAACTACTGCGATAATGCGGAAGCTTGGACATTAGCGAATTATACATACGGGGAACAGAGTGATTAGGAACCGCTTCCTCTGCAAACTCCGATGTAAGAATGACACTGTATATGCTCGCTTAGATCCTGACATACCGTTGTGCACCATGAAGTTCTAACATTGGGTATTAAATATCACGCGACAGCCAGATTAAGAAGGACTATTATCGCCCTCATTCTACAGCAAAAGCGTACATCTGTTGGGATATACCCGCAGATACACATGGGAGATGACAACGCTGCAAGTATTGCGTTTATATCCTGGCACATCCTGACCACCTTCATACATCGTCATTTTGTTCTCCTATCACTGCATTTGTGGGGTCAACCCACACTATAGCTTCGCCTTTTGCATACACCATATTCACCTTGCCGGTTCTTGCGTTGATGAACAGAAGCGCCGGTATAGACAGTAGCTCCATCTCCATGGCTGCCTCCCCTACAGACATTCTCTTAAGCGATATCTCCTCTTCTATTATTAAGCGTGAATTCTCGATATCGGGGCTGCCTGCTTCCTCAATACTGAATGAGTATCCCTTGCACTTCGCCCAGTCTCTCACAGCCCTCAATTTGCGATGTCTGTCTATCTTTTCCCCTTTATATTTACGCAACTTGCTGGCTATGTGCGCAACGGCGTCATCCACGGCCTTGTATACGGTGTCAGCGCTTTTTGACGCCTTGACGAATTCGTGATGATCCTCACATATTGAAACGCATGCGGTGAGCATATGCGCTTCTTTGGCCATAACAACCCTTGCGTTAATTTCTGGGCTATCTCGCAAGTATTTACCCACGTGAGATATAATGCTATTTTCGACATAAGATTTGATACTTGCCGTTGCCTTGTACCCTCTACATGCGATAATTATGTTCATTGCAATATCTCTCGTACACCGGTGACCATTATACTAGCAAAGTCTTGAAAATTCACTATACTCTACCTATATGGCACTTGTATTGCTAGCAGGTGGTTGTGAAATGGGGAGTGCTTCTGGTATGCTGACAGCGTCGGTGTTTTCTTGTATGGGGTCCGGTGACCTGGTTTCGTATATTGCTCAGGTGCGCACGTTTCCCGTCCTTTCCGAGGAGGAGGAGAAGCGCCTGGCGGAAAACTGGTACAGGAGAGGGTCGGTTGCTGATGCCCACAAGTTAGTAACCAGTCATCTTCGGTTGGTGGTGAAGGTAGCCATGGGGTTCAAGAACTATGGGCTTCCTCTGATGGAGCTGATCATGGAGGGGAATATAGGCCTAATGCAGGCAGTGAAGAGGTTCAATCCTGATCTTGGCTCCAGGCTTGCGACGTATGCCGTATGGTGGATAAAGGCATCTATCAAGGACTACATCCTGCGCTCGTGGTCCTGCATACGCGTGGGCACGACACAGGCGCAGAAAAAACTGTTTTTTAGCCTTAGAAAAATTAAGAAGCGGCTGTTGGGTTGTGGTACTTCTATGACTCAGAAGGAGGTCAAGACTATTGCGGAGGAGTGCGCCACTTCAGAGGAGGAAGTTGAGCGGATGGATCGGTTTTTCGCTAGTCGGGATGTTTCGCTTAATGAACCAGTGCACGGGGAGAGCTCTGTTGAGTTGCAAGATCTTGTGCCTTCCTCGCTTCCCAGTCAGGAGGCTATGTATCTCGCGGATGAGGAAAGTGCCATCAAGAAGTCCATGTTTGATGCTGCTCTTTCTACTCTAGATCACAGGCACCGCGACATTTTCACCAGACGCAGGTTGCAGGAACGTCCGGACACCCTTGAGAAATTGAGCGAGAAGTATGGCGTCTCGAAGGAGAGGGTCAGACAGATAGAATTACAGGCGCTCTGCAAAATCAAAACATTTATTGAAGCTAATAGGGTAAACGTGGGATGTTGATCATGAGGTTTTTGGCATATTGTAGTATCCTCTGCTGTCTGCCTTTCTATGGATGGTCCTCTAACGCTCTGCTTGCGGGGGTGGGGAATGTGTATTTGGTTGAAAAAAACCGGGACTGGAGCATATATACCGCGGTTCAAGAGGGCCAGAGGTTTTGCTACCTTCTGTCGTTTCCTATAAAGCATGGTGACGGTGAAACCCGTGGTGATGCGGCGGTAATGGTCACAAGGGTGAGCGATGTTTTTGACGAGGTTAGCATCACGTTTGGCATCAAATACGGTAGCAAGCCCGTGGCACTTACTGTTGATCAAAAGAAGTCTTACTCGATGTCTATAATTGATGACCAGGTGGCATGGGCTGAGAATGCTGATATCGATTCTGCATTGATAGACGCGTTTAAGCGTGGCTTGAGCATGTCAGCTGTGGGGTACGCCGAGGATGGTAGGAAGATAGAAAGTGTATACTCTCTCAGGGGGTTTAGTAAGTCCTATGAGAGGATGAAAAAAGTCTGTAGTGGGGAAGGCTAGGGGGTGTTGGGTTTTATTATCGTAACCCTGGCTAGTATTGCTATTGGGGTAAAAATCGAAAAAATATTTGGTGGATATGAGAAGCGGGAGCTGGGTGCTGTTGAAGTAGACGCGGAGTCTTCATCAGAAAAAGCTGAGGAGAAACCTTTGCCTAGTAGTTCCAGTGGTGTAGAGATCGCTCGTACTGCTGACGCCGGTGCAGCTGCTATTAAGGAGGGCGTGAAATCAGTTTTAGATACCAAGTCGTTAGCTGCAGATGTGCTGAAAAAGCTGCGGAGTGAAGGGGTGTGTATTCCTATCAGTCGAAGCTCTGATGTACTGGCCGAAAAGGCTGTTGATGCTATAGCTGAAGTAGCGGCGGAAAAGTTGCGCGAGACAATTGAGGTTGTGAGGCAAGTCCAAGACGGCAGCATGAGTGAGGCACAGATGCGGTCAGAGCATCCCAAGACGGCGAGACTCTTGGATGGCGTGAAGACCTCTCTAGCCCGGCGCGGCCTTAGTGGGGGCAGTACGCTGTCGGATACTGTTAATGCCGTGTTGAGCGGTGGTTCGAATGGGCAATCCGTAGCGGGTCCGGCTAGATCCTCTATAGCGCCGATTACTGGCACACAATCTTGTGATATAGAGAATGCCGGAACGTGTGCTGCGGCTGCAGGGGAGCGACTTCAAGCTAGTGATGCGGGCCTTGTCTCAGGTGCGCGTCAGGTGCAGGTATCACTGCAATCCCATGTCGGAAGTCATGTGGGTGTATCTGCAGGACCTTCCGGGGACTCCCAAAGTGGCGGGGTTGTAGAAAGTTCTGTGCCATCGTCTCCAGTGGGGGGTGTCACGGGCTCTACCGCATCTGGCTTGTTGCGGGGAGGCGTCGTCCCTACAGGCGTGGTGACGGACTTATGTTGGACCTCATTTGATGGTGCAGCCGCTCAATCTCACTTTGATGTAGCAAACTCCACCTTCGGGGGGGGGGGGAAGACTGCCCTCCGGTGACTAACGCAATCGCGCTAGGCTACTGTGGAACCGCGTGGTGCCATAGCAGTACTCTCCATAAGGTTGCTGAAGCCGTTACCCTGGGTGCAGTTGAGGGTGTGTTGCACCTAAGAGTTGTTGAAGGTACTGGTGCTGCTTAGTGAGGGAATTGCCAGTGCAGGTGGTGTAGCTTGTGCATGTAAGGAGGGTGCCAAGGGTGGTGTTGCAGCTGCCGTTACTATAACTGCAGGTGCAGCAGCACTAGCATTCATTCCTTATGCACTGATGGCATGTTCAGTGGTAACAGGATTTTCTATAAGAGATTTAGTTAGATCTTGTAAGCAAGTTAAACAAGTAAAGGAAGAAGGATTAGTTACTGTTCAATCATTACAACCTGTTCTTACTCCTGTAACTCCTAATCCTAAGATGTCAGAGGTTGGTAAGAGAGTAGGTTATGGTATAGCTCAGGCTGTAACGGGAGAGGCAGTAGGCAAGATTGCAGGGGCTGCAACTCAAGCTGCTGTAGGTAATGGCGTGTTGGCTGGAGCCTCAGCTTATGCAAGTACAGTTGCTGCCGCCATAAAGGCTGTAATCAAGATTGGGACTGGTGTTGGTGGAAAGGCAGCTGGTAAGGCAGCTGGTTTGGCCGCTAATGCGGCTCTAGCTGAGGCTATGGCCGGTAGTGCCGGTACTGGTGCAGGTTGGGCTGCTTTAGAGGCTGGTGGAAAGGTTGGTGCAAGTTGGGCTGTAGGTGGTACTGGTGCAGGTTGGGCTGCTGCTGAGGCTGGTAAGGCTGTTGGTGGAGCTGCAGCTGGTGTATATGCTAGTGCTGCAGGTTGTGCTGCTGAGGCTGGTGTATATGCTGCTAAGGGTGCAAACTGGGCTGCTGCTGGCATCACGGCCGAGGGTTGGGCTGGTATTGGTGTAAGTGCTGAGGCTGGTGCCACATGCTGTGCTAAGGCTGGTTGGGGTGTTGTATGTGCTGAGGGTGCTGCTGGTATAGAGGTTGTTGCTGAAGTTGCTGCTAAGGGTGTCGCTGGGGGTACTTTTAGCGGGACTGTTGCTAAGGTTGGTGCTGAGGCTGGTGTTGGTGCAGGGGGGGTTGCTGGTGTTAAGGCTGTTGGTGTTCAGGGAACTATTACTACTGGTCTTGGTGGCACTGGCATCACCGCCAATGTTGCAGCTGTAGGTGGAAAGGTTGGTAATGGTAAGACCGTAGCGGCAGCTGCCGTTACTATAACTGCAGGTGCAGCAGCACTAGCATTCATTCCTTATGCACTGATGGCATTTTCTATATTGATCAATGTCTGTACAATCATTCAAACCATCGCTGATCTATATTCTGCTAAGGTTCCTGTCACTGATAAATGCTTCTCTTCTGTTATAGATAACTGTATCCTCCCACCCCAACCACACAGCCCTGTCCATGGCTAGGGTGCTATTGAGGGTGTGTAGGGAGGCGAACCTCTTATTAGAGGGAAATTGTGCAGTATTTTGATTCCTGGTGGCGCTGTAGTTAAATCAGTTTGGAGTACTGCTGAATATGGGTATGCTGCTTATGGTATGTAGTGTTATAGCAGCACTGTGTGTTGCAGGGACTCTTGCTTCAAATCCAGTAGGTATTGCAGCTGTAGCATTGGCTGGTGTGGTAGCTGCAGTATATTCAGTGGTAACAGGATTTTCTATAAGAGATTTAGTTAGATCTTGTAAGCAAGTTAAACAAGTAAAGGAAGAAGGATTAGTTACTGTTCAATCATTACAACCTGTTCTTACTCCTGTAACTCCTAATGTGTCAGAGGTTGGAAGTACTACTGGGAAGGTTGTTGGTGGTGTGGCTACAGATGATGGAACTGCAAAAGTGGTTGGCGGTGGAATAATGTCCATAGTTGCAGGATGTGTGCTTGCATGTGGAGTATTCCTTACAAGAGCCTTCCTGGGCATAAAGTCTGTCGTAGGGTACGCAGTGGGAAAAGCAGTGGGTGAGGCAGTTGCTAAGGCTGGTGCTGCAGGTTGGGCTGTTAATGCGGGTGCTGCGACAACTGCTGCCGAAGCCGCAGGTTGGGCTGCAGAGGCAGCTGTTGCCAGTGCTACTTTCGGTGGTGCTGGTGTAGGGGTTGCTGGAACTGCAGGTGCCACAGCTGGTGCCGCCAGTGTAACTGTTGCAAAAGCCGCAACTGCAGGAACCGGTGCTTATGCCACTATTGTTGCTGGTATAGAGATTGGCATAAAGGGTGCTGTTGAGGTTGGTGCAGTTGGTACTGCTATAGGCGTTGCTCAGGGTGGTGAGGCCCTAGTAGGCGTTGCTGTGGATGCTGGAAGTACCACTGCTAAGGCCGTGAGTGCGGCTTATGGTGTTGTGGAAGCTGCTAAGGGTTGCTGTTGTGGGACTACTGTTACCAAGGTTGTTGCTGCTACAGAGGTTGCTAAGGCTGGGGCCATTGCTGAGGGGACTGCCAGTGCAGGTGGTATCACTGCCAATTGGGCGATTGCAGCAGGTACGGGTGGTGGTGCTGGGACTACTGCAGGTGTGGGTGTGGACGCTGGTGCAGGGACTGCCGGAGCTTGGGGTGTTGTTGGTACCAAGAGTGATCTTTATTCCGCTGCAGCCGTTACTATAACCGCAGGTGCAGCAGCACTAGCATTCATTCCTTATGCACTGATGGCATTTTCTATATTGGTCTCAGTATGTACAATCATTCAAACCATCGCTGATCTATATTCTGCTAAGGTTCCTGTAACTTCTAAATGCTTCTCTTCTGTTATAGATAACTATAAGGATACTAAAGACTATAAAGGTGGTCCTGATCTCTTAAATCATGATGAGATAGAAGACTATAAGCAGGAGAAAAAAGCAGGGATGAGGATGCTAAAATGGCTTACTCCTCCTCTTGCTGCTAGTCCAAAGTATAGATTGCTCATGGCTCTGGCTTGTATTGCCATAACTATCTGTGTTGCATTCTTGCTGCCACTAACTGCATGGACCATTGCTGCCATTGCTCCTCCGCTAGTCTCTTGTTTATTCTATGGGTATGCTGCTTATGCGTGTAAACGTAGGGGACGGAAGTCAGTAATCCCTGATACCTCTCCTTGTATAGAGACTACTGCAGAACCTCTTGGGCAGGGTGTACGAAATACTACCCGAGGAGGGCAAAAACTGGTAATTAACTACGGGGTGCCGTTACCAAGAATCGAACTTGAGGCTCGTCCTTACCAAGGACGCGTTTTGCCACTAAACTATAACGGCGGAAACGGGATTGTAGTTTTTTGTGATGGGTAAGTCAAAGATAAACGTTAGTAGCGAAGACAGAAAAAAGAAGTTGTCGGAGCTCTTAAAAAAGAACATTGCACGCCGCAAGAAGAAAAAGTCTCTCGGCTCTGAAGATGCCAGAACTGCCAGAAGCTGAGGTCATTTCTAGGTTCTTTGCCGACAAGGCCGTTGGTAGGCGTGTGGAGGATGTCACAGTACATAGGCGTGATTTGCGCGCCCGGATAGCAGATGATTTTGAGAGCGCCGTTAAGGGCAGAGAAATTAGATCCGTAGACAGAATCGCACGATACTTAGTGTTTGAGTTAAGCGATGGTGCCAGAGTTATATTTCACCTGGGCATGAGTGGCAGGATGATCCACACCAAGCCCCACGTACTGGGCAAACACGATCATGTTGTAATGTTGCTGGATGACGAATTTAACATAGTGTTCAACGATCCGCGCAGATTTGGGTCCGTGCTGTTGGTCGACTTTCAGGCATATGCGAATATCGCGTCAAGGATCGGGCCAGATCCGCTCTCTGCCGAGTTTAGTGCCACGTACTTGATGAGGCAAAGCAAAGCGTGCGTGAAGAGTACGCTGATGAATAACTCTATAGTTGCTGGAATAGGCAATATATACGCGTCGGAGATTTTGTTCAGAGCTGGGGTGTCTCCTATGCGGGCCATGGACGATGTCTCCTATGAGGAATGCGAACAGATAGTGCGGGAAACCAAGGCCACACTGCGGCTTGCCATAGATGCTGGCGGGTCAACCATCAAGGACTATACGATTCCTACCGGTGCCGTAGGAGGGTTCCAGAAACATTTTATGGTTTACCAAAGGGCAGGGAAACCCTGTAACATTTGTGGGGAACGCATACTCTCAGAGAGGCTCAGCGGGAGAACCACGTTTTTTTGTGCATTGTGCCAGAAGTAACCCAATTCTGTCTGGAGCGTTGAACCTCCAGAAGGTTATTGCAGTATTCTCCATAGGGGTTGTTGTAGTGATCATCTCATACTGAAACACAATCATTCAAACCATAGCTGATCTATATTGGTCAATGTCTGTACCATCATTCAAACCATCGCTGATCTGTATTCTGCTAGGGTTCCAATCACTGCTAAATGCTCTGTTATAGATAACTACCCACCACACAGCCCTGCCCCTCATTGCTAGAGTGCTGTTGAGGGTGTGTTGCACCTCCCGAAGATCATGTAGTATTCATAAGGTTGAGCCAAGCCCGTATATTCTTCCTCCTGTCCCTCATGGCTAGGGTGCTATTGAGGATGTGTGCTACTATCACATTTACTGAAGCCCAGTTATACAGGAGGTGTGCTGACCTCTGTGCCACCATTCAAACCATTGCCGATCTTATATCCTCCTCCCACACACAGCCCTGTCCCCCATGGCTAGAGTGCTGTTGAGGGTGTGTAGGGATGCGAACCTCTTAGGGAAATTGTGCAGTATTTTGATTCCTGGTGGCGCTGTGGTTAAATCGGTCTGGAGTACTGCTGAATATGGGTATGCTGCTTATGGTATGTAGTGCCATAGCAGCACTGTGTGTTGTGAGTCTTGCTTCAAATCCAGTAGGTATTGCAGCTGTAGCATTGGCTGGTGTGGTAGCTGCAGTATATTCAGTGGTAACAGGATTTTCTATAAGAGATTTAGTTAGATCTTGTAAGCAAGTTAAACAAGTAAAGGAAGAAGGATTAGTTACTGTTCAATCATTACAACCTGTTCTTACTCCTGTAACTCCTAATATATCAGAGGTTGGTAAAAGGGTAGGTTATGGTATAACAGCTGCAGGTACTGCAGCTGCTGCTGGTGCAGGTGGTTATTTTGCAACGCAAGCTGTAGGTAATGGTGTGTTGGCTGGAGCCTCAGCTTATGCAAGTACAGTTGCTGCCGCCATAAAGGCTGCTGTTGCCAATGTGGTTGGGACTGGTACTGCAGTGGGAAAGGCAGTTGGGACTGCCTGGGGTGTTGGTGCAGGTGTGGTTACCGCTAGTGCCACTGTAAAAACTGCTGGTACTGCTGTAGGTAATGCTGCGCTGATTGCCGGTAAAACCGCCGCTGAAGCTGCTGTGGATGCTGTTGCTAAGATTGGTGTGGGTGCTAGTGCTGCCACAGCTGGTGAGGCGGCCGCTAAGGCTTTTGGTGCTGCTACAGGTGCCGAGGCTGTTGCCAAGGCTGCTGGTGCCACTAGTTGGGTTGCTGTTGGTGGGAAGGTTGCTGTTGGTGCTGGGAGTGGTGCTGATGTTGCTAAGGCTGTTGCTTATGGTGTGTCTGGGGAGGTTGCTAAGGAGGTTGGTTTAGGTAATGGTGTTCAGGGTTTGGCTGCTTGGACTTCTGCTGGTGTTGCTAAGGTTGGTGCTGAGGCTGGTGGTATCACTGTTGAGGCAAGTGGCGTTTATGCTGGTGTTGGTAGTGTGAGTGCTAAGGGTGTTGTATATGCTGAAGGTACTGTTGCAGTGTCTGGGACTGTAAGCGCTAAAGCCAGTGTATTGGGAGGTTGTGGTATAACTGCTAAGGCTGGCTTTGGTGCTGGGACTGCAAGTGCGGCTGCTGAGGGTGAGGTTACGGGTGGTGGTACTTGGGCTGCAGCCGTCACTATAACCGCAGGTGCAGCAGCACTAGCATTCATTCCTTATGCACTGATGGCATTTTCTATATTGGTCTCAGTATGTACAATCATTCAAACCATCGCTGATCTATATTCTGCTAAGGTTCCTGTAACTTCTAAATGCTTCTCTTCTGTTATAGATAACTATAAGGATACTAAAGACTATAAAGGTGGTCCTGATCTCTTAAATCATGATGAGATAGAAGACTATAAGCAGGAGAAGAAGGCAGGGATGAGAATGCTAAAATGGCTTACTCCTCCTCTTGCTGCTAGTCCAAAGTATAGATTGCTCATGGCTCTGGCTTGTATTGCCATAACTATCTGTGTTGCACTCTTGCTGCCACTAACTGCATGGACCATTGCTGCCATTGCTCCTCCGCTAGTCTCTTGTTTATTCTATGGGTATGCTGCTTATGATGTCTCTAAACGTAGGGGAAGGAAGTCAGCATCGCGCTACCACATGATGAGAAGTGATCTGCTCATCACGTGGTAACTGCGTCTGCACCACTCTATGTAATATGGTTTTGAGAGACAAGGGATGCTGAGGTTAACTGTGCAGTTGCCATTGCAGACTGGGGTTGTTGGCATGCCGGTATGGAGGTTGCCGTGGGTGCTTCCGGGTTGCACGAAGCCGGCGCAATCTCAGATTGCAGTAACCCCACTTGTGTTGCAGGCAGGGCTTCACGGAGATGTTGGGGCTGCATTCCCACATTCGTCGCTGGTTGCATCAACAATTCCGGGGGTGTGCCCATGCAATGCTCAACTTTAACGCCTTCGTCGTTATGTGAGCGACACAGAACGATTCCCATACAACCACTGGAGAACATCATCCAGGTTACAAAAACTTCGGGAGGGGCGTAGAGACCAAGAAACACTGACACAACAACCGTGGCAAGACAAAGGAGTTCCGGTATGTTTCCAGAAAAGACCAGCCGTAGCAGCTGGCGAAATGATCTCTTTGCTGAGGTTTGTATAATTTTGTGCCTCTGCCGTTCTGAGAGCTCCAAAGGTTTGTATTGCGCACCAAAAGCTCTGTCAAACTCATCTTCGAGCTTGCGTTCCACTCCACTTTCTCTATCATCAGCTTGAAATCTGTCCAAAAATAGGCCTGCATGCTCGTCGATTGAAGTCTTGAGCGCGGACTCATAATACGTGAGCGAATGTTTCACACCAGATCCCTGACCGGTATTTCCATTATAGCCGGCATATGCCGTGTGAGGAGAACCGCATATTCTTAGTAAGAGCCTGCTCAACTCTGTAGATGTGGCACTTGGGCCGTGTAAAAAGTTTATGAGGTACGCAGCAGACTCTGTAAGTTGTCTGTTGCGCAAAAAGCCCCGTATGTGCAGCACTCTTGGTAGGAAGGACTCATATATCACCTGCCCCGCACGATTATCGAGTTGCTTTAAATGCCCAATACGCTGAAGCTGCCTTAAGATATCAGATTGTGCAGCTGCTGCAAATTGGCCAGTAATCATGGTTTCACAGAGTTCGTTAAGCTCTAGCAGAAACTCATTCCACTTTAACGGACCCACTGAGGACCTGAAGCTCCAGAAGAGCCACTGCAACTCCGAGAGGAGTATGTCCGGCTGCTGCGCCGCACGTGAAGCCCCTTCCTCGTCAAAAAAGACATGAGAGGTTCGTATTCTGTCTTCTCCTACATTCAGCAACCGTAGCCCGTCTTTATCCAGAATTATATCCGATCCATCAACGCTGCAGCCCGGATAAAATATGAATACGGCAGCGGCGATTTTCTCCAAATTTTCTTGATTATAGCGCTCACTGACCGTCAGCGGAGGTATTGTTCCCCTTAAAGCTGTTACTACATCACCAACGAGTGCATCTTTAAAGTCTTGGCTTTCCATGATAAGCCGGGCATTATCCACACTTATTGCATAGACCAAGTCTTCCTTACTAGTAGCATTGTACAGTCTTGCTGCTATGCTTGAAAGTATAGAAGAAAAGCCTAACAGTGGTATAAGGTGTTGAACTGCATTACTACCAACTTTCCTAAGTGTGCTGCTGCTGGATGGATTAGTTGGGCAAGTGTTTACACACTGATATACTATAATGCTGCTCAGTAAAGCGTTGTAGTGTTCAGCCATATACGCTGCAGCTTTCTGTGCTGTGCTAAGTAGCAAAGAATTAGCCTTACATGCATTGCTAGCGACAAGGTGCTTCATGTACTGGTAGAAACCCCTATAATCCTTGGCATGCAATACGTCATGAATATTGGTATGCCCGTCTTCTAGGTACTCCAGTATTGTAAGTATTGTGGCATCCACCTCCTCTTCCTTGGGGGAGGAACGTCTGAGCGATTCAAGGTGTACTAAATATGAAAATATAAATCTCAAAGCCGTATTTGTAACACTCTTGGCTGCTGTACTCGATGGGCTCACAGGAGTGTAGCGCGTAGATAGCAAATCTTGAAATATTTGGGCGTTAAGCGGCATTCTTGACGCTACATCCACGCCATACGTATAGCTGCTCACTGATACGGCCACAGCATCACGATTGACGGTTATTAGTCTTAGGCTGCGCATGTCGTCAACCACAACCCTACCCCGTTGAAAGTCCACGGAGCGCGTAAATTTACATACTTTACGGGTTACCTTTGGCTCCAAAACACCTGGCACATAACTATCTCCCATGAGCCTTGAAAGCAATGAGTTACAAAGCAGTGAATAAACGCTACCGGCACTAATGCTAAAATCTGAACATCTTTGTATATTCTCGGACAGCACTATCGCGAGCTTATAGGGGTTGCCAAATGGTTCAGTGTCCAACAGCCTTTCACTATAATCTCTTTGCATAGCCACACGAACTCCCTCAGGGGTTGCTTGTGGCACTGACGCGGAGCCTGAGGAGCCACCACTACTTTGAAGTTGTGCCCCAACTGCACCTTGCGTCACTTTTGGTAAGCCAGATAACGCAGGATTAGCCACCTTGGAACTTTGACCAACCTGCTCTGAAGATAACGCAGGACTTTTTGAAAGCTTACCACTTTGTTCCTGAGAAGGCTTAGAATCTTTCAAAGTATCTGGCGCTTGTCTACCGCATTGCTCTGAAGATGCAACAGAACCTGAGGAGCTACCACTACTTTGAAGTTGTTCCCCAGCTGTGCTTGGTGCCACTTTTGGCGAGCCAGATACCGCAGGATTTGCAGCCACCCTGGAACTTTGGCCAGCCTGCTCTGAAGACGATGCAGGGCTCTTTGAAACATCCGAACGCCTACTTCGCGTTACAATAGCCTTCACAATTTTTGCCCCAGCGGGTTTGGGCGCTGTTACAAGAGGTTTTTGCTCCACTGGTGCCTTGGGACGTCGCAGTTCGCACAATCTTGCACCGCGTGTCTCAATATTTTCTACATTACGAGATTGTGTGCTAGCGATCGACGTTACGGAAGATTTTGCAGGGCTTACGGATGATCTGCGCCTCGAGTCACTATATGGTGATTGCGCGCGTCGGCCCTCAGCTGTTCTGGCAATATCGCCGTGCGAGAATCTCCGATGTATCCTACTGGGATCAAGCCTGCCGTTTCCACCCTGTGATACTTGATTCTTAGCAGACTCAGGAGCGTCATTTCTTGGCGATCGTGTATTGTGCATACTATTTAAAAGTTTTAAAAATTTATCTGCAGATCTTAACATTCCTTAAAATAATATGCACATTAATTTAACCTACAAAAAATCATAATGGCATGAGCGCGGATGTTCCTTGCTATCCTAAAATGAAAAAATTCTTAAAAATTTAAACTATAACCATCCTCAACATTTACCAATACACCGCATATACATTTGTGGAAGTTGTGCCCCCATCAGAAGTTACAGCAGAATAAAGATCACTGGCAGCAGCAAGGAAATCACTTTGAGAAGCAAGAGCATGCAAGGAAGAATTTAAGGTAGACTTACCACACTTTGATGAGGGGTTTTGCTCTGGGGCAGCCTTGGCAGCAGTGCCTGTAGTGCTTGCAACCTTCCCACCAGTTCCCCCAAAAGTAGCTTTAGCAACCTTCTCTGTGGTCTTAGCAGCCTTGGCAACCTTCTCTGGAGCAGTCTTAGCAGTACAACTACCATCAGTCTTGGCAACAGGTTCCCATCCCTGATCGGTATTTTGCTTTAACCCTTGCTCCTCCGTAGTTCCAACACCCTTGGAATGAAGATCACCAGAAACAACCTCTACACTGCTGCAGGTTGGAACAGGTTCCCAGTCTTGTGTATTATGAACCAATGCAGTAACTGTAGGATCGGCACATACCTCCTGCTCAGGGGTTGAAGGGGGACTTTGCTCCAGAGGTTCTGCAGTAGTCTCTATACAAGGAGAGGTATCAGGGATTACTGACTTCCGTCCCCTACGTTTACACGCATAAGCAGCATACCCATAGAATAAACAAGAGACTAGCGGAGGAGCAATGGCAGCAATGGTCCATGCAGTTAGTGGCAGCAAGAGTGCAACACAGATAGTTATGGCAATACAAGCCAGAGCCATGAGCAATCTATACTTTGGACTAGCAGCAAGAGGAGGAGTAAGCCATTTTAGCATTCTCATGCCTGCTTTTTTCTCCTGCTTATAGTCTTCTATCTCATCATGATTTAAGAGATCAGGACCACCTTTATAGTCTTTAGTATCCTTATAGTTATCTATAACAGAAGAGAAGCATTTATCAGTGACAGGAACCTTAGCAGAATATAGATCAGCGATGGTTTGAATGATTGTACAGACATTGATCAATATAGAAAATGCCATCAGTGCATAAGGAATGAATGCTAGTGCTGCTGCACCTGCAGTTATAGTAACGGCAGCTGCGGCAGCTTTAGCACCACCAGCCTTGGCAGCTGCTACTTGTACGTTAGCGGTGATGCCAGTGCCACCAAGACCAGTAGTAATAGTTCCCTCAACAGCAGCAGCTCCCGTACTACCAACCTTAACACCAGCAACAACCCCGCTAAAGCCGGCCTCCACACCGGCATTGGCATATACAGCGGCACCCGCACCAACCTCAACAGCACCCGTACCAATCTCTATACCAACCTCAGCTGCAGCACCCTTAGCAACACCTGCAGTAGCAGCCCAACTTGCGGCTTCAGCAGCAGCAACATTAGCAGCACTCTTGGCACTAGCAGCAACCCAACTAGTGGCACCAGTACCGGCAACGGTCCAATTACCGGCTTCCGCAGCAGCCCTAGCACCGCCAGCAGCGACCTCAGCAGCAACAGCCTTAACACCAGTTCCAAGACCGCTACCAGCCACAGTCTCCAAAGCACCTGTCACCGCCAAAGCAGCACCCGTACCAGTCCCACTACCAGCTGCAGTTATACCCACAGCCTGGGCCAGAGCGGCCTCTGCAGCCAAACCAGCTGCCTTACCAGCAACCTTTCCACCAACACCTGCAACACCAACGGACTTGATTACAGCCTTTATGGCGGCAGCAACTGTACTTGCATAAGCTGAGGCTCCAGCCAACACACCATTACCTACAGCTTGCGTTGCAAAATAACCACCTGCACCAGCAGCAGCTGCAGTACCTGCAGCTGTTATACCATAACCTACTCTCTTACCAACCTCTGACATCTTAGGATTAGGAGTTACAGGAGTAAGAACAGGTTGTAATGATTGAACAGTAACTAATCCTTCTTCCTTTACTTGTTTAACTTGCTTACAAGATCTAACTAAATCTCTTATAGAAAATCCTGTCACCACTGAATATACTGCAGCTACCACACCAGCCAATGCTACAGCTGCAATACCTACTGGATTTGAAGCAAGACTCACAACACACAGTGCTGCTATGGCACTACATACCATAAGCAGCATACCCATATTCATGAGCACCCCAGATACATCCTCAACAGCACTCTAGCCATGGGGGACAGATGGGCTTGGCTCAGCCTCATATACTACAGGACTTTCTGGAGGAGTTGTGTGGTTGGAGTGTGAACGTTCAGAGCAAAATTCTATTCCTGCTGCTGTAAACCCATTTAGCGGCTTGCGTTGCCGCGGCACTTAGGCTTTTGTGGCAAGGAGGCCTTCGAATGCAAGCCAGGTGATATTTCTCTCTGACTTGGTCCTAAATACACAATAGGGTGCCGGTGCTGTGGCTGATATCGCCAGTTGATAAAAATGGCTTTTATAGCCGTACCAAACATACTTTCCGCGTTGTGCAGATCTAGAAGCAGTCCCGGCTGCGCGACGCATCACATTCCACAGTGATTTCACCAATGAGATCCACGTTGCGGTAACGGCCTCCAGTATGTGTTCTAATGGCTTGCTAGACGGTGCAGCGGCCATGTCCCCCCCCCCCGGCAAGGGTTGGGTCTACCACATTTGTGGAAGGTTGTGTGCTACCTTCTCCTGTGTTGATTGTCTCCGCATTAGCATTCTTCGCGGGTGGCTGGGCGTCGTCATCGGATACATCCTCAATCGTGACGACGGGTGCGCCGCTACATGAAGCTTTGGTTGGGTCTACCACACTTGTGGAAGGTTGTGTGCTACCTTCTCCTGTGTTGATTGTCTCCGCATTAGCATTCTTCGCGGGTGGCTGGGCGTCGTCATCGGATACATCCTCAATCGTGACGACGGGTGCGCCGCTACATGAAGCTTTCGCCCCTGCCTCGCTCGCCTTCTCGACATCCTCAACAACAACTTTTGGAGTTGCAGCGTTGGTTGTAGGAGCTGTGTCAGCGGACTGACCTTCAGCAATAGCTCGTTGCTCCACACCGGAAATCCCAGACGCATTGCTTAATACGGTATTCACGACATCTTGTACGCTACTACCTAAAGCCAGGCCCCGTTGCCTGAAACTTTCTGATAAGCTATTTATGGCACTCGCTGTTCGAGGATGCTGTTCCTCTAGCTCCGCTTTGGTCATCTTACCGGTGTGGACCTTCGCTAAGAGATCCAGCGATGCATTTAGACGCTTTGCCACCTCTTCGACCATAGCTTCAACTGCAGCTTCTGTCAGCGCTGTAGCATCTGAGGTCCTTGGTATGCTAATGCCGTTGTCTCGCAGCCTGTTCATGACTGCGTCGGCAATGCCCTCGGTATCAATAATTTTCTCGTAGTGCCGGGGCACCTGCTTACGTTGTCGATGTTCTTGTAATGCAAGTTCCTGCCCCTCTACCGCTTTTTCCTTTGCTGCGCTGGCTTCGGCGCTTTTCTCTTCGCCCCGCCGTTCCTCCGCTTCTGACTCTTTATGTCTTACTTTATCATCGTGCTTATCGCCCGCATCTAAAGCAACAAACATCTGCTCCAGTAGCGCTCCAGCAGAAGCGCTACTAACTGTAGCTATAACTATAGCTATAAATGTTCCTAGTGCACCCATCCCAAGCTCCCCAATATACTTTTCGGAATAACAGCGCTGCGTGTGGGGGGGGGGGGGATCTTTACGCCAACAAGGCACACAGAGTGCCACAACTTAGTGAAAAGTATACCAGACCCACTGCACGCACATGCGCGCGACACTATACTATAATAAATGCGATATTCACGCAAACTGTGGGTTGAAAAGTGTGGCAGATGTTCTGATGCAAGGCCGATTTTATAACAACAATACGTTGTGGACCGGTATGTTAATGTAACTCTGCCTTGCAAGGGTAACTACGCGTGCACCTTGGTTGTTCGTGCCAGGGGAGGGGGGAGGTTGTTCGCATTTGTCGCAGTCATCACTGCTGCTGTGTGGTGTGGCGCAACTTGCTTATATATGTTCATCCGTGAGGCCGGCCCCCACTTCTTAATATGTACGGCGTTGTCGATCTGTGCCACATGTTCCATTACAGCCTTTGGCGTGGTAGTTGGCCTTTAACACTCGGATGGTGCATCCTCAGAGTTGCCATAAGGATGCTCTGGGTTTTTGAATTTCGTGCCCACCAGGTAAATTTCGGAGGATTCGCTCCTGCTGGATTTTGGCTTAAAATACGTTACTGACGCAAAATAGTACTGCAGCGACCTGCGAAATTCTTGCTCATATTCCCCTTGCAGGATTTTGGTCACAAAGCTTCCACCTGAGCGTAAAAACTCCACTGCCAGATCTAGAGCCATTTCGCACAGATTGATGATATTCGCATGATCCACCTGCCGATGCCCGCAGGATTTTGGAGCCATGTCTGACAGCACAACATCGAACTTCCTATCCTGCAGCGCCGCACGCAGCAGCTCTGGTGAATGTTCTACATCACACTGCACAAAGTCAACATTGGGAATTCGCTCCATGGGAGCCATATCTACGGCAACTACATGTGCCTTGCCACCTTCTGCAACCCGTTCAGCTGCAACCTGAGCCCAGCCTCCGGGGCATGAACCAAGGTCCAACACATACCTACCCCGCTGCAAGAGCTTAAATTTGCAGTCGATATCTATGAGCTTATACGCCGAGCGAGACCTATATCCGTGCTTTTTCGCCAACATAACGTACGGGTCGTTAATTTGCCTGCGTATCCAGCTTGTGGAAGAAATTTTCCGACCCTTTGCAGTTTTAACGTTAACTATGTCAATAACCTTGGGCTAACAAACACTGTGTACTAGATATGATAAGGAATTTACACGTTGCGGTGAAGAAATATATCGCACTTTACGCTGGTGAAGTGTTCATCCCGACGGATATGTCCTAACCAACGCGAGCGTTGCAATATCTACATCCCCGTTATTGGGCATATTGACACCAACTGCAATATATTATACCCTAACCGGATCTCTCGGGGTGTGGCGCAGCCTGGTAGCGCACTTGGTTTGGGGCCAAGGGGTCGGGAGTTCGAATCTCTCCACCCCGACGCTGTTGTTGTAGTAACCGGTGGTGCAGCAGCACTAGCATTCATTCCTTATGCACTGATGGCATTCTCAGAGGTTGTGCAGTATTTCTATGGTACGAAACTGTTGACGTAGAAGATTATAAGGACTGAATCCAGATTTTGCAGTACGGTTCCGTCTGAAGGTTCTGCTAATGGCGAAATCTTTAATCTGTGCAGCATCGTATTTTTTAGCGACTTAGGTCATGTAATCCTGAAAATTGGTGAGCTGTGATGGTATTGCTGCCAATGGTAAGACCGTAGCGGCTAGGATGCCCGCGATAAGAGGTGCTAAATTTCAATGGGTGTGCAGGCGCTGTGTGCTACTCAATCGTTGCATACACCTGGATTCCAGCATGTTACACGTTAGTAATAAGTTGTTATGCTGTGCCGTTGTACACTAGAGACGGGGGGATAGGTCTTCATTAATTTCACAGCCTAGCATTCGGGACCAAGGGGTGGTTATAACCACCCCTTGGTCCCAGAAACCAGAACCACAAGCAATCCCAACACTTGATGCAAATAAAAAAATTAAGCCTTAGCAGACAAAAAACACGCGCACATCGTGTTGCAGCAGCAAACACTGCACATGCAGTATCTGGAGTGCTCATGAATATGGGTATGCTGCTTATGGTATGTAGTGCCATAGCAGCACTGTGTGTTGCAGGGACTCTTGCTTCAAATCCAGTAGGTATTGCAGCTGTAGCATTGGCTGGTGTGGTAGCTGCAGTATATTCAGTGGTAACAGGATTTTCTATAAGAGATTTAGTTAGATCTTGTAAGCAAGTTAAACAAGTAAAGGAAGAAGGATTAGTTACTGTTCAATCATTACAACCTGTTCTTACTCCTGTAACTCCTAATCCTAAGATGTCAGAGGTTGGTAAGAGAGTAGGTTATGGTATAACAGCTGCAGGTACTGCAGCTGCTGCTGGTGCAGGTGGTTATTTTGCAACGCAAGCTGCTGTAGGTTATGGTATAACAGCTGCAGGTACTGCAGCTGCCACTGGTGCTGGTGGTAACGGCTTGGTTGCTAGTATATGGCGCTTCCTTGAAGAGGTTGTAGGTACTCTCCTCGGAGTTAGTGGTACGGGTGCTGCGGCTACTGCTGGTACAGTTGCCGCTTGTGCTTGCGCATTCCTCCCATATGCACTGATGGCATTTTCTATATTGGTCTCAGTATGTTCAGTAATTCAGAGCATTGCTGATCTATATTCTGCTAAGGTTCCTGTAACTTCTAAATGCTTCTCTTCTGTTATAGATAACTATAAGGATACTAAAGACTATAAAGGTGGTCCTGATCTCTTAAATCATGATGAGATAGAAGACTATAAGCAGGAGAAAAAAGCAGGGATGAGGATGCTAAAATGGCTTACTCCTCCTCTTGCTGCTAGTCCAACGTGTAGAATACTCACTGCTGCAGCTGGGGTTGTGATGGTTATTGCTGCAGCATTTTTGTGCAGTCCCTTGCCATGCACTTGCACTATTGCAATAGTTGCTCCTCTAGTCTCTTGTTTATTCTATGGGTATGCCGCTTATGCGTGTAAACGTAGGGGACGGAAGTCAGTAATCCCTGATACCTCTCCTTGTATAGAGACTACTGCAGAACCTCTGGAGCAAAGTCCCCCTTCAACCCCTGAGCAGGAGGTATGTGCCGATCCTACAGTTACTGCATTGGTTCATAATACACAAGACTGGGAACCTGTTCCAACCTGCAGCAGTGTAGAGGTTGTTTCTGGTGATCTTCATTCCAAGGGTGTTGGAACTACGGAGGAGCAAGGGTTAAAGCAAAATACCGATCAGGGATGGGAACCTGTTGCCAAGACTGATGGTAGTTGTACTGCTAAGACTGCTCCAGAGAAGGTTGCCAAGGCTGCTAAGACCACAGAGAAGGTTGCTAAAGCTACTTTTGGGGGAACTGGTGGGAAGGTTGCAAGCACTACAGGCACTGCTGCCAAGGCTGCCCCAGAGCAAAACCCCTCATCAAAGTGTGGTAAGTCTACCTTAAATTCTTCCTTGCATGCTCTTGCTTCTCAAAGTGATTTCCTTGCTGCTGCCAGTGATCTTTATTCTGCTGTAACTTCTGATGGGGGCTGGGAACCTGTTCCTGCTGCACCCACTTTGAGCGCTAAGACTGCTAGGGCTAGATAGTTTTACATCAAGAAGATCGTTGCCAATCCAAGAAATATCAGAAATGCCATTATATCACTGGCTGCGCACACGATTATCGAGGATGAAACTGCTGGATCTGCTCCGAAAAAGTGTAGGAGCATAGGGACTGCTGCCCCAGAGAAGGTTGCTATGGAAAATGTTGTTATCATAGATGCTACAAAGAGCAACTCTATCGATGTGTTGTCAAAGCGTATGATGATGGCTATGGAAGCTATCGCTGCCAGAATTGCTCCATTTATGAAGCCCACACACAGCTCCTTGAATAACAACCTGCGCGAATTCCTGTAAGTCAACTGCTTAGTAGCTAGGGCACGTATAGTTACCGCGAGGGCCTGGAGGCCGCTGTTGCCACTCATTGATGCTATCATCGGCATAATAATGGACAAGGCAATAAAACTCCTAATGGTTTCACTGAACCATCCTATTACTATGGAACTTGCGGATGAAGTGAGTAGATTTACCAGTAGCCAGGGGAGCCGTTTTACCACTGTTCTGAAGGTTGGTGAAGTGACATCGCCGTCCGATACCATACCCATATGCAAGACATCCTCTTCTGCTTCCTGGTGCATTACGTTAATTATGTCGTAGACCAGAATGGAGCCCATTATGCGGCCGTCTTTGTTGACTACTGGGGCAGACAGTAAGGAATATTGCCGGAATATTTCGGAGACTTCCTCTTGCTTGGCTCCCGGCCTGATGATTTTAATATCTGTGTTCATCAACTGCCTTACCATGCTGTTCCTGTTGGCACGTATAATGTCGTCCAAGGCTAGTATTCCTACGGGTTGTAGGTGGGGGTTGATCACAAAAATCTCATGAAACTTCTTGTTTGGTCTTGCGTGGTTACATAAAAAGTCGACCAACTGCTCCACACTCCAGTATTCAGGAACAACGGTTATGTCTTTGTGGATAAGCCTACCGGCGCTCTTTTCCGGATATGAAAGCAGCTCTCTTATTAGTGTGGCGTGTGCCTCTGGCATATGAGTTGTAATGGCGGTCTGATACTCTTCGTCTAAATCTTCGATGATTTCAACAATATCTCCGCTGTCTAACCCACCTACCAAGAGCGCAACCTTCTCCGTTCCAAGGGCCCTTATCACTTCCTTACGCAGCCCCGGTACAAGATGTAGTAAGGTTTCAGGTATCAGATCGTCCCTGATATGCAAGAGCAGCTCCCTGCGATGGTTGGGTGCCGACGTCAACAGGAAATAGGCGAGCTGTACCCCATCAAGCCGATCTATGATCTCCTTAATGTCTGAGGACCTTCCCTCCTCTACCGCGTTTATGAGAAAGTCGCTAGTTTGTTTATCCAGCAGATGGTACGACATAGCCCGCGCGACAACTTCGTTGATAGATAAGAAACAACGCTGCGTACTCCTAGCACATTTTTGCGGTCTTGTATATCTTGAAATTGTAACTCAGGTCATGGCGTAATCATGGACTGGTGTTGGAGCCAAAGGTAACCCGTAAAGTATGTAAATTTACGCGCTCCGTGGACTTTCAACGGGGTAGGGTTGTGGTTGACGACATGCGCAGGGGTTACCAATGTTGGTAGTATTACCGCCAGTGGTGCTGGTTGGGCCGCTAAGGGTGCTGTTGCTTATGGTGGAGCTGCAGGAACTGCTAAGGTTGGTGCTGAGGCTGGTGTATATGCTAGTGCTGCTGTAGGAACTGCAGGTGCCAAATGGTTCAGTGTCCAACAGCCTTTCACTATAATCTCTTTGCATAGCCACACGAACTCCCTCAGGGGTTGCTTGTGGCACTGACGCGGAGCCTGAGGAGCCACTCTATCGATGTGTTGTCAAACCGTATTATACCGGCCTATCTATGCACCGATTGAGTTGTTAATGCTGGCGCTGCATTCTATGGTGACCGGTATTATATAGTCGCTCTTTCCTGCAATTTGCGCGACACCGCTTTCGTGCTCGTCGTCTTGGTGAGCTGCATCCGTCGCTTCGCATTCGTCGCTCTCAGGGTGGCATATAAGCCCAGACTCCCCTTCCGCTGCTGCATGCTCGGCTTCAGTACGCTTTCTCTTACAATATGTAAACCTTGCTGCGGAACCTATGACTATACTCAGAATGAGAAGGCCTATTCCTCCAATGAGGAAACTGTAATGCGTGGGCTCGGTGACGTACAGCGAGTGATAGCATATTGCAGCGATGCCGCCCGCAACTGCCAGCAAGGACGCTACGTAACCTGCATATATAAGTGCAGTGCCAACCGCTCTGGATGCGCTTTTCGCCCTCTTTTCAGATACAGACATTGCCACATCATATCCGCGCTTTTCGATTAGGAACCTGCGGAAATGTTCGTGAGTGTCTGAATACTGTGACTGCTGTAGGAAATCAACCAGGTACTTGTAATCTGGACTCTCTACGAACTTTTGGAGGAACTTAAGGCGCGCATCTACGTCAGCGACCAGCTCCATTGCCATGCCGTAAACATTTGCGTTACCGTCGGGGTTCCTGCACACAGCCTCGTTTATGTAATATGCCACGCTTTCGCGCATCCTGATGTCTCGCATTATCACATTGAAGTGCTTGATGACAAGTGCGATTTCGCTGTAGGACAGCGGGAATTTACACGCTTCCCGCGCGTTGTGGTTTTTGATCATCAGATCCACCAGGCTCCTGCCGGCAGGACTTGCAAGAATTCCCTCGCTTACATTCCCGCAACTTACTGCCTTCATGATGGGGAATGAGAAGCTGCGTGCAAATGCATAAGCCACGCTTCCATCGTCGAGGAGGATCGCCTCAACATTACACGAGGATATCTTCAGATGCATGTTCAGCAGCATGGATATTGCTGCAAGCGTACTTGGGCTAACCTTGGCACGCTGGCGCATTCTCGCTCCGATCACCAGATCCACAAGGCGGTGCCACAAGCTACAACCCGCCACGGCGTCGCGCACCGCATCCACGTCGATTGAGAGCGAAAACTCCTTGCAGGAGTCCTCACTGTTGCTCAGCTTGTGGTGTGCCGCAAGCCTCGCATCGAAGTTGGATAAGAAGCCTAGTAACTGGGCGATCTCGGCTGCATTGTCTATTATGGATTCCTGATCCAGTATATGGGCAAGGGTGCCTAGTTTTTCGGATACTGCATCGCACGCTTTGCTCGAGAACACCTTGTATGCGAAGCATTCCAATTCGGCTGCCGGCGCATCACAAACGGCCTTTAGGAAGGAGTTGCGAAACACTTCGTATATCTTATCCCACCGCACGATGCATCCATCGCCGGCACACTTTCTCATCTGCTTCAAACGTGTAACCGCGGAGTGTAAATTTTCCACAGCTGCAACAATTGCTGAGCAGTTACCAGAGCCCGCACTCAACGAGAACAGCAGATCACTGACGTGTTCTGGCATAAACGTGATAATGGAGAAGGTGTACCTGGTAAGCGACTCAAGCCCCTCGTTACTTTGCACATTCTTGACCACCGTGCTGCGAGCACACATTTCCCGCAACTTCTCGTAGCTGATGGTTTTACCTGCCGCGCTCACGGAGTACAAGTACCTGAAACCCCGAGCCCTTCTTTGCGTCTTCAAGCGGTACCTATGAGCTCGTCCTTGAAGTAGCGCGAACAACATGGCCCTCACTACGGCTTCGTTTACAACACGAAAATCTGCCTCGGGGCCTATTGCCTCATCTGCGATTCTTTTGATAATACTTTTCATATTAGTAGGACAGGTTACTCGCACACGACAGGTATGTGTTCCCGACTGACGCAACGTGACGCTACGACCACTCGGTAAAACACACACACGTTATACTTTAGCATAAAACTGCCTTGTTAGTCAAAGCACAGGTACTATATGTAGTATTTACGTGCAATAAGCCTATCGATGTAGACGGCAAGAATCTTCCATCTCATAGGGCAGATAATGCACGTAGTTGTTGTTTAGACGTATGTTGAATTAATTACAAATATTGTTTCAAAAATTTTTTGACGAGTTACAGTACTCAAAGATTGATCAGTGATGTATTGATTCGCGAAACCGGGAAGAAGCGCACCTTTCCATGGCGGATGATAAAGCCACCCGCGCTTCTACTAGGTAGGTGCGCTGTGTTTCCGTTGTACAGGATTTAGGCTACTGGCGCTAAAGTGCACATTTTACACGGCAAATTCCACGCCCACTACGTATCTTGGAACCCCCTTGTAATCCGCTAGGGAGACACTTATTGGTGATGTGGCCTGCAAGCGTGTAACATACTGCAGTCCGGCATATATACTGGTGATGCTGCCAACCTTGTATGTAAACCCACCCATAAAGCGCAGCGGCATAGTGCCCTGGTCAACCTTTTCTCCGCCAATGCTTGCACCTAGGCTGAACCCCAGATTTTGCACCAAAAGCAGGCCCTTTGTGCCCCATCGTGCTTCTGCATACAAGGATGAGTAGTCTCCTATATGCTTTTTCATTGCTGCAAAGTTGTAGTTATGCACGAGCTGTTTAGAGCGGTATGCATATCCGACCTCAGCTGAGAAATCACCGAGCTTTTTTGTTGTGATCACATACCTTACTCCAGCTAGTGCGCTGTAGTTTTTGACGTTTTGGGTGGCGACATCGCCGTCTTCTTGGGATTGTAAGGGCAGCCTATCCCCCTCATGATACATGCCCAAACGTATGCCCAGGTCTGCTGTTGCTGCCCCCTCAACGGCCTCCATGGCAGATGCAGACATACAAGGCAACGCTATAGTCATGAGCGCAGCACAGTAAAAAAGCCGTACTCGCCCCGTTATGTAAGGTTTCATAGATATACTCTCGAAAAGGTACGCTGTAAAATGTCGGCAATAAGTCTAAACGTTTATCTCTACAAGAAGCTACTAACAATTTTATAAAGTGTAATAATTCAACCAGAGCAGTAAAAATATTTTCATATTTCCGCATTGAAAAAAGCGACACAAAGGTTGAGTAATTTATATGCCACTACAGCTATGTACGCGATAATAGCTATTGTTACAACACATGTCATATACTTTGTGCTGCTGATTTTGCTAATTTACACGAGTGAAAAAGGCAATAAGGGCGTATTGCCGGGCGTACAATATGGCAAAAGTCTTAACATGTTAATATTTTGCTAGTAACTTCAGACACCTTTGCTAAAATTAGTGGGTTTGTTGGGCCTTTACTATAGTGTTTGCAGATGTACACACGGTAGCGTTTGTTGGGGTGTGTACAGTAGACGTTGTAGTGCAGGTGCATGTGGCACCGGGCCTTCCGGCGTTTAATATCGTAGGCATGCCAGATAAAGTTGTTGCGGAATCTCGGGATAGAATACGTGCAGCATTATCCTCGGTAAAAGCCCCTATGCCACCTAAGAGGATTACCGTTAATTTGTCACCAGCGGGGTTTTCTAAAGAGGGGAGCCATTATGACCTGCCAATAGCTTTGGGCATATTGAGCGCTACAGGAGCGCTGAGACAACCTGAAAAGCTTGCTTCATACATTGTTCTCGGTGAACTTGCGCTGGATGGCAGAATCACGCCTGTATCTGGAGTTTTGGCTGCTATGCTGAATGCAAGAAAGCTGCACAAGGGGGTTGTATGCCCACATGGCAATATGACGGAAGCCAAGCTGGTTTGTGATATCCCGGTATTGGGCCCAAAACACCTATCGTCACTGGTAGAATATTTTAATGAAGTTGAGGGCGCAGCAGAGGTATTTGCTCACCCTGATTTACCTGTCTATGAGGAGCCGCATGCTGGTGGCCGTCCTGCCCAGGTTATGCCTGACATGCAAGATGTGCGGGGGCACTCTGTGGCAAAGCGTGCTATGGAGATTGCAGCTGCTGGGGGCCATAACATTTTAATGATAGGTCCGCCTGGGTCTGGTAAATCCATGATGGCCAAGAGGTTAATAGGCATACTTCCAGATTTAGATGCACAAGAGGTGCTAGAAATTAATGTTATTTCTAGCATAATGCATAAGGGTATGCGCCACCTTGTGGCTTCCAGACCATTTCGTGAGCCACACAGCTCCGCCTCACTTGCCTCAATGGTTGGTGGGGGAAGGCAAGCTTTACCTGGGGAAATAACTTTGGCGCATAATGGGGTGTTATTTCTCGATGAACTTCCCGAATTTTCTAAGTCCGTACTGGAATCCCTAAGGCAACCTCTGGAAGATAGGCAAGTAGTTATCTCAAGAGCCAATGCCCACATAACATATCCGGCAAATTTTCAACTTGTAGCTGCGATGAATCCGTGCCGATGCGGATACATTAACGACTCGGGCAGAAAATGTGCCAGGGCACCCAGATGTGGTGCAGAGTACCAAGGGAGAATTTCTGGGCCGATTATGAGTAGGATAGACATTAAAGTGGAAGTAGAAAATGTTAGTATGTTTGCCCAGAAAACTTGTGATAATTCTACAAGCTCTGCGTCGATGAAGGCACGGGTAACTGGGGCCAGGTCTATACAGGCGGCCAGATATGGTGACATGCGGAAGAACAATGCGATGCTAACTGCAGGTGAAGTTGAAAAATTTATAACGCGCAGAATGAGCGATGCGGCAGGTAAACTGTTGGCCAAGGTTCTCGATATCGGGCGCTTGTCAAACAGAGATGCCTCGAAAATCTTAAAGGTTGCCAGGACAATTGCGGACCTGGCAGAGTACGAGGAGGTTGCGGAAAATCACGTGGCAGAGGCTGTAAGCTTTTCTGACTATCACTGCGGAATGTAGTAGAAGGTAGTACAAAGTTGCAGTAGCTGGTGGCGTATGTATGTGGTCAATCACTCGTCTTTAGGTACATATTCCATATAGGGTCTTTCATCTTGCTGATGGACTCCATGTGTAGCTTGTGCTCCAGGTCACTTATTGTAAACGTACGTGGGGCCTGCAATACCGGCTTAGACGCGTTGTTTTCCTTCGTCGATTGATTGAGTTCCCCATCCACAAAACCTAGGGACCTCTGTATCCCGCCGCACAACTCAACGTAAACTCTCGCCAGAAGAGTTGCATCCTTCAACGCTCCATGGAACCTACGGCTACTAGTTGAAATATCAAATCTCTTGCACAGGGCATCCAGGCTTGCTGGCATGCCGGGGAACTTTCTGCGGGCCACCTCGAGCGTGTCCACAACGGGGTTGTACAGCTTCGTCTTGCCTATGCGCTCCATTTCTGTCTCAATAAATTTGAGATCGAACCCGGCATTGTGGATCACTAGCACGCTATCTTGCACAAAATTGAGAAACTGGTCTGCCATCTCGGCAAACTTCGGCATATTTTTTACCATGTCGGTTGTGATGCCGTGAATTTTTGTTGCTGCAATGGGGATATCACGCTCTGGGTTGATGTACTTGTGAAAAACCTGGCCCGTCATTACAAAATCGACCAGCTCCACGCAGCCAATCTCTATTATTCTATCACCCGACGCTGCATCCAGACCTGTGGTTTCAGTGTCTAAAACTATCTCTCTAGTTCTCACTGTGTTTGAGCTTGTGTAGAATCTCTCCCATCTTTTCGGAATCCAAGTCCTCGTAGTAGTCCTCGTTTATTTGCACGACCGGGGCGTTAACGCAAGCCCCGAGGCATTCAACCTCTCTGAGCGTGAAGAGGTTATCTTTTGTGCTCTCATCAACATCAATCTTAAGCGCTTTCTTGCAAGTATTTAATATATCACTTCCCCCGCGCAGCCAGCAGGGAGTTGTGCGACAGACCTGCACTAAGTATTTCCCCACCGGAGCGGTGTTGTACATAGAGTAAAACTCAACAACCTCCCGAACATGAACTGGACGCATGCCCAGAAGATCGGCTATGTAGCCTATGGCTGACTGTGGTATAAACCCCCCAGCTTGGCTTTGCACTAGATGCAAAAGTGGCATCACTGCGCTGGACTTCCGATCGTCCGGATAATGGCTGATATGCTTGCGGGCCTCCTCCAAGTTTTCGGGTGTAAACTCAAATTTCTCCGAACGTTGATCCATAACCCTACCTGTCTATTTCTCCAAATACGATGTCTAGTGACCCTATGATTGCGGTAAGATCAGCCAACATGTGCCCCCTAGCCATTGCATCTATTGCTTGTAAATGAGCGAAACCCGGCGCCCTTATCCTGCACCTGTAAGGCCTATTGGTGCCATCTGATACTATATAGACCCCAAACTCGCCCTTAGGTGCCTCCACCGCAACGTACGCCTCACCTTCGGGGACTTTATAACCCTCAGAAAACAGCTTGAAGTGGTGAATCAGTGCTTCCATGGAGTATTTTAGCTCTTCCCTTCTAGGTGGAGCGATTTTGCGATCGTCGGTCTTCACCGGCCCTTCAGGTATGCCGTTTAGACATTGTCTGATGATCGAGATAGACTCACGCATCTCGGCCATTCGCACCAGGTATCTATCATAACAGTCACCATTGCTACCTACGGGCACTTTGAAATCTAAGGTTTCGTATATCTCGTATGGCTGGCTCTTTCTCAGATCCCAAGGTATTCCACACGCCCTTAACATGGGGCCGGAAAACCCCCAGTCTAGCGCCTGCGCCTTTGACACTACGCCTATGTCAACATTGCGCTGCTTCCATATGCTATTTTCGGTCAACAAACCGTCTACGTCGTCAAGGAGCTTAGGGAAGCTCTCCGTAAACGCGTGTATGTCATCCAGTAGGCCATCAGGCACGTCCGCCGCAATTCCCCCCGGCCTTATATATGCGGCATGAAACCTGGCTCCAGAGGCCCTCTCATAGAAGGAGAGCAGTCTTTCCCGTTCCTCAAACATCCACAAAAGCGGAGTTGTGGCGCCCGTGTCGAGTGCCTGGCTAGAGACATTGAGTAGGTGGTTGAGGACCCTCGTGAGCTCACAAAAAATCACCCTAATGTATTTTGCCCTTGGTGGAACAACGCACTGCAGCAGCTTTTCCACGCACAGGGAATACGCATGCTCTTGTGACATCGGGGAGACGTAATCAAGGCGATCAAAATACGGAAGTGCCTGTAGATATGTTTTGTACTCTATAAGCTTCTCGGTGCCTCTATGGAGCAGACCTATGTGCGGGTCCACCCTCTCCACCACCTCACCGCTCATTTCCAAGACCAAGCGCATAACCCCATGGGCGGCCGGATGCTGCGGCCCAAAGTTCAAGGTCATCGGCTTGATTTGGCTGCTGCGGGCGTCGGACATCTCAAAGCAAGCAAAGAGCAAGGGTAAGTATCTCTCAATCTATGTGGATGTCAAGCCCAAATTCTTCGCGCTGAACAGCTCATAAAACTGGAGTACATGGCGCGTAACACACACAGTTGCTAGTGCGGCCAGATTTTATAGGGATGTTATCACCTGAGGTAAAATTTGCCGCATCTGCTCGGATATTTTGACCTATTTCAGGGGGTATTCTGTGCAGTAGGTTCCCCAGGTTCTGCACTTTGTGTCCCATAATTGCTTTTAGAACTTGTACAACCGCAAAAAATTAATATACTTGCGGCGTGACGGTTTGGTGTGTCTATGGCCAATCTCAAGGCTCTTGCGCTAAGAATAAAGAGTGTGCGGTCTATACAGAAGACGACCAGGGTCATGCAAATGATTTCCGCTTCTAAGTTCCGTGCGGCTAAGGAGGGCCTCGTCTTCGCACGCGATTACTGCAGCAGGCTAGACAGGGAGGTCGGCGAGGGTTTGCACTTAGGGGGCACCGAGGCATCTGGGGCCTTGCTGGTTGTGTTCTCGTCAGACAAAGGGCTTTGCGGGGGGTTTAACTATTCTGTCGTGAAGTTTTTGCGGGAGTATGTCTCATCCGCGTTCTCTGGTAACGCTGAGGAGAGGCTGAACTTCCTGTTCGTGGGAAGGAAGGCGCATGAGTTGGCTGGCTGCGAATACGTGCAGACTTTTGGTGAGGTTGTAGGGGTTGTGCCCCAGCTTAGGAATGTGAACTTTCTAGATTTTAAAAGCTTGCTGTACGGTCTGGGTGTGGATTTCTCTTCTTACAGCAGGGTGGTTGCGCTTTACAGTAAGTTCCATAGTTCTGCGCGGCAGGAACCAACAGTTGAGGATGTTTTGGTACTTGATAATGCGGAAGATGGTGTCGTAGACCGCAATATTGATGAGGAGGAGGTTGTGTGCAGTTACGATCCCGACTCTGTATCTGTGCGCAGGAAGTTGTACGTGAACCGCTTTATGGCTAGGTTGTATCTAGCAATGTGTGAAAGCGTGGTTTGTGAGCATTGCTGCCGCATGATTGCTATGGAATCTGCTAACTCTAACACGAAAAGTATGTTGAATCGCCTCCTGTTAGACTATAACCGCTCAAGACAAGCCTCAATTACCACTGACTTAATAGAGATTGTCAGTGGGTGTGAGGCTTTGGGCTAGCTTGCCGTGCATAAGGATTTGCACAAGCCTTCTGATGAGGACGCTAAGGAGGCGGTTGAGGTCCTAATAAGGTGGATTGGTGATTCCCCCGGCAGGGAGGGTTTGTCCTTAACAGCTGGCAGGGTTCTTAACACTTACAGGGAGTCTTTCCGGGGATATGCGCTTGAGTCACTGCATGACTTTCGCAATTCTGTGTTTGTAAATGAGGGCTATTCCGATATGATACTGCTGCGAGGGGTGAATTTTTCTTCCACTTGTGAGCATCACATGGCTCCGATGACTGGGGTGGCGAATATTTCATATATCCCTAAGGCTGCCGTGCTTGGAGTTGGTGCCATAATCAGGGTAATAGATATCTTTACCAAGCGTCTGCAGTTGCAAGAACGCATGACTGTTCAAATTGCACACTTTTTGAGTGAGCTCCTAAAGCCTGCTGGTGTGGCTGTGTTGATTGAAGCAAGGCACTGGTGCGCGAAGTGCTCAGGGGGAGAGGCTGTCGATGATCTCAAGTTGCAGACCAGTTGCATGCTTGGTGCATTTCAGGATGACCACAATGTGCGTAGCGAGTTTTTTTGTAGAGTAGGGTGTAAGTTTTCGTAGGAGTGTGTTTTGGATATCCGTGATATCGCTGATGAAGTCATCAAGGCTGTGCGGTCTAGGGGTGTAGCATGGGAGGTAATCGTCTGTGCGAATGAGGCCACGTCTGTGTCTCAGCGCCTACTTAAGCATGAAGAAACCATGTATTCCAAGAACTGCCAGATTGGTGTAAGGGTCATAGTTGATGGTAAGCGGTGCTCTTGTATTTCCTTTAACGACCTTAGTAAGTTATCTGACTTGGTGGATGCTGCAATCGCCATAGCGTCGTCCATGCCCGAAGATCCATACATTTCCATCAGTGATGCAAGTGGTGAGTATAGCCAAGACATAAGCGATATGCGGCTGTTTGATGACTCAGTAATTGAGGTTCCAAGGATTTGCGAAATGCTCAGTGGTATGGAGGAAGCTGCTCTTTCTTATGACGGGAAAATAGTAAATTCTGAAGGTGCGTCTTTTTCTCGCTCGAACAGTGAAATGGTACTTGCCACCTCTAATGGCTTTGTAGGCTCATACAAAAGGTCTCGCTTTTCCACTTCTGTATCTATCGTGTCTTCTGACGGGGGGAAAATGGAGGTGGATTATAGCTTTTCTGCGAAAAATTATTTTGGTGATCTGGAAAAGCCAGAAGTTTTGGGCAGAGACGCCGCTGCCAGGGCAGTCAGAAGGCTTAATGCGCGTGATATGAAAACCTGCAAGGTTCCCGTATTGTTTGAAAACAGGGTAGCGTCTGCCTTTTTGGGGAACTTCGCCGCCGCGATTAGCGGCAGTGCCATAGCTGACAAGACGTCATTTCTCATTGATGGCATGAATGGCAATATTTTTCGTAGCGGTATTCACATTGTTGATGATCCTCTGATGCCTGGAGGGCTATCCACAAGGCCGTTTGACGGGGAAGGGGTTGGTAGCCGTAAGAATGTTGTGGTTGAGGACGGGGTCTTAAGGAGTTGGTTATTGGACATGCGCACTGCGAAACAGCTGGGGTTGAGTACCACTGGTAATGCGGTAAGATGCAGTAACGCCTCAGTTAGCCCGGGAGTGAGCAATTTTTACATAAACGGCACTGATGTCTCGCCCGAGGTGTTGATGTCAGATATAAAAGAAGGTGTGTATGTAACTGATCTTTTCGGGTCTGGGGTTAATCTGACAACGGGGGACTACAGCCAGGGCGCCTTTGGCTTCATGATTGAAAACGGCAAGGTCACGCACCCGGTGCACGGCATAACGGTGGCTGGAAATTTGCGGCATATGTTCGCTGGCATGCGCGCGGCGAACGATTTGTCGTTTTTAAGGTCTGTGAATGCCCCAACTTTGAGATTTGATGACATGGTTGTTTCCGGAGTTAGTTAGTGCACTGCCGCACCTTACCCGTCTTCGGAAGCGCGTTAGCCTCGTACTTAAGTGGTAGTTTGGTGGGTAGATTTTGAGGGGTGGTTGGTGTGAAAATACATGCTACCAGCGATGTGGCGATTATAGGAGCCGGTCCAGTTGGGCTTTTTACTGTTTTTCAGGCAGGAATGCTTGGGATGAGTGCTTGCGTCATCGACGCTCTGGATGAAGTAGGGGGGCAATGTGCGGTATTGTACCCAGACAAACCGATATATGACATACCAGCGTACCCCGTAACCTTGGCTAGGGATTTAGTAAACAACTTAAAGCAACAGGCTGACCCGTTTAAACCTACATACCTGCTGGGGCACACTGCGGAACAAGTACTAGAGGAAGGAGAACACTTCGTTGTTGTAACAGATAAAAAAGTGGGGGTGCGCTGCAGAGCAATTGTAATTGCCGCCGGTTCCGGGGGGTTTGGTCCTAACCGCCCACCTTTAGATGGCATTACGGAATATGAAAATAAGTCCGTTTTTTATCACGTGAGCGATGTATCAAGATTTCGCGGCAAACGAGTGGTAATTGCTGGGGGAGGGGACTCTGCAGCCGATTGGGCAGTAAGCCTATCCGAGGTTGCGGATTCAGTGCACGTAGTGCATCGTAGGCAATCTTTTCGCTGTGCTCCCAATACTCTACGTAATTTGGAGAATCTTGCCGAGCATGACCAGATAAAGTTATGGGTGCCGTACCAGCTTGCTGGGCTTGCAGGCAGCGATGGAATGCTAAATGGGGTTATTGTTAGGAACATATCCTCCAAAGAAGAAACCCGTATAGATGCAGATTTTCTATTACCATTCTTTGGAATTTCAGCAAAACTCGGGCCGATTGCCAATTGGGGTCTCGGAGTTGAGAGTTTTTATATACCAATAGACCAGTCTACGTGCAGGACTGCACGCGCAAGGATATATGCCGTAGGAGATGTGGCGCACTACCAAGGCAAGCTGAAGCTGATACTAGTAGGGTTTTCTGAATCTGCACTTGCATGCCATGACATATATAAAGTATTGTTCCCCGACACCCCGCTAAACTTCCAATATTCGACTTCAAAAAAGATGCCTTGTTGACGTCATAACAGCATGGAACTGCGCGCACAAAAATATATGCTGTGGGAGATGTGGCGCACCTCTTAAATGGTTAAATAATTATGACTCAAGATCAAAGTTGGCATATATTTCTTTTTTAAGCATATAAACGCTCGCCGAAATTTGCATATTCTGGCAAGTGGCACGGCTGCGCCTATACAACCTGCAAGGATAGGCGACAGTACGTTTTGCACAGTGGAAAAGAGGTGGGCATGGAAGGAGCAATCGAAAATTCAGAGTTGTCGCCGGCAAGCTCTGCGGAAGCAAGACGTGGTAACCCAGTCTTATTCTCCAAAGAGAGCACACTATGCGCTACGGGTGTTCTACTCACATCGTTTGTAGGTTGCGTGGCTATGGGTGCTATATGTGTTGGTGTTGCTCACTGGCGCGTTTCCTTGATTGCCCGAGGTATTGTTGCTCTTACATGTGGGTTGATGCTGGGAATCTCCATGATGCTATTCATGGTGTTCCGTATAACAGGTTGCTGCAACCCCGCTTTGCTTTTGAGGATAAATTCCTCAGTTGAGGATGAGTCAGTATTGCGTTTTCGTGATACTTTTTCTCCAAAATGTTGGAAAGGTATGCTCAGAAGTGGCACCAGATTGACTTTTACATCCCGGCGTTATTCGTGGCACGTTGTTAAAAAAGGAATATTCCCGCGCGCAACTTGTATAATACCCGGTGATGATATGACCGCGGCGATCAGACTCCCCAGAGGCTATATAAAGGATAGGTTCGGTGGCTACCAGCAATTCAAAGATGTTGTGAAAAGAGCTGAAAATGTGGTGATTGTTTTCCCAAAGCAGAAATCTGCGTCTCCGGTTCTGATGTTTGGGTTACGCATTGGCACCAGGGCAGATATACTGAGGGTCATGTCTGGTTGTAATGCGTTGTCCAGTGGCTTTGGAAGCGCGTTTTTTGCCAATTATGTTTGTATATACAAACACCTGCTTTTTGCCTCTTCCGTGGAGCAAGTGGATAGCTGTTACCACGAGGCGTTGGTAGTATCCAGGGAGATGCGATCGCTTTCGCATCGAGAAATTGCGAACGTGCTCACAGATGTTGCGTGCAATAAGGAGTTATTTCTTGCCGTGTCGAAGTTCTGGAGCAAAAACTCCGGGGGCCGTGGGTCTGATGAAGTACAGACATTAAAAGCCCTACTAAAGCTGGTAGAAAGCACGAAGCTTCGCAATAGATTAGGTTCAATCAAAGAAAGTAACCCCCTGAAGGACAATCTAAGCCTGCTTGCCCTCGTATACGCGTTGCTACCCGAAAAAAGTAGATGCTTTGTCAGTGGGGCAGTGGATGGAGCGGTACTGAGAAAACGACTCAGTGATTTTTTAAAAAAATGTCCGGAGATAAGATACGTTGCAGCATGTATGGATTATACCATTGGTGATATCCTATGTGAGAGATTTCAAGACGCCGGGTATTCCCACAGCAGGTGTTTTCGGGTTTTTGGGTTGCTGTTCCACTCTTCCATCACTGTTCAGCAAATAGCAAAATTATATGAAGACGATCTAGAGGCGTGTATGGCGGCATTTTACGATTTCCCAATTCTCACGCGTTGCGGCGCGTATGCGTTTATGGCACGGCGATTCATGGAGGAAACGGGTATGGATCTGGGAGATGCTGTGCATGCACATAACGTTCTCAGGTCAGATCGCGCGAGCGATGGCGGAGTAACGAAAAGGGCTTCATCCATGCTATATCATATGTGTGATGCACTGGGATTTCAGTCTTTGACGTATGAGGCACTGTCAACGGTTATTGCGACATCAATTTTGCGTCTTTACGCGGATACGCTAGAGAGTGCCCATATGGGCGAGGTTTTGTACGAATATAGTTGCCAGGCAGAGATTCCCGCGCTTTATAATTGGCGATGTGCCAGCATGATATCTGGGTATCAGCACGAAATTATTACGGAGCTAACTCCATTGTCTGTTGCAGCTCCTAGATTGCATGTTCGAGAGCAGGGACTTCCCGCAACCACAATTTCGGGTGATAGCACCGCTAGGTAACGCGTATATACTGGCTATAATTGCAATTATAGCACTATATTGTATATACATAATTTTTATATCTGATATGTTGTAATAATGCATCTAATAATACACATTGTAATGTGCATCTGACTGGATAAGTTGTGGAGGACATATGCGTAGGCGATATTATGGGGACGATGACGAAACAAGTTGTTGCGGTTTTATATCAGAAATGTTGCCCACAATACAAGAGGCATCACTTGTTCTAAGCTTTGTGTTTTTTGTCGGTATGGCGGTCTCCGTTGCACTACTTCACACTCATGTTCCTCAGGATATTGCGAAGCTATGTGCCGCAGCCTTTGCCGCTGCAGCTGGGTTATGCGTGTTGGTTTTGTGCATAACCACCATTGCTATGGTCGTTTCTAAAGCCCGAAATGAGCACACTCGATATGGGAATGATGCTTCAATACGGGATGGTGTGGCAAATGTTTTTGTATTTGACGCAGAAGGGTCTTCCTCTCTTTCGCAGTCTTCTTCCTCGGAGCAGGCGCATGCCCGCACCTTGGATGAGCAGAGTCTGCTTATCACTGATAACCCTACAGCTGCACCTCAGGCGTGCCAGATGAGAAAAGAGAGTACGCGCAAAGTTATGGTAATTAGCGCGACGCCAGTGGGGGATCAGGCAGAAAGAGAGGGTAATGCAGAGCGTCGCCCACCCGCGCACTAATGCGGATAGGGTGTGGCGTTTGGGCGTGGCAGGCCTTGCTCTGTAGCGTTTCTCCGATAAGCGTATGGCATATGCCTCGTTTGGGTTGGCTATCGCTTGTCAGTGGTGAAACCAACTAGTATGTTACCAGGAGTATGCGGGTTGCGACCACAGGGTGGAGGTATTACCATGTGAAGAGCGGTTGGCTCTTTGCAGATAGTGATACACTACAAAGCCCGCAGCTGGACGCATTGGAAAGGGTGGTACACCTAATATGGGGGCAAGGACATTCACCTTGCCCAATTGCCGTATGCGCTACCTGCAGCCCCTCAGTGGGTATTTTATGTGGTCTGATAGCGGGGCCTCTATTGCCTCGTGATGCAATTCATCTACCTCATCAGCTTCATCACACAATTCGTGATCTTCCATCTCCATATCTTGAGACTCGAACTTCCCGATTTTTATCCTGATTTTGCTAATACGCGCGGTAACTTTTTGCGTTATGCCAGTTATATCATCTACAAATGTTTCTCTGTATTTCCTACATAGCTTGTTCCGTGCGTGCTCGATTATGGCACACAAATCGCCTGGCGAAATGCCCTCTTGTTTGGCAAAGCTACAAAGAATTTGATGGGCGTGACTATCAACGGTTTTAGTACAGTCTGTAGTACGCTGAAGCTGTTTATTATGATGCTTTCTGCAAGTTTCTATATACTTGTGTATTGCCTTCATCTGTGGTGCCAAGGTTCTGTGTGATGCGATGTACGTTTTGATAAGGGTATTTGTTGCCTGGTTTACTCTATCTGGGTAGCACGCAATTACATCCTCTATACCCAAATTCATGGCGGATTTATATACATTATGGCCTAGGGCTTCATGCAAATTTTCATACTCGCACGCCCTTGCTTTCACAAGCATGAGGATATCTGCCTCTAGTGATTTGAGTTGGCCATCCTTTAGGTGGCTGAGCCTGCCAGACGGGTATCTTGTTGTACTTGATGATTTATCTGAAAGTTCCAGCTTTGATTTTGTTGTTTCATAATCAATTTGCACTAACCTTTCTAGGGCTTTGCTCATGGCTAGAATTGAGCTTTTGTGTAACATATCACCAAAGTTGTGTATGAGATACATGGCTTTTTCTTTATTTGCAGGGAAAGTATCTTTAGAGAGATACCTAGCTAACAGTGTTTGAAGAAAAGATTTCTTCTTTAGCTTCATCTCAAGTGCCTTTCTGATGTAATCACGGGTGTTGCGCACTCGGCAAAGAGGTATATACTCCTCGTACCTTTTAGACTTGATGTCCAGCAGTAGGCTGTTTCGACCTCTTAGACAAGTAAAATCGGCTTCAATGGAGTGTTTTTTATTTCTACCAGATATAAACACCGTCATTTGAGGGGCATCAGAGTTGGCTGTGTGGTCCCAGCTGTGGCCGTAGCTTTGTAAGCTTATTTTTCTGATGGCACGGCTTTTCTTGCCTTGAATGCTGATCGTGGGCCTTTTGAGCTCGGCAACCATTGTGTACGGCGTATCTGAGCACCGTTCATTCGTGGCCGTAATGGAGATCTTTGTGATTGGTGCCTCTGCAAACGTAACAATTCCTTTTTTTGCATCTTCAGAAAAGAAGATTTGTATGCTATCGCGGAAGAATTTCTTCTTTTGCTGCATAAGACACGCTGTGGCCACGAACGAAATGAAAACGCACAGAGCACGTTTTTTGTCGTTATGTGCTTTCATGATGCTTATGGTGACTGCTGTTGCAACTGCTGTAATCAATAGTTCGCGGATTGGTAACGTGCTTCGAGGAATTCCCCCTTTATCGAGCAAATTCATATTTGTTGCCTATAAGCCATTTAGCAGAGTACACTAGCGGCTAATCCTGAATTATGTGTTAAATGACATATTTAATTTTATGTGATTTCATAATAGGAATACGTAAAATCATAATAAATCTATGATTTTTCATAAAAAGAATTTAGCTCAAGCCCACATCCTGTGTATAGGCAGTAAGTAGCCCTGTGTCATTATGGGTATCTTACAGTGTAGGCAGCAAAGAATGCGCCTAGGTCACTGCGCGTGCTACATCAAGGTGAATGCCGCACTCCGGCTGTAGGAGATTCAGCTCCTTCATTGCCGATGAGACGCTGGTTATGTGTAGAAATCCGGTAAGGGCTGCGTCCCCAATTTGTTCAAGTGTTTTACCTGAAAAAGGATAACTTGCCGCGCATGCAGTTAATCTAGTGCCTGGGGACACCCAACCACTCATATGGCACCTACTAATACGTGTTCTGGTAGTGAGTAGATTGATCGCTTCTTTAGCATCTTCACACATGGGCTCATTTGCCACTTCCGGGTTTTGTGCCCTAAGATTTTCCCAAGTACATAGCAGTGTTGGGATGATATGTTTTGAGTAATACTTGCCTTCAACTCGTAGATATGCATCCTGCAGATGTGAGATAAGCACTGCATAGGGGAGGGTGACACCCTTTTTCGTATGCGTGTGCCTACTTATTATGTGGCTGACATTTTCTGGTGCAGTCGCAGCCTTGTGTGGAGCGTAGTCTGGGCCCAATATGTTACGCAGTTGCTGCAAAGTCTGGTCGCCTTGCAGAGCAATTTTGTACGCTGTTGTTTCGGTAAAATCGTTCAATAGCAAAGCATTGATGCGACATGGATGTTTTGCGCCGCTCTCTCTACTTAGTGCTTTTATCGCAGAGGCTTCCGCATCAGGCTTACACAGTTTTAGTGCATATTCCACGGTGCGCAACAGCTTTTTCCATCTGTCATTTGGTATGTCTAAAGCCTTAATCCCCGATTGTAATCTAGGGCTTGCAACTGTTGCAAGTGCGAGATAATGGGCTAATCGCGTGCCAACAGAGTCCGATGTGGAGCTATATGTTTGCATAATTTTGTCTATGAGAGAGTACACCCCCTCTATATCAGTAATGGCCTGTTTTTTACATACCAATGCGCAGATGATGTGTAAATCTGTAACAAATTCCTTATTGTAACTATGTGCACGCCAATCATAATCAGGAATTCCAGTGTTTCTACATCTGCTGCGCCCCCATACCTCCTGCACTACAAGCTTCCAAAATAATGCGTGGTGTGCGGGATAATCGCCTGAACTGATGCAAAACCTGATTAATTCCCCTATAAATTTCATGCACAGTGCCGTGTCAGAATACACGGCAATGCCCAATGGATCCTGAAGGAAGAAACCGGTAATTGCGCACATCATGCCTCTTGGATCCCGGTCAGCATACGTATCAATCGCTGCGCAAACTGTGAGTGATTGCTGATCTGGATGCGCAAACTCCCTACGCATTATGGCATTCATATGCTTGACCATAGCGTGGATTATAGATTCAGTATATATGTGAAAGAAGGCTTTCCTGTAACTTTGGAAAGTGGCACTTGTGGCAATCAGCTTTATCATGTTTGTTCTGCTGCTGGTGCTAACTATCGTCGTCACAAAAAGGTCTCTACTTTTGCCGCTGTGAGAAATAAAAAATTCGCTCTGCATGTCAGTTAGTAAATGAGGTACGGCCCCGAAAGCAGGCATTATGAGCTTGATTGCTATCTGATATCGCAATTTGTACTTTGAGCTCCGCTCATTGCCTGCAACCATTATGCGGCATTCCAAATTCGATATGGGAACATGCCCAAGTTTGGTATGGAGAGCGCCTGCGCATAACCACAAGTTGCTGACCTCAGCACCGCCTGTAATCTCAGCCAGAGCGGATTTGTTGTAATATGTGTTGTCTTTACCTCGGATGAGCAGATACACATCTTGAGGGCCGCCTTCAGCAATCTCTGGTGCCAACTGAAAGCTATAGGTCTTGGAAGGTATCGAATCGTGTATTCCAAATGCTTGTTCCGTCCTCACATAAGCCAAATATGCGGCATGTGTTACTGCTTTTCCCAAACTTACCATCCTGCCCTTGATTGTCTTCGAGGTAGTTGTGGGGTACGCTACTTGCGGCGCTGTGCTCGGGCGGGGAGTAATTGCTGGTTCTATCTCAGCTTTTTTGTGCGCAATTGCACTCTTGCCTTCATATCCCTCGGTGGCAGGGCTGCGCGTTTCCGCGTCTGTCAGGTGTAAGTCATCTGCAAGGGTACTATTCCTTCCTGTATCGCGAAGTCTATCGTTCTCGTAACAAGTTATGACGTTGGTATCAGCGTTGGTACCCAAGTCAACAACGTCGGTGGTACCGGCATGCGCGTGTGATTTTTCGGCTGCAGATGAGCGGCCATGATGAGAAGGCCCTGTACCAACTGCTTTCAAGACGCTTGCTGTAAGCTCAACCTTTTTTAACAAGTTGCGCCGAACTTTGCGTGCGCCGGATCGCAAATTTGTCTTTATATCGCCCATTTCGCGCTTTGCGGCGCTGGACGCAACTTTAAGTGACAATTTTGATTGACGAATACCAGATATACGAAACTCTGGTTCGTTGATTTCAGATCGTATAGTTCCAGCTGTTGCCTCCGACAATGATTTCGGCTTGTCGACCGGCGCTATGCTGCGTTCCAGTTCTCTTATGCTAGATTCTATAGTGCCGGCTATGGGTTGCGCGCCGTCCGATGGATATTGCACTTCCTCTGGTAATGACGGAAGGCGGAGTTGTTGCGATGATGGCTGTGATGGGGGAACAGTGAATAGTGAATCTATCCCCAAAAGAAGATCTTCGATTTGTGAGTCATCGATTCTAGCCGTAGCTTTTGGCAATGATTGCGGTTTGTCGACTAGCGCTATGCTGCGTTCCAGTTCTCTTATGCTAGATTCTATGGTACCGGCTATGGGCTGCGCGCCGTCCGATGGATATTGCACTTCCTCTGGTAATGACGGAAGGCGTGGCCGTCTAGATAATGAACTTATGCCCATGTATCGGGGAAACTTCGCACATCTAGGTGCCAGTAGGGGCGCCGTACTGGCTTGCAAAGATTCCTTGCTACCAATGTCAGCCTTGGTTACAGGTTTTGTGATAGGCACTTGCTGTTGTAATAATGAACCTGCATCCGCACGCTGAGGAGATTTTGCACGTCTAGGTGCCAGTGGAGGAGCCGTACTGGTCTGCAGAGATCCCTTGCTGCTGATACTAGCCTTGGTTACGGGCACTTGCCTGTCAGTATCTTCAACTACAATAGTTGGAAGGGTGGATTTTGCCCGAGAGCTGCTTGGTTGTGGTGAGCGTACATACGCACGCTGAGGAGATTTTGCACGTCTAGGTGCCAGTAGAGGAACCTTACCGGCTTGTAGAGATTCCTTGCTGCTGATACTAGCCTTGGTTGCGGGTTTTGTGATAGGCACTTTCTGTTGTAATAATGAACCTGCATCTGTACGTTGGGGAGATTTCGCACGTTTGGGTGCCAGTGGAGGAGCCGTACCGGCCTGCAGAGATTCCTTGCTACCAATGTCAGCCTTGGTTATGGGTTTTGCAGTCAGCTTCCGAGTGGATGGACTGGGTTGTTGTGATGAACCTGCATCAGCACGCTGAGGAGATTTCGCACGTCCAGATGCCATTAGTGTACTACTGATAGGTGAGCTAATATCAGCTTTGGTTATGGATTTCGCGATAAGCTTCCGAGCGGATGGGCTGGATTGTTGTGATAAACCTGCATCTGCACGTTGGGGAGATTTCGCACGTCTAGGTGCTAGTGGAGGAGCTGTACTGGCCTGCAGAGATTCTTTGCTGCTGATGCTAGCCTTGGTTACGGGTTTTGTGACGGGCACTTGCCTGTCAGTATCTTCAACTACAATGGTTGGAGGGGTAGATTCCTTGCTGCTGGCACTATCCCCAGCCGTGGGTTGCGCACCGTCCGATGGATATTGCAATGCCTCCGGTGATGACGGGAGACCAGATTGTTGCTGCGATGAACTTGGATCATGCCCAGAGAGCATTGAATCTTCAGGTGCTGGCGGAGATTCTGTGCTGTCACCGTGCAGGTCTTGATGTGGCGCATTCTCCGCCACTTCGGGCACTCTGCTGCGTGCCATACCCTGCGATAATTCTTCTTGCGTGGATGGGGGCACTAAATCTTGCGTGGCGTATACAAATCTCTTGTCCTTCCGACTTGCTGAGTAAATACACATGCAAATGACAACGCACATTGTTACAAGGGCATTTATTGCCGAAACTACGGCAAATCCTTCTGCAGTAAGCTCGGTTGCTGCTGCATAGAGGGATGCGCATAGATAAATAACCAGCACAATAGCAACGATGCACAGTATGATGTTTGTCCTTCTCGAGTTTGCAATTGTGTAGGGCTGCTGCGTGCCACTGTGCGCTTGCTGTGTGTCTTGCGCTTCACATAAGCCTTCATACTGGGCGAGCTTATTAGCGGATGCGACGTTTTCTCCAATCATGTACTGCCATACCTAAATATATGTTTTGGGAAATACGTAGCTTAGGCTTTGTACCGTTTTTGTGTGGTACAATAGACACATCTTTTGCTGAGCGCAGGGAAGATTTCGTATGCAATCTACGGTGTCAAGGCCTGTATTTACGTACTTCGCTGAGGGAAATATAACACATATTTATGCAATGAAGACTTTTTTTTAAAAAAGTGCTTTTATTACCACGACAACAAAAATTGCCGCGGTGCCAGCGGAGTATGCTACAAACCGAAGAAGGTGGACATCTGCTGAGAGGTATTGCCGGTGTTGGCAGCCCAAGCTGCGGGTTGCTGCACACTGCTTGAGGGATATTGCGCTCCCGCTGGAAATGCCAGAAAACCTGGTTGTGGTGGCAATGGCTGCTGCGGTTGGGAAAAGGTGAATAGTGAAGCTACACCCAGAAGATCCCCGACTGGCGGTTCGTTGTATGTGCATGGAGCCGCGGGTTGCTGCACACTGCTTGAAGGATATTGCGCTCCCGCTGGAAATGCCAAAAAACCTGGTTGTGGTAGTGATGACGGAAAACTCAGCTGTTGCTGTGATGAACCCACATCTGTATGCCCAGGGAGCATTGAATGCGCGGGTGCTGATGGAGATACTGCGCTGCTGTCACTGCGCAAGTTTTGACGTAGCGCATCCTGCGCCATTTCCGGCGCTTTCTGTGCTATAGCCTGCGATGCCCTTGCTTGCGTTACTAAGTCGTCTACGATGCTTACGAATCTCTCATATCTTGCACTTGTCACTGCTCCGTAAGTATATATGCAGGCAAGAGCGTACACCATTACCAAGATATTTACCGTCATGACTGCAGTAAATCCTGCTTCAGAAAGCTCGGTTTCTGCAAAATAGAAGGATAAACCCAGGTATACAATCAGAACGATAGAGGCGATAGACATGGCGATTTTTGCTTTGCTCGAGTGTGTCATGGAGCAAGACTGCTTTGCATTACCGTGTTCCCGCGCTGCGCCCTGCGGCACATCACCGTATTCTTTTAACGTGTCCTGCGCTTCTTGTAATAAGCCCTCGTACCGAGTGAGTTTAGTAACAGATGCAGTGTCTCGTTTAGTCATGAATTTGCCATATCTAAATATACATTTTGAGAAATACATAGCCCAGGCTTGTACTATCTTTGTGTTGTAAACAGACACATCTCTGCTGAGTGCAGAGAAGATTTTATGTGCAATTTACGGTATCAAGGCCTGTACTTACGCATTTCGCTGCGGGAAATATAACACATATTTACATAATTAAGACTTTTTTTTCAAAAAGTGTTTTTATTACCACATAACAAAAATTGCCGTGGCATCAGCGAGGGTATGCTACTCACGGGTGAGCCGGTGCTATCCCTAGTTACAGGTTTTGTGGCGATAGGCACGCGCTTGTCAATGGCATCCTCACTACAACAGAATGAAGACTTTCCGTCCTCAAAAAGCGCTTTTATTACCACGTAGCAAAAATTGCCGTGGCATCAGCGGGGGTATGCTACTCACGGGTGAGCCGGTGCTATACCTAGTTACAGGTTGTGTGGTGATAGGCACGCGCTTGTCAGTAGCATCCCCAGCTACGATAGTTGAAAGGGCAAAGTATTTCGAAGCTGCTTGGTTGTGATGAACTGATGCCCATGTATTGGGGAAACTTCGCACATCTAGGTGCCAGTGGGGGCGCCGTACCGGCCTGCGGAGATTCCTTGCTGTTGATACGAACCTGGGTTATGGGTTTTGCAGCTAGCTTCGGAGTGGATGGGCTGGGTTGCTGTGATGAGCCTGTATCCGCACGTTGGGGAGATTTTGCACATCTAGGTGCCAGTGGGGGCGCCGTACTGGTCTGCGGAGATTCCTTGCTGTTGATGCTAACCTGGGTTATGGGTTTTGTGACGGGCACCTGCCCGTCAGTATCTTCAACTACGATAGTTGAAAGGGCAAAGTGTTTCCGGGGGTTGCTTGGTTGTGTACTCATATACCAAATGTGGTTATCATGGCTTGGTATTTATACCACGGAGATTGCATATTCATGGAAGCAAAATCAACTCTGAGGGGCCATTATCGCAATCTACGAAGAAATATTTTCAATGTGCATGAAGCCGCAGAAATGCTAAAAGAAAGTTGTATGCGCAATGTAAAGCTGCGCAAGGGCGGGGCAGTAGCGGGCTATATACCTCGTGATGGGGAGATAGATGTGTTGCCACTCATGCAACTCGTGAAAGAGCAGGGTAGCACCGTGCTCATACCAGTTGTGCAACAGGATAGTAGGCTATTAGTCTTCAAGCGCTGGGACGGCGATGCCCTAGATGAAGCAACAGTGATACCCGAAGTATTGTTTGTTCCGCTTGTGGCATTTGACCGACGCTTGAACAGATTAGGCTTTGGTGGGGGATATTACGACTATACCATAGCGTTCCTAAGACGCAACTTTCAGTGTTTTTGTGTGGGAGTTGCATACGACGCGCAGCTTTGTAACAAAATTCCCGTTGCTGCGCACGACCAGAGGCTGGACCTCATCATCACGGAAAGCAACACGTATAGAAATAACGAGTAAGCTCGTGACAAAGCTACCACTTGAACATACCCGTGTGCAGGGTGCGGCGTTGTTGTGCACAACAAACAACCCCATGGTAGCCTGGGTGGCAATGTTCCAAAAAAATTTGAATAGTTGCAGGCAAACGGCGATATTATTGTACCATAGAAACAGACTGTTAGCAGCATGGTGCACAAACCTGTACTACTGAATGAGGTTATGGAAACCTTATCTCCGCAAGACGGAAAAATATACATTGATGCAACCTTCGGTGGCGGTGGATACAGTAGGAAAATGCTGGAAATGGCGCGGTGTGCCGTATACGCAATTGACCAAGATATAACAGTAAAAGAATACTTCGATGAATTACTGCAGAGCTTTCCAGGTAGGCTCAGCCTTGCGATTAGTAAATTCAGTAGATTAAGAGAGGTGATGCTTTCTTTTGGGATCAACAGGGTAGATGGCATAGTTTTTGATTTAGGCACGTCAGCAATGCAGCTAGCTGACCCTAGTAGGGGGTTTTCATTCATGAAAAGTGGCTCCTTGGATATGCGTATGTGCTCCTCTTCCCAAAGAAACGCGGCACTGTTTGTGAATACGGTGCTCGAGAAGGAAATGGCAGATATAATTTACCATTATGGGGGAGAACGGCGCTCTAGAAAGGTCGCCAGGGCAATAGTAGATGCGCGCCAGAAGCGCAAGATAAACAGCACAGAAGATTTGGCGGAGATAATCAGGTCTGTAGTTCCCAGAAGCCGCGTACATCCCATAGATCCAGCCACACGGACGTTTCAGGCGATACGGATATGGGTGAATAACGAGCTTGAAGAGCTGCAAGCTGGTCTTGAAGCGGCATCCAAGCTGCTAAGGGTCGGTGGAAAGATCCTGGTGACGTCTTTTCATTCTCTGGAAGACCGGGTTGTAAAACAAAAGTTTAAGTCCTTGTGCGACATGGGCTTCAGCTTGGTGAATAAAAAAGCGATAAGACCAACTGATGAAGAAATTAGAGATAATCCCAGGTCTAGATCAGGCAAGTTAAGAGCCATTGTTAGGGTAGAGTAGCCCATGAAAGGCGCATACGTATTGTGCTTTTGTATAGTCTGTGCGTTTACCATCGGGGTGTTTAGGGTGAAATTTTATGTCAGGGATATGCAAAAATCGCTTGCACAGATCCAGAAGGAGATAGCACAAGTTAATGATGAAATAAGCGCGCTGAAAGCGGAGTGGACTGCCCTTAATAGCCCAGAGAGGCTGACCATGCTTGCCGCAAAATATCTTCGGCGTGACAACCACATTGCTCTTTCGAAGCAGATCAAAAAAGACATACCATCTTACAAGGGCGAGGATCATCGCCCCGGCAGCCTGTACGTCCAGTATTGAACCCTCGCTCCACGACCCAAGGTACAGTGTCTGCTGTCTTACCATAATTTGCTAAGGAGAGCCACGAACCGACGGGAGGTTTCTCCGGGTGAGATCATGGATGAATTGGTGCGTATTACCCTGCAGGTTTTGCCAATAAGCTTGGTATCCACCGGGCCAGAGAGGGGCCATATAGTGGCAATGGACACTAGCTGAACTAGGATTTCTTGTTATAGTGCACGTATAGAAAGGGATCAAAAATCCGCGGTGGCTCGTCAGTTGCAACTGCCTTCCTTGCCTGTGAATATAGAAAAGTAACCAGGGAATCTAGCTCATCACCCATAGACAGAGTCATCACCTCCTTGTTTATCGAGCTCGCTAGAAGCTTCTGCTTTTCCTTCACTTCCTCCCCTGAGAGTAAATCACACTTGTTTAGTATTACCACCTCCTGCTTGCAAGCAAGCTCCTCACTGTGCAGCTGTAGCTCCCGCCTGACCAGCTCATAAGCGCCGACTACGTCTGGAAGGGAGCAATCTACGAGATGGAGGAGTATGACGCACCTCTCGATATGCTTGAGGAACTTATGCCCCAACCCCGCACCCAAATTGGCATTTTCTATCAGGCCAGGAATATCTGCCAGCACTAGCTCGCACCCGTTTGCATATGCGACCCCTAAATGCGGTTCTAAGGTTGTAAATGGATAGTCAGAAACCTTCGTCTTTGATGCAGTACAACGTGATAATAAGCTAGACTTCCCAGCATTAGGCATGCCTATTATTCCTACGTCAGAGACTATCTTAAGCTTCAGCAGCACACAATGCTCTTCCCCAGGAGTTCCGTAGGTAAAATACGTTGGTGCACGGTTAGTAGAGCTCTTGTACTGAGCATTGCCAACACCACCCCTTCCACCTGCTGCTGCTATATGCCTTTGCCCTACACTGTTCAAATCTGCTATAAGATCATCCCCATGTTCATCATACAACTGGGTGCCTACCGGTACTTCTACCACACGATCACGACCTGCTGCACCAAACTTCCCCTTGCCGGACCCTGGTTTACCATTTTCTGCCCTTATGTGTTGGTTATATCTGAAGTATAATAGCGTATTGACAGCATTACTGGCGATGAATATCACTGACCCGCCATTTCCCCCATTACCACCATCAGGACCACCAAACTCTACGAACTTCTCCCGCCTGAAACTTACACACCCATCGCCTCCTTTCCCTCCTCTGATGTAGATTTTCGCTTCATCCACAAAGCTCATGTTACATCACATTATAAAGGAGTGCACTTTTACCGAGGTCTTCCTCTATGCGTATGAGCTCATTATACTTCGCCAAGCGTTCTGACCTGGAAAATGAGCCAGACTTAATTTGCCCGCAATTCGCTGCGACCGCTATATGAGAAATTGTGACGTCTTCCGTTTCACCAGATCTATGCGACACTATGACGTTATAATTATTCCGCTGCGCAGCCCTAATCGCATCCATAGTTTCGGTGAGGGTGCCGATCTGGTTGGGCTTAATCAGAACCGCATTTGCCAATTCATTCTTCACCCCATCGCTGATCAAGGCGGGGTTCGTCACGAACAGATCATCCCCTACCAACTGAACCTTGCTCCCCAAACGCTTGGTAATCGCCTTCCATCCTTCTACATCATTTTCTGCCATAGCATCTTCTATGGAGACTATAGGATACTGAGAAACCATGCCTTCGTAGTATGCGATTAATTCATCACTGGTTAGGCACTGACCAGCAAACTTGTATGCAGTGCCGTCATAAAACGTTGAGGCAGCAACATCCATGGCAAGAGCAACATCAGAAGAAGCTCGATACCCAGATTTTTCAATAGCCTCTACCAAAACATCAAGCACATCTGTATTGTTCTCCAAATTTGGAGCAAAACCCCCTTCATCACCAGTGTTAACGGAGCATCCCATATTCTTGAGTACTTCCTTAAGCTTATAAAACACCTCCGCACACATCCTTGCCGCATCAGCAAATGTCTGGGCACCCACGGGCACTATCATGAATTCTTGAAAGTCAAGCGGATTGTCCGCGTGCAGACCCCCATTCACTACGTTCACCAGGGGCAACGGCATCTCCCTTGCGATCGCTCCCCCTAGATACCTGTACAATGGGACGCCCATGCTCTCCGCAGCAGCAGTCGCCACAGCCAGCGACACTCCTATGGTGGCATTTGCACCCAGGTTGGATTTATTCTTGGTGCCGTCCAGCGAGAGTAAAACCTCATCCACCGCTTTTTGATCAAAAGGAGAAACCCCAGCCAGGGCACCGGCTACTGTCGTGTTGACGCCCTGAATCGGCTTAAGCACCCCATATCCTGCATACTTGGCCTGGTCACCATCCCTAAGCTCCAAGGCTTCGAACCTCCCGACAGAAGCCCCAGACGGTACGGCAACCCTACCGACAGCGCCATCAGACAATAAAACTTCAACCTCAACCGTAGGACGGCCCCTACTATCGAGGATTTGCCGCGCAAAAACTCTACTGATTTTAGCAACTGATCTGGCGCCTAGCACAATGACCCCCACACCCAATAGTGGACAGGATAAACAATCTCTGCAAAAAAGTAAATAAAGCAAAAAATTCGGCGAGCAGGGCATTTGGCCAACTAAAAGCCGCGCAGCACACTTGTTCGGGCACATCGCCGGCGTTAAGCTCCGCACCAGCTTACTAGTGCAAGTTGCCCCTGGTGAACGTAGTGAATGGGGGTCTGCACGCGGACAATCCGCTTGACTTTCAAGAATTCATGATAGTGCCCGTGGGTGCCCAGACATTTGCTGATGCGGCAAGGATGTGTGCGGAGGTGTTTTATAAGCTTAAGGAAGTACTCAAGAATATGGGATGCTCCGTTAACACTGGTGATGAAGGGGGTTTTGCTCCAAATTTGGAGAACAATACAGATGTGCTTGATGTTTTGGTAGAGGCTATTGAAAAATCTGGGTATCGAGCTTCTTCTGATGTTGCTCTTGCCATGGATGTTGCTGCCTCAACGTTTTATGACGGCACTACACACGGATGGTGCATCAAAGTTTGCGCGCCACACCATGTATGTGTGGACTTAGGGAATTTTCCCAGTATAATCTTGTGTGTTCGTGGCCGGACGTGGGCGTTTGGTGTCAAAATTTTGTTGACAGCGGGGCTCATGTGGGCCAGAATCCGGGCGTTTGCGGTGTATAAGTTAGAGGCTTTGAGTATGTTCGCTGTGGTTGAGGCTGGCGGGAAGCAGTACAAAGTTAAGGAGCGCGACGTAATCAAGGTAGAGTTGATGAATGTTGGGGTGGGTGAGCAGGTCATGCTTGACAGCCTTGCTACCTTTGGGGGGGAAGAAAGCCCTGTCTTCCAAAGGAAGAGTTCTTCAGTCACTGCAGAGGTCGTTTCGTGCTGTAGGGGCGATAAGATCGTTGTGTTCAAAAAGCGGCGCCGTAAGAATTACAGAAGAAAAATCGGCCACCGGCAGGAGTTGGTCGTTTTGCGTGTACTTAAAGTGGGGTAGGTTGTGGCTACTAAAAAGTCCGGTGGTAGCTCCTCTAATGGTAGAGATTCGAGGGGTAGAAGGCTCGGCGTTAAAAAATTTGGGAGCGAGCTCGTTGTTCCTGGTAACATAATAGTTCGCCAACGTGGTACCAAGTACCATCCAGGGAGGAATGTTGGCATCGGTAAGGATCATACCATATTTTCCAAGGTTGTTGGGGTTGTTTGTTTTCGCAAGAGGGCGGGCAACAGAGTTTTCGTAGACGTTCTTCCTCAATCTTGCTTATCAGTATAGGTTACGGGGTCTGTAGCTCAGCGGTTGGAGCGCACGCCTGATAAGCGTGAGGACGGAAGTTCGATTCTTCCCAGGCCCACCGTCGGCTGCACAGCTCTTTTCAGCTGTTGTAAGCAGCGTGTTGTTTTCTTTCGGGTCGAGATGTCGCTTTCCGTTAAGAAGACCGGGCAGCGGCTTGTATGCGTGCCCAGGTCTGCACTTTCTCTACGTTCTGTGCAACGAGTGGTCCTTACGAGAGAATCGTGCCCCAGGCTAAGCGCTGCAGAAAAAATCACCGGTCCGGATATTGAAAGCTCCGAGGTTGAGTATCAAGAATGTGAGGGAAGGGTGGAGCCTGGCCTGCCTATAGCCGGCACTCATCCCCATATGTCGCACAAAGAGAAGGTAGTTGTGGGATGTATGGTCTGCCTTGGTGTGGTGCTAGGCTCATTACTGATGCACGGCGCAGTGACAAGCATTCAGGAGGGCTCGACGCTCTTTTTCATAATGAACATTGGAGGGTTCATCGTGATTATTGCCATTGCAGCTCTGATCTGGAACTCTATCATTCTAGTACAAATGCGCAGGGCGCCGACGCAAGGCTACCAATCATCAACACTGCATCTGGAAGCAGACTTTGAGGCGGATAGTAGCACTAGGCCATCTACTAACATCGGAAGTACAAACCCACGTAATGCGGCAGAGGCTGAAAGCGCAAGCCCATCAGTAACGTACCCCTCACTGGGGCTTTAGGATCACAACAAGCTCATCTGGCTCAACATGGCCGAGCACGCTCCTGCTGCGTTCATCGAGCAAATCCAGGTTCAGTGAGCTCTCATACAACAGTGCATTCCTCCGCTGCATCTCTTCCTTCAGCTGCACCATCCTGCTCAAATCACCCTCGTACCTGCGCAGCTCCTGACGCAGCCTCAACATAGCAAGCAAGCCACGGTCCCCGAACATGACGCTTGCACCGAGATAGCAAGTTACCACACATGCAACCAGCACAACGCACAACCTAGCAACAGAGGCGCTAACTGAAAGCCCAACACGCGGAGCACCAACCACACCCACCGGGCGACGGCCGAAATGATACATCACCAACTACAACAGCGAATCAGCTTAACTAATACCCTTGTCTTGCCTTAAACCTTGGCTTCTTTTTATTTATAACGTATATGCGCCCCTTCCTGCGCACTATTTTGCAGTCTCTGTCGCGACTTTTCGCTGACTTTAAAGACCCCATAACCTTCACGGCTTCATTCCCCACCAGTGCCATAGATACCCAGATATTTCTATATTTACCGCATTCCGTCAAGTAAAACATGCTCACACCCCGTGATGGCGGAAAGCGTAAAGCGTTTATGGCCTCATACATGGCGCATCTGACCGCAAATGTTCGCGGAGCACTTTTCGTTTGACCAACACGCTCAACCTGTGGTAGGTATAGTGTAACGGTACACTCCGCGGTTGTGGACCTAGTTTTTTCTGTTTTTCGGAAGATTTGTATTGCTTTTATTAAAATATTAATATACAAGCTGGAGTGCGGTTAGTGCATCTCTCAAAGCATGTATGATGGCTCTATCGGTATTGGGCTTGATCTTGGGAGTGTCTTCCGTGGAAACGGGGTTTATCACTAGACAGTTGAACAAGTGGCTTACGAAAGCGCCGCAATGTAGAGTCGGTTATGTGTATAACGTAGGCTATGATAATTCACTGAACTTACGGTACTCCACACGTGTCGGTAGCAGCTGGGACCTTTATGCAACCTCTATTTGGCCAGCTGTTACTGACAGGATATATCACGAATTCGAATTTCGCAGCTCAATGGCTACTCCCGTGCTAGAAGAGGGGATAGTGGGTGTCCTACGCGTGATTCAGCAGATGCTGGGTGACGCAGATATTACCATACGCGAAATTGAGGATATGCTCTCAATCAGAAGGCTGTCCATCTCCTACGGATTGTATGGCCACTACCCACTAGGTAGAAAGGTCGGCGTATACGTCGGTTCCAGCGTGGGTATAGCTAAGATATTACAATATCAAGGGCTGCGTCGGTACTCCGAAGATATATATGGAATAGTCACACAATCGAAGATTGGCCTTTCTTACCTCATTATTTCGGGTTTAGAAGCGTATGTGGGGTATAACTATCGCAAGCACCATTGGCAGTATAAGACTGACACAATACGTGACGAAGATGGTAACGGCGTGTTTTATAATTTTCAAGATTTTGCGTTCAATTCCTATGGGATAGAGTTGGGGCTAAAATTCTCAGTACGCAGAAGCAAAGCCGTCGTCGTCTAGGCATGTGGCAGCTCTTGGCTTGTTGCGCTCCCCTCACATTCGCATACACTCACTTCCATAGAGATGTAGAGGTTGTTTATTTGTGGCTTGACATGCCAACTAATTGGGGAGTTAATCCCCCTGATGATTTCCGATGTTTTATGGAGAATGATTAGAATACTGACGTGGAATGTGAATTCCATAAGGAAGAGAGTGGACCACCTGCGCAGCGTGCTGTCCGAACACCGCATAGACATTGCACTGCTGCAGGAAACCAAATGTACTGATGATCAGTTTCCCTTGGCGGAGCTGGAAAGCCTGGGGTACAAGTGCTACATACATGGGCAGAAATCGAGAAACGGAGTAGCCATACTAAGCAAGTATCCGATAATCGGTGAGGTGTGTAACACGATCTTCGATTCAGCGGAGGGGATAAGTGCGGCGCAAGACACGGGCAGTTACTCCGTAACGGAGGCTAGATACTTAGAATGCCTGGTAGATTGTCGCGAAGTTAAGATAAGAGTTGCAAGCGTTTACGTGCCAAACGGGCAGGAGGTTGATACAGAAACCTTCGTCTACAAGCTCAATTTTTTGCGGTCTCTCAAGGCAAGGATGCTAAAGCTGTTGGAGGGGGAGGAGTGGATAGTTGTTGGCGGGGATTATAACGTTGCTCCTGAGTGTATGGATGTGTATGATGCACAAGCGCTCGACGGAAAATTGTGCTTCCATCCGGAAGAGCGTGCAAGGCTCCGCGCAATTCTGTATTCAGGTTTTACGGATGCTTTTCGCGTTTTGCATGGAGGCAAGCAGGAATTCAGCTGGTGGAATTATAGAGAGGGGTCGTGGCAGAGAAATAGAGGCATGAGGATAGATCACATATTGCTTTCCCCAAATGCGGTGGATAGGCTTGTTAAGTGCGATATTCTCTCTAGCATCAGGGGGCTGGAATCGCCATCAGACCATGCGCCCGTTGTGTGTATCTTGCACAAACGCTATGATTTTTATGGGTTAAGCGGCCCGCAAAGGCCATAATGTGAAGCGTCGGCAACCAGGCGTGCGTGAAAACGCCAATACAACGCTCGCACGAAAGCTGTGCAATTGTTTAATGGCATCGCTGGCATTTTGCAAGTTGATGCGACGATATTGACTATACGTGCGTTTTTTGCAACCATTCAGGCGAGAGTTACATTGACCGCGCTCCTAGTGCCGCAATACCATCTTACTATCCTGTCTCTGGCATGCTTTGCCCTGGGATTCTTACAGGGATGTATAGCTTCCGCCCCCAAGCCTGGCTACACTGGCGCTCATTACAAAATTGGCAGGAGCTATGCCGTCAACGGAATATCGTACAAGCCCCAGTACTATGACCACTATGAAGAAGTTGGCATTGCCTCCTGGTATGGTGGTGATTTTCACAACAAACCCACCGCTAATGGTGATATTTTTAGCAGATTCCTACTCACCGCCGCACACAAAACCTTACCAATGCCTAGTTTTGTCGAAATCACAAACCTCGAAAACGGTAAAAAGGTTATAGTGAAGGTAAATGACCGGGGTCCGTTTGTTGAGAATAGGATAATAGACCTCTCAGAGAAAGCCGCCACGCTGCTTGGTTTTCGTGACAAGGGCATTGCGAAAGTCAAGGTGCTTTACCTAGGAAAAATGTCTAGAAAAATGCTGCATGAGCAACTCTCAAATAAAATGAGGTATGCAAAGCTGGAAGAGCGCCATAGAAAAGATCTCATCAAGGCAAAAACCAGCGTTGGTTATGTTTTGAGAGTCAGCGAAGCGGCACACGCAAAGAAGGTTGCATCTGGGTTGAGACGGCAGGGTGTGCGGGGAGTCAGGGTGCTATTCAAGGCGGGAGAGTATCAGGTACATTTGCATTGCAGGTTATGATTTTGTTTTAGAAACTGCCCCAACTAGCTGGAAAAATCGCTAAATGCCGACAGGCGAAGTACGTTGTTAGTGCGTTAAACGTTCTTGAATACAGAACCCTCTGAGTGACGCTTGTTTCATCACAAATCACAAAAACGTAAAGGGAATTCAGCGAAAATGCCCGTAGCGGCCTACCTGGTCTGGCATTTGCCCAGCGCTATAAGCGCATTTTTGGCGGATTTTTTCTTGTCCTCCACAGCAAGCGTTTCAGAAACAGCTGAGACTTCACATTCTGAAAGTAGTCTCTGATAGCAACGGTTACGCTGGGTCATACGTATAAGGACGAAAGACCCAACAGCAGTGGTCAACCATCCGCAGCTTGCTATTGCCTTCGCTATATTCCACGCAAGCCCACCAACATGCACGCTGTCACTGCTGATTGACGCAATGCTCATACAAATGCTCACAGCCCCCAATGCTATGGAAAAGCAACCGAATATTTTCAGGGTTCTGGATGTCCGCAACCTGGAATAGTATTCTTCTTTGTCCATGTATTGGCTCTCCAGTTGTAACTGCACGTGGCCAGCACTCATGGAGGCAACCTTAGACAAAATCGCACACATTGATGCAAAGCATCCGATAACGGCAAAGTAGCGCGGGGTAGTGATTCCAGAAAGCATGAACCCCAATGATGCAGCTGAAAGGCCAATGACGATTACAGCCTCCGCACATGATGCGAATACATCCACCTTCTCAAGACGCGCCAGTGCCTTCGTATGCGCATGCCCTTGCTGGTTGCGTCGCACTGTGAGATAAGAAGCCATGGTGTACCCACAAATCGCCAGTACGGAAGCTGCAGCAAAAAGTGTGAGACTAGCCTCCCGGGGAACAGTGGGCCATGCCAGTGCGAGGAAGTATGCCATGCATACACAGAACCAGTAGCTTATAAATACCGCGCGGGCTGTGGCGCGCAGCGTATGCGATTGGAGCAATACAACCCTTCTTTTTTGGGGAGCCATCGCCGGTTGGGTGGGGTTGTTAGGCGCGCACTCTTCTTCCTTGACCAACATGGTGAATGTCGTGTCCTTGTAGCGCGTTGGTGACATGGCTCAAGCGTGTTTCAACTTCCCGTAACATTATTGTGCTTCTATACCAACCCAATATTGGGACTTGAAAGCCCCAGCTATTGCGAACGCGATGCACGGTTGACACCCTACTGCGAGACACACCCGGGGAGATTTGCATTCCTCCGGGATGGTGGGCAATCGGGTTTTGTGGTGGGTAGAAACACCCCGATATGGTAAACGAAAATTATGAACAATTGCTGATATTGGGGCACTTAACAGCCTCTGTGGTTGCTATAATGTGGTATCACTGGTGCCAATATTGCCGTTAGTGTTTGAGTGTAAGGTGTAGTGCGCGAATATGCAGGTTGCAACATGGAAAAAGATGTGATATCCCCTTGTCCTCGGGCTAGGTAGCTCAGGGGTAGAGCAGGAGCATCATAATCTCCGGGTCGGGGGTTCGAATCCCTCCTTAGCCACGTTGCCGGGTTTCTATAGTTCGTGCTGCCGGTCACGGGCTCTAAGTGCTTGTGGTCGCGGGTGCAGCCGCCGCAAGCTGTTTGCTCCACGTGCACGGTTGGCCTGTGTGTGCATAGCCTCACGCAATCTAGGCGAGCCGTCGCTGCGCGAATATGGCGAAGGGTTGCGCATAATAACCAAATCCGCAGCAAGTTTCACAATACTAAAAACACGAACAAATCTGGTTTCACTAGTGGAAGAGTGGTGCAGCATTGCTTAAAATCAAGCACTTAATTCTCTATATTAAACTTTGAGTTTAACTAATCACACGAAACAACGCTGCAGAAAGCGTGCCTACCCTGGGGCAACCCCAACCAGAGATAAAGAGACAAGCGGGGTAGGGAGCGCATACCCTTCAAACACCGGCCACGTCACGCCCGGGTGAGCGCCGCCCTAGCACATCAACATGCCACCATTTACGTGTATGGTCTGCCCGGTAATATAACTACTAGCATCACTAGCCAGAAACAAGACCACCGAGGCAATATCTTCAGGGGTGCCCATACGGCCCATGGGTATGTTACCCAAGATGCGTTCCCGCTGTTTTTCAGGTAGCGAGGCAGTCATCGGTGTATCAATAAATCCAGGGGCAACGCAATTTACCGTAATTCCACGAGGCGCAAACTCCAGGGCAAAAGATTTACTCATGCCTATTATACCAGCCTTGGATGCTGAGTAATTCACCTGGCCGACATTGCCAGTCACACCCACGATTGACGAGATGTTGATGATTCTACCGCTTTCGTTCTTTAGCATCGCACGGCACGCACTCTTGTTGATCTTAAACACAGCGCTCAGATTCACCGCTATAACTTTATCCCAATCCTCATCAGTAATGCGGAGCGAGAGTTTGTCGAGCGTTATACCCGCACTGCAGATTACCCCATCGATGCCTGACATGCGCTCAGAAGCCCTATCCACCAAGGTGTCTACTTCCGCACCGTTCAGCAGATCACATTGCAACACATGCGCCTCCGCCGGGCATTGTGACGCAACGCTCTGCAATACATCCGCTTTAGTTCCCGATATGCACAACTTGGCATTCGCCTTGGATAGGGCAATAGATATGGCAGAGCCTATACCCCCGGATGCCCCAACAACCAAAAATCTTCTGCCCGATACATCAAACATCACTACCCCCACACAGCCCTAAGCCGGCACTCGCCTATGGTAACGAATTTGCTCGACAGTCGCAATGCCATTCTGTATTATTGCGGCGCATTTGTGTTTTACTGCTGTGCTTTGCGGGCATTTTGAGCGCAACCGCATCGAGTGGTGCGGGGTTTTTTGGCCCTGGGCCTGTTAGCGTCGTTGCCTGGCACTTGTTATAGCTTGGTTGAGTGTGTGCCTTGCTGTTTTGTTGGTTTTTTGCGGGTAACGGTATATGATGATTAGTTCTCTACAATCACCTAATGAGCTGCGCAAGCGCATGCAGGGGTTGTACAATGCTGATGAGAAAAGCTATACAAGATATCTAGCTGAACGGACTGAAGTATCTCAAGAGTCCAAAGTGCGGATATACAGTCTGGCTAAGCAAATAATAGAAAGGGTGCGTGCCAGCAAGAGCGCTACCATGATAGACGCCTTCATGCAGCAATATGGGCTGTCAACCGAAGAGGGATTGGCGCTCATGTGCCTTGCGGAATCTTTACTCAGGATCCCTGACGACTGCACCATAGACGATATGATAAGGGATAAAATTGCGCGCACCACTTGGAATAAGCACATAGGGCGTTCCGCATCGATATTTGTTAATGTATCTACATTGGCGCTCAGCATCGGTGCGCATATGCTTAGGGAAGTTGATGACTCCCGATGGTACGGCATATTGGGCAACCTGCTGAAAGATATGGGTGAGCCTGTAATAAGAAAAACTGCCCTGCAGGCGATTCAGGTGTTGGGCAAGCACTACGTGTGTGGACGCACAATCGAGGAGGCGATTGCGAAAAGCAATGAAAACGGAAGTTTGTGTTCCTTTGATGTTCTTGGGGAGGCTGCGCAAACTCGCGCAGATGCCGACAGGTACTTTGCTTCTTACATGAACGTCTTAGAGACGTTAGGCGCGGATCCAAAAGCAGGGGCTGAGCTTGAGTCAAGGCATGGAATATCGGTTAAGCTCTCATCCTTGCACCCCAGATATGAATTCGGGCAGGCTGATTACGTATTAAATGACATATCATCTAAGCTGTTAGAGTTGTGTCAGGTTGCAAAAAAGCACAACGTCAGGCTGACCATAGATGCCGAGGAGGCGCGCAGATTAGAGCTGTCTCTCATGATTTTAGACAAGGTGTTTTCCGATAGCTCGCTCAACGGTTGGGAGGGGCTTGGTTTCGTCATACAGGCTTACCAAAAAAGGGCGCTGGCCGCTCTTGATTTTGTGGAGGATGTAGCAATAAGAGCAAACCGCAAGATGGTCCTGCGGCTAGTGAAGGGTGCATATTGGGATTACGAAATTAGAAACGCACAGGAGATGGGGTTGGATGGGTATCCGGTGTTCACCAGAAGGGCGTATACGGATGTCTCCTATCTTGCGTGCGTGCAGAGGGTTTTAAGCAAACCTGGAACCTTTTATCCCTGTTTTGCAACTCACAACGCTTATACCCTATCTTTTGTTCTGGAGATGGCTGACAAAGACCATCCAGGGTTTGAGTTCCAGCGTCTGCACGGCATGGCGCAGGGCCTGTACGACTATGTCACCAAAGAAATCGCGCCCAACGTTCGCTGCCGCGTGTATGCCCCCATAGGCCAGCATAAAGAGCTACTGCCTTATCTAATCAGGCGGTTAATAGAAAATGGGGCCAACGTTTCCTTCGTAAACATGATTAACGATGCGGACATTCCCGCCGAGTCTTTGTGTGCTGATCCGCTGGAGAAGGCAAAGTCCTTTGAATATATGCCGCACCCCAGCATTCCCTTGCCTTCAGAAATGTTCCCGGATGGTAGGATAAACTCCACCGGGGTCAACACCTCTGATTCGCTGTCCATGCTCGCACTGAGTGAGGAGGTTAGCGCGTTTGACAGCACATCCTGGAAGGCCTACCCAATAATTCATGGTCAGGATATTGAGGGAGGAGAGCTTTACGAAGTATTTTCCCCAGCAAGCCTCAGCACCAAGGTGGGCGAGGTGTTATTTGCTACCGCTGAACATGCTCTACAGAGCGTAGATGCCGCACGCAGTTCATTCCACAGATGGAGTAATACCCCAGTGGGCGAGCGCGCCGATATTTTGGAACATGCCGCAGACCTACTTGAGAAGGAAGGGAGGGGCAAGTTCTTCTCCCTGCTGATAAGGGAGGGCGGCAAAGTGATTCCTGACGCAGTTGCGGAAATCCGAGAAGCTGTGGATTTCCTGCGATACTACGCGAGGCTTGCGAGAGACCAGCTTACTGACCCAATAAAGCTCCCGGGGCCCGCAGGGGAAGAGAACTATCTCTACTTTGAAAGCAGGGGGACCTTTGTTTGTATATCACCTTGGAACTTTCCCTTAGCTATTTTCTTGGGCCCAATCGCGGCGGCTCTTGTCACCGGCAATACAGTCATAGCAAAACCGGCGGAACAGACCTCTCTTGTGGCTTACGAGGCGGTGAAGCTACTATATGAGGCTGGGGTCCCAACGGACGTGCTGCATTTCCTCCCTGGGCGAGGGGAAGTGTTAGGTAATGCTTTGCTCAGCAGTCCAAAAATTGCCGGGGTCGCATTTACCGGCTCTACTGAGACTGCTAATATAATCAACCAGGTCATAGCCGGGCGTAGCCACGATATAATCCCGTTGATCGCTGAGACCGGCGGTATAAATGCCATGATAGTTGACAGCTCAGCGCTGCCGGAGCAAGTTGTTGGGGATGTGATTACCTCTGCATTCAAGAGTGCCGGACAGCGGTGTTCCGCTCTCAGGGCGCTGTTCCTGCAGGACGAGATTGCAGATGGGGTGATAGAGTTACTTCTAGGCGCTGTGGCAGAGCTGAGGTTGGGTAATCCCATGTCGCTCAGCACTGACATAGGTCCGGTCATAGACCAGCAAAGCCTCGACATGCTCAATGCCTACGTAGAGGAAATGCAGAAAAAGAAGATCAAACTTTTGTGTAAGGCGGATATTGGCTATCTGCATGGCGGAGAAGAGGGATATTTCTTCCCACCTCATATTTTTGAGATAGAGTCGATGTCCCAGCTCAGTCGGGAAGTGTTTGGGCCCGTACTGCACGTTATAAGGTACAAAAAACCAGACCTGCTGAACATGCTTGATGACATAAACAGCACCGGATACGGGCTCACTTTCTCAATACAGAGCAGGATACAAAGCAGCATCGATGATATTACCGACCGGATAGGGGCTGGTAATGTGTATGTAAATAGACATCAGATCGGCGCTGTGCCGGGGGTACAGCCCTTTGGAGGCCGTGGGCTATCGGGGACCGGCCCCAAGGCTGGAGGCCCGTACTACTTACATCGGTTCTTGACAGAAAAAGCCGTCACGGTCAATGCCGCTGCACTTGGGGGTAGCGTGTCTCTGGTTTGCCTAGAAGATGAGTAATGCTCTGAAAGCGCTTAGGCACTATGCCGCTGTAGGTCCGTACCGGGGATGCGCGGTGGTGCATGGTTTGTATGGCCATGGGGCTGACTGAAGCTGGAGCGCGGCTCTGTGGTGCACGGTAGCCGTGTGTTCACTGGTGGTGGGTTTCGCGGCGGCCGTTTTTGTGAAGCAGTGCTGGGGATAAAGCCGCGTGTAGCTGTGCACGAACGAAGCCCTGTGCCGCCTCGGCGGTGTTGAATGTTGCGATGTGTGTCGGCTAGGATGCGTTAGCTAGGCATGGTTCCCCCGTGCGTGCGCGCCGCCTCCTCCGCGCGTGTTGCATGATAGTGCCGTCAGCGGCAACTGTCTGGAAGCCAGTAGACTATGGATACCCAGAGAACGTGCAGCTGGAGCAGGTTTGTCAAAGCCGAGCCAAGTATTGCCATACCGCATACTCAAGTAGCTGCGGTGCGGGATATTAGCGGAGTGCGCGGCGGCCGCGCTTTTTCTGCTTTCACTGCTTCTATAACTCTTGGCAGGTGTTCTAAGAGGGATTGTCATTGTAAAATCGTTGGAAGATCTGCGTGCAATCTCCCGAATTGAGGGCTGAAGGCACAAGTGCCGCGGGAAGATCGCAGTACGGCACTACTGGGCGCTTTTAGGTTTTCTCAGCTCCATCTCGCGATGCGACTCCCCTCAAGTTCAAGTAAAAGTAGAAAAACCTATCACAAGGCGGCCGCCGTAGTATACGTAGAAAAGCCGCATACGCGCCTTCTATCCAAGTTCTGCAGTTCTGACATTTTGCAGAGCTAACCACAAAAAGTATCAAAAATAAATTGCTTCCTGACAAAAACATCGCACCCTACAATCTTTTTATACTCTATATAGTATGCATAATATGATCCACGAAAGCGGCAATGCGATGGGTAGTAAGCACAACCCCTCATCGAATGCAGTTTCCAGGGAAATTGGCGAGCTTTTTGAGAAAAAAGAAAGGCAGTTTCAAAGTATGTTAGATGGCATTCTACATACATTTCTAGAAGAAATGAAAGATACACTGGCGGAAGAGTTCGCTCAACTATCGCAAAAGGAATACGCAAGGCTACTTGCAGCGCTGACCCTTGATGGCATCAGCAATACAGCGAGCATCTCGAATTTGTATCAGAAAAACTTGGAGATTATCAGCAAGATGATGATGGAAATTATACAAGAAACTCTAAAAAATTTCACTGTGATCTAGGTGGCTTACATGCTAGTAAATTCTGCTTTTCACGTCACGCGCAAAGCGCTACCCACCGATTTTCCCGTCACGTTGACGGAGGTAAAGTCTTTTTTGGGAATAAATAACAACAATGAAGACAGTTTACTGACAGATATTATATCAATGTCTTCAGAATACGCCCAATGGTATATCGAACGGTCCCTCGGTAAGCAAATCTGGGTACTGTCTTATAGCGGCAGCAATATTCCCCAAAAAATATATTTGCCGTTCGGCCCCGTTGTTTCCGTAATATCTGTGGGAATAGTAGCCCACAATGCAACCTTGCGTACCATTTCGGACAAAGAGTATTCCGTTGATAGCCTGCGGTCCAGTATAGTATTCCCCACGGCAATCAGAACTTCGGGAATAGAGATAGTATACGAAGCTGGATACGTGGACGTGCGCGATATTCCAATGCAAATTAGACACGGAATATTACATCATGTAGCGGTTGCATATAAGAGGCGAGATTCCATGACTGTTGAGCAGTTGGCGTTCATCAAGGAAATATACACGCCTTTCAGAGAAGTAAGGCTGGTGCTTTAATGAGTATTGCAGACCTGTATGCCTTGGCGCTGGAGCGCTTAAGATCAGACCATAACGTAAGAAATTTGGTTAGTAGCGTATATGAGCAGGCACCCACCGTTGCAAGCGTGCCATACGCGAATTTGCATATACGCAACTCTGAAGACATAACAACCTTCGATAGAGCGGCCTGTAAGGTGCATATGACATGCTACATTTTTAGTTATAGCATTATAGAAACAATAGAAATTATAAAACACGCCAAAAATGTGCTACAGCGGCTCCTCCAAGAACTTGAGCTTACGTTTATCGGCAGGGGGTATAGGGTGGTGCAAAAGGGGGAGACTTTTCAATCTGCTTTAAGCTTTGAGGTGCTAATCGATGATAGTCCTAAGATTCGGGAATGAAAGCGGCAATTATGTTACTCTGAATGGCATTCAAAACATTCGACTAACGCTACGCAATAAAAATTCTGAGATTAGAAGTATACTCTCAGAGGGGTGGAAAAGATCCCTCAATGGTGCGGGAGATAAAAATGTCGCAGTCCGTGTAACTGGCATTGCAGAACATTCGGCCGCAGAGAGTGTGTTGCTAGAACACTCATTTGAAAATCGCTCCCTAAATTGCACGTTGCTTCTGCATAATAACACCTGGAGGACAAAAGTGACCATGAAGTGCTTTGTTGAGCTATATGAATGGTATTATGAAGCCGGCAACTTTGGCAGTTTTAACGTCGTGCTAATCAGCAACGGACCTGTTCACTGTCACCAAGGCGTAAAAGATAGCTAATTATTAATATATGAAAAAATTAACTATAAGTTTATCTTAAACATGTAGGATTGCGCGTACAGAGCGCATTCTCACGCACAGGCAGGGTAATGTTCCACAGCCGAGCAGTAGGCAGCAAATACTCCCCAGAAGTGAAGCGCTGCATCGGGCTTGTATTGAAGCATGGCACACCCGGCCAAGCAATGATCGTACGCGGGATATTCAAAATCCACCTGCACGCACGCTTATCTACCACTAAGGTAACAATAAAAGATGCATCAAAACCTCAAAAAGTGCATCTATGTGCCCTTGAAAGGCATAAAACACGCCCGCATCGCCATGATAAGTGGGTAGCAAGAGTTCATGCTGCACCCAAAAAGCACATGGTGTTACACTGCCGGCGGTCTCCGCGCAGCACGGAGGACATTATACGCACACTCAAAGCAGAGAGAGCGACCATACGTACCCATAGGCAATGGCAACAAAAAGTGCATTCGACCTCATCTGTGTTCAAAACCATGCTAAAAGTGAAAGTAGCACATGGCATGGATCCAACACAGAGGGCTGGGCAAACCAAGGAATCCAACATTCGTGAAGCCGCAATATATGGCCGTGCACCGAAGCAAAAACCACAGAATAAGAAGGGGATGTCGTTTATTTTTAAACTGCTTATGCACCTGTTGTTTATGCTGATTTTTCCGCTCATGCTCAAGGAGGATGCTATAGTGAAATATGCCCTAAAGGGACTTGAGCATCAACACAGGGAAAAGGAAAGGGAGAAGGACGCAAGCCGCCGTCATGGTTATGCGCGCATAGCACGGTAAACCCCAGATCACAATAGTGGAGAGTGAGGGGCACGAGCGCCGAGGGAAGATCGCAGTGCGGCACTGCCGGGCGTTTTTAGGTGTTCTCGGCTCCATCTCGACGCAGCTCTCCTCAGGTTCAAGTAAAAGTAGAGAAATCTGCCACAAGACAGCCGCCATCATGGTTATGCGCGCGTAGCAAGGTAAACCGTGGATCGGCAGATTGCCATGTAAACATGAGTGTAAGGATCAAGTATGTGGGGCAAGGAAGAAGATATGCCATTACCGGGGCTATGCACAAATATGAGGTAGGTGAGCGGGAGCTGCAGTACGTGGAAAGTGAGGATAAGGGCCGCAGGATGTAGGAACAGTGGAAGGATGCAGGCCGTCATCGCGGCGATGTGCATATGAGGATGTGAAAGCCGAGACTGCAGCAGGATATGAGGGCAAGGATCGTAGTATATGAGGAACGTAGCATATGAAAATATGGGATAAGAACCGGCAGTTATTGTATGAAGTTCATTAAATTTCTAAAGCTTGTATTTGAAACCGTAGCTACTGACAGCCGATATGTCGACAATTGGCACATTAGGGCAATTGCAGACAGATTGGAGGCCGCCTTAGCCGGAAAAATCAAAAGGCTCATCATAAACGTGCCACCGCGATCTATGAAGTCCATATGCGTGAGCGTCGCATGGCCTGCATGGATTTTAGGCTTGAATCCAAGAGCTCGGATCATAGCCGCAAGTTACTCGCAAATTTTAAGTACAAGATTATCAATGGATACTAGGTATGTACTACAGGCTGCTTGGTATCAAAAACTATTTCCAGATGTAGAAATTGCAAAAGATCAAAATACAAAGCATCGCTTTCAAACCACGCAATTAGGATATAGATTCGCCACTTCGGTCGGAGGAACACTCACAGGTGAGGGTGGTAATTTCTTGATAGTGGATGATCCAATGAACCCGCTACAATCTGCAAGTAAGGTGTACAGACAAAAGGTATGTGATTGGTTCAATCAGAGTTTATTGACGCGATTGAATAACAGGAAAAACGGAATTGTGGTCGTAGTCATGCACAGACTACACATAGAAGATCTAACCGGGCATTTACTGGCAAAAAGGGGATATGGTAACGTGTGGCACCATTTATCCCTACCGCTAGTATCCCCCAGAAAAACCACAGTGTACGCCTTTGCCTTGCCACACATATTGCAGGACAGTGGCCAAAAATCCAAGAAGGTACTGTATGTAAGGCAATACAACGAGCCTCTGTACAAGAACATGAGTGCGCAATATATAAAACGCCTCAAGCGGGATGTTGGCACATATGCGTTTTCTGCGCAATACCAGCAATGCCCTATAGATAACCTGGGTAAGGGAATCATAAAGCGCCAATGGTTCAAGCGTTACTATGATACGGCACCGCAGCGCCAAGAGTGTGTTATAGTGCACAGCTGGGATACCGCAAGCGCTGGGACCCGTAATAGCAACTTTAGCGTATGCACAGTCTGGGCATGCAAGCACAGGGACTTCTTCCTACTAGAGGTGCACAAAGTCCAACTCAAATACACCGCGCTCAAGCGGTTAGTTTTACATCTAGCAAACCTCTGGAAAGCGGATACCGTGCTGATCGAAAGCAAGTCAAGCGGTGTGCAGCTTATTCAGGAACTGAGCCATCACATTTCAATAGTCCCAGTCACTCCCATTGGGGCAAAAGATGTTAGAGTTTACAAGATTATCCCGATGATAGAGTCAGGCCACGTACTTCTCCCGCATGAGGCCTCATGGCTAGGTGATTTTGAACAGGAAATATGCTCATTCCCATACTCCAGACACAATGACCAGGTCGACAGTATGGTGCAGTTCCTCCTGTGGATACGTGAAACAATTCTAGCAGAGGAACACCCGCAAATTAGGGTTATGTAGCATTGATAGGGAAGGGGTATCTTGGTGGCATTTGAGATTTTTTGGAGAGTGCACAGAACTCCGGTGCGGCCGCTGAGAATCGTTGTAGTGGAATGTTGCGAATGTGAATTTGGCAGATTTTGGTAGATTTGCTGCAACCAGCTTAATCACATAATATATATTATGGAAAATAAATTCAAATTGCCGATAGAAGCCTGGCATTGTATATACAAACTGCCAATACCGCATACACAGACTACCAAGAATTGGCAGTGCCCCCCAGATATGATTAGCACCAGAAATGGGAATTCAAGGTCATCACGCACCATACGTGCCACCAGCGCATGGGCTTCAAGGTGATTTACAGCAATAATGGGCTTGCCCGCCACGTAGGAAATTGCCTTAGCCAGCATGACCCCGACTATCAGTGACCCTACTAATCCAGGACCTGATGTCACTGCAATCGCGCTCAGGTCACTAAACCCCAGCCCTGCACTGTCCATAGCCCTGGAAACCAAGGATGCTTGGTCTAGGATATCCAGGGGGGGCCTGAGGTAGTCGTTTGGATGATCAGGCTTTATGCGATGTCTGTGCATCGTTCCAGCAGTGTGTTAGTGAGATTCTAGTTAGTAGGGTTGCTAATGCTCATGGTTTCCTCGCAGCAAGAAAGTAATTTACGTCCACATCACCGCTCGTCACGCACCAATCGTCCCGCAACACCCTATACTTCATGCCGCTAATGTCCTGCACTACAACTCCTTGAGCACGCAATATGGCGCATACTTCACTTGGCTTGACAAATTTGTTCCAGCTGTGCGTCCCCCTAGGTACCCACCGCAAAATATACTCCGCAGCTATTACTGCAAGCGCCATAGACTTCAACGTCCTATTCAGCGTAGAAAGAAACAGCATCCCTCCCCTTTTGAGCAACCTACAGGCATCGTTCAAACAAGACTCCAGATCTGTAACATGCTCAACAACTTCCATGAGTGTGACTATATCGTAAACTTCCTGACGATTGGCTGAGAATTGATCCAGATGAGCGCAATGATACTGAATGTCCAAACCTGCCGCGCGTGCGTGCGCCGTGGCAACTTCTATGCTCTCTTGGCTTGGATCCACCCCGGTCACGGAAAAGCCCAGTGACGCCATGGACTCTGCAAATATGCCTCCACCACACCCAATATCTAATAAAGAGCATTTAGAGAGGCCGCTATCTAGCTGTGAAAGTACGTATTTTACTCTCACAGGATTTACTTTGTGCAAAACGGAGAAGCTACTGCCATCCCACCACTCAGACGCCAGATCGGAAAATTTGCGGACCTCCGCATCACCATCAGTACTACAGCGCATATGCCAAGACCGAAAAAGCCCTGAGCTCTATTCGTGATACAGCCGGCACCAGAAAAACAACCGCGGCAAACCGCTGAAAATACGCACCCCATATATTCGCGGCAACTAGCTGCAACTTCCAACTTCCCCCAATTTTTTTACTCTAGCAGAATGCCTACCACCCAGAAACTTAGTGGTAAGAAAGGTATATAGCACAGACTTTGCCACATCAGGATCTATATACCTGGAACCAAAGCACAAGACATTCGCATCATTATGCTCCCTTGCAAGCCTGGCGAATAGCGAATCGTGGCACAGCGCAGCCCTAACCCACCTGCTCCTGTTTGCTGCTATGCTCATCCCTATCCCGGTACCGCAAATCAGCACTCCAAAGCTCGTGTCAGACACGTAATCAACTACTCCGGGTACATAGTCGGGATAATCCACAGCATCATCACTGACGTCACAGCCGCAGTCAGCCACGCTACAACCGAGACCCTCCAGATACGCACCAAGAAGGAGGCGGAGCTGTACACCCGCATGATCCGAAGAAACGAAAACCCTATCTACTACTAGCACAGCGCGCGCTCAAGCCAAGAACCAATAACACACGAGGGCGACTCCCGGCGGGTAGTCTCACCCATATGTCCGATAAAGTCAAAGCAATTATGAGAATATCTCCCCCCCTACCCACTTTTTTCGCTATATTTTTCTTTACAACTAAACTTTTAAAGTGTATTACCGCCTTTGATGTTATACCTCTAGTATATATAGATGCCTGAGATAGGTCACGAGGATCCCGGAGCGATAATAGAGTCCACACTAAGCCACCTAAGTGCCACTAGGGAGTACGCTGAGGCTTTTAGGGGCGACATAGTGAGTGCCTTTAAGTCTAGTGCGCTGCCCGAGGCGCAGTTTCGGTATATGAAAGATCGGGTAGAAAAGTTCTTGAGTCAGATAGACCTGTACGAGAGCATATTCGTCAGTATTAAGGACGCCTATTCCGCAGTGAAGTAGTGGGGCGTACGGCATACGGTGATGGTGGCTGCACGTGCTGGCCTTTGTTGGCGGGCAGCTGCGGTCCCCGGCCGCTTGGCGTGGAGTGTTCCGGTGGATCTGAGGTGGTTGCGGGGCGGCCGCTACCGGCCGCCGGTGTGGCTGCGCTACCCTGCGGATTTCTTGCACTAAAGACCCGAGTCGCCGATCGTAGATAGCTTCCGTGGAGCGGTGTACCCTGAAAAAGGGTGTGCGGGGTGCTGCTGCTAGCCGTAGCAATGTTGCTGCGATTGTGTGGGAGCCACTCAATACAGAAAATCCTGAGGTGCAGATCTGCCCTGCCTCTGGCTAGCTGCGCTGCGGCTTGGCTGCGCACTTACCAAACTGCCACGAAGAAATGCGAGGCTTCAACTGTTTCGGGAAAAGGGAAGCCGAGTGCGTGCCGCGCGGCGTGTGTCGCTAGGTTGTATTATTAAGTATGCGTCGTCTTAAGATATTGCGCCAACGGAACCGCGTATGAGCTTCACAGACTGATCAAACACGGCTTGCTCTTCTGCAGTCAAAGGAAATTCGATGACCTCTTCCACCCCTCCCTTGCCTATGACTACCGGCACACCAACAAACAGATCACTTACCCCATATTGGCCGTTTAAGTACGCAGAACACGGCATGATAGAACGCTTATCACGAATGTATGACTCCAGCATATGCGCACAGGATGCCGCAGGGGCACAATAGGCGGAGCCAGTCTTCATAAGTTTGACGATCTCCTCACCGCCCTTGCGGGTCCTCTCCACAATCGCAGCAATATCATCACGATTTAGGCGGCCGCTTTCTATTAAATCCTCAACCGGCACCCCACCCACGGTGGAATACTTCAGCAACGGTAACATCAGGTCCCCATGCCCGCCCAAAACCATTGCCGAGACGCTGCGAACCGAAACATTCATGTGCTGCGCCAAAAAGAAGGAAAACCTGGCGGAATCTAAAACCCCGGCCATGCCCACCACTCTACTGGACGGCAAACCTGAATACTTATGCATGCACCACACCATGGCATCAAGCGGATTGGTGACGACAATCACAAAAGCTTCCGGGGAATACTTAGCTATGCTCTCGGCAATACCCTTAATAGCCGCGGCATTCGTATTTAGCAGATCCTCCCGGCTCATCCCCTCTTTTCTCGGGATTCCAGCCGTCACAACCACGGCGTCAGAATGCTCTATTGCCGCATAATCCGAACTACCTGTTATAGAAACGTCAGAACCCAACAGGGCCAGTGCCTGCCCGATGTCCAAAACCTTCCCCTGCGTCATGCCCCCGGCAACGTCAACAAGCACCAACTCCCCAACCACCTGAGACGCACCAAGCATATGTGCCAGCGCCCCCCCAATGTTACCGGCACCAATAAGTGAAACCCTTGCAGACCGGGAATTACGCATACGAAAAAGCAAAACGCCGAACCTCCCGCACTCTAACAAATTGCCAAGATTTGTCAAGTACGAGCAATGATTAATCGCGCTCATCACTGAGCGACGCATAATCCAGCACTGGGCACTGTAGCAAGGTGTGACGCCCGCAATGTCAGATCTGCCACCACAGGACCCTTCTCCACCGCGACAGATGAAATCAGAGTAGGAGATTCTCCTCACCAGCAGGCTAGGATTTGTACAGTGTGCTGCACCTGACTGTTGGCCATTAGGTATGGTGTTAAACGTTATGCGATAGATATCAGCATCACACCCTCTCACCAATGCATGACTACGTGGCTCCAGTGCAACCACAGCAACTGTGAACAACACTAGTGCAGATAATAACAGTGCTCCACCGTGCCATGACCCTTGCTTTACATCTACACACACGCATGCAAAGGTGCATATCGGCCTCGAGAGCAGTTTTATCGCTTCTTACAGCGGCGCGGACAGGCTTCCTGCTTTCCAGAAAACCGCAACAGAAGTTCCTCCACCTTGCATGCACGAAGCGGTCGGCTTAGATAGTTTTACCGTACACTCGCTTACAACGGGGTAGTCCTTCACTATACAACCAACAAGATCTTTTGCTACATCTTCCAGAAGCTCATGCCCATGTGCCTCCGAGGCCGCTGCTATTACTAGCTTTTTCAACGATGAATAACATATTATTGCACCGGGTTTTGCCAGGTACGATAGGTTCACATCAACCAAAACCTTCTGCTTCACCGCCTTTTCCCAGCCATGGACCCCTATTTGCATATAAACCGATAGTCCCTCTATGCTCAACTGGAAGACCACAAAAATTCCCGATGAAATAAAGTATTCACAGTTCTATAATAGACAAACAGACTTGTCCAGGGAGTTTGCAATGCAGCGTTTACAGAAGGTGTTTTCATGGATTTCAGACAAGCTACTCTTTCCTTTCGGGCGGGCTACAGCACCTAAAGACGGCGAGTTATGCTATGTTTCAGGTGCAAGGCGGTGCATAGGTACCATGATAGATCTGGTCATCGTGGTTTTCATGCTACAGTTGGTGCACGCGGTGTTTTTTCTCGCCCTTCCAAAAAGTGAGGCTGCCTTCAGAGCAATAGAAAAGCACAAAATGGGTGGTTCCTTGACCAAAGATGAGAGAATTCTGAGAAATAAGTACATATATAAGGCAGTTGCGTTGCAGGTCATACAATTAGTGCTTGTATTTATATATAACGTATACATGTGGATAAATTTTGCGGGCACTACTGGCAAGTTACTGGTAGGACTTAGAGTAATAGATGAAAATACATTAGAGACCATGAGTTTTGGTCAAGCGACGAAGAGGTTTTTCAGCACTGCACTGTCTGGCATACCATTAGGGCTAGGGATTGTGTGGTCAAATTTTGACGCACGCAAGAGAGCATGGCACGATATGATTGCCAAGACCGTGGTCGTGACTAATAAGAGTCTCAAGCGCTGCAAGGAACTACGGACAGAGGGGCCAGCGAGCTCTGGGAACAAGCTCTAGGGATGAGAGGTTACCTTTACGAAGATTTTCAATCCCAGCCCATCCGACCATAATACCATTGTCTGTACACAGTTCTTTAGGAGGGAATATTGCATCAAATCCCAGTTCATTAGCACACTTATGTATGCTACTACGCAGAAAATTATTTGCTGCCACGCCCCCGCTTATAACTATTTTACTAATGCTATTATCGAGAGCCTTGGATGCTGCCAAGGCATTAGCAACCCTACTAACTAGAATCTCACTAACACACTGCTGGAACGATGCACAGACATCGCATAAAGCCTGATCATCCAAACGACTACCTTCCTTAGCAATAGTATAGCGCACTGCAGTCTTAAGACCTGAAAACGAAAAATCACACCCGGGTCTGCCTTTCAGAGCCCTGGGAAATGGAAATCTGTGCGCATCCCCCTTGAGAGCACAACTTTCTACCTCAGGCCCACCTGGATATCCCAGACCAAGCATCCTTGCCACTTTATCAAAGGTCTCCCCAAGTGAGTCATCAATAGACTCCCCAAGCTTGGTATATTTACCGACATCATGTGCGATCAAGAATTGGCAGTGCCCCCCAGATATGATTAGCACCAGAAATGGGAATTCAAGGTCATCACGCACCATACGTGCCACCAGCGCATGGGCTTCAAGGTGATTTACAGCAATAATGGGCTTGCCCGCCACGTAGGAAATTGCCTTAGCCAGCATGACCCCGACTATCAGTGACCCTACTAATCCAGGACCTGATGTCACTGCAATCGCGCTCAGGTCACTAAACCCCAGCCCTGCACTGTCCATAGCCCTGGAAACCAAGATGTGTAAAAAGTCACAATGGGCCCTAGCGGCTATCTCCGGCACCACACCTCCAAAAAGGGAGTGCTCCCTCTGTGATAGTACCTCATGAGATAATACCTTCCTATGCCCATTTAGGACTGCAACTGCAGTTTCATCACAACTGGTTTCTATCCCCAGAACCGTGCACCCACTGACCATTACTGGCACTAATGCAACATTCCGATTTCCTCGTAGAAGCGCGCTGCACCGTTGTGTAGCGGGACCGCGCTACCGCTAGTCACCAGATCCTTAAGTGTGAGTTTCCGCAGAGCACCGCTAAGCTCACGAAATCTATCGATATTAGATGCGACTGACTTCACTACCGCATATGCTATCTCATCTGATAGCGCAGTTGTAGCATATATAGAAGCCCGCACTGATATCGTCTTAACGTCTTGCGGATTACTTTTATATGTGTTTCCGGGTATCACACCAGCGGCGTAGTACGGATATTTCTCAACAAGCTCTGCTATCAGGGCATCATCCAAGGAAAGCGCCACAGCGTCACAGGTAGCAGAGGCCTCTTGCATGCCGGCATTTGGATGCCCTACAAAATCTGTGATGACGTCTATTTTCCCATCGCACAGTGCCTGAACCTGCTCTGAAGCCTTGAGGTCAGAAGCCACTAAAAAATCTTTTATCGTCCACCCTTTGGTTTTCAGTAGACTGATAACCGCAGTCCTAACCCCAGTACCCGGAGCACCCACATTTATTCTCTTGCCTTTTATGTCATCTATGGACTTAATATTGGAATCCTTCCTGACGACTATAGTAAAATACTCCTTATGCATAGAGGCGAGCAACCTCAGGCTATCCATAGGAGGAATGCCTGAATATATATCGTCACCCGTGTATGCATGGTATCCTATATCAGACTGGGCTACACCAATGTCCATGGTGCCTCTACGCATTGAGTTCAAGTTGTAAACACTGCCGGCAGTTGTAGAAGTAGAGCAGATCAGCTGCCCAGGCTTGTTAGCCTTGCCATGACCAAGCACAACAAACTTACACACCCCACCGCCTATGGAATAATATACGTTGGTCATAGACCCTGACCCAATCAGCACAAAGTCCCTCTGAGACTCAGAAAACGCCGGCCTGCCAAACAGCAAAAATGAGCAACTACAGACCGTAATAAACCCGGCAATTATCACTCGGAGCATAAAAACCTACAATTCCAACACACTGCTTATAATTCCGCAAAACGCCTCGACTCTCGTTCCTGCGCTTCCAACCAACACCCCAGATAGGCTGCCAACTTGCGACTTTAGAGCACGTATATTATCTTGGTTCACGGAGCCACCGTAAAGCACGGTACGTACAGAACTATGAGACGCGATTATATCGAAAGATTCTTTTATTATCCCTAAATCGGGAATGGTTGAACCGCCTATGGCCCAAACCGGCTCATACGCAATAATAAACTCTCCATATTTTGGGCAGCACTCGTCGCATTGTTCCACCAGCACATCGCCAGACATACCACTGTGCCTCTCCTGAAGTGTTTCACCCACACAGATTATAGGTGTAATCCCCTCCCCTATGGCGGATTCAGCCTTTAACCTAATGTCTGAATTTCCTTCACCAAATGCACTTCGCCTATCAGAATGCCCAAGAATGACGTAGTCACAGCCACATTCCCTTAACATTTTAGCGCTTATCTCACCCGTAGCACCCTTACTAGCCCCAGAAAAGCAGTTCTGTGCGCCAAGCTTTACCGACGGACATCCAGAATTGAATGCCGACATCACAGTAAACGGAGGGCATATAACCAACTCAAGAGAGTGCTTGCTGAGCAGGTCTGGTGCAAAGCTGGCATCAATCGCGGAGAGAAAATCCCGCACCAAGGCGACGCTCCCATTCATCTTCCAGTTAGCTACAACAAGAAAGGACATAAGCTCCACAAGAGGTACAAGAGAGCCGGCTGCCGGACTCGAACCGACAACCCCCTGATTACAAGTCAGGTGCTCTACCAGTTAAAGCTAAGCCGGCCAACAACGCAAGAAACCAAGCCGCGACAGCTGGTGGTAGAATGATATACATGTTAGGATAAAAGTCAAAAGGTTAATTTGCGGCTACGCCGTCGGCAATTGTTAGGCAATCGTACAATGTACATCCTTAAGCATAAAGCGTACAAATCGCTCGGACAAAACTTCATTTTAGATCCTGCTATAGCGGAAGAGATAGTCTCCTACGCGGGAAGCATAGAAGGATATAACATAATAGAGGTTGGCCCCGGATTTGGGACCATGACTGAGATAATTTTAAGGAGCAAAGTCGCAAGCCTACTGGCAATTGAAAAAGACTGCAGGCTGTCGCCCACGCACGAAAGCCTGATGAAGCAGCATCCGCACTATAGGTACATAGAACATGACGTTTTGGACATAAACTTGGAGGAGTTAATTGCAGCGCCAAGCAAGATGATAGCCAACTTGCCGTATAACATATCTGTGATTCTACTCCTCAGGATGTTAAAATACATACACAATTTTGAGAGGCTAACCCTAATGTTTCAAAAGGAAGTGGCGGAGAGATTGGTGGCCAAACCCGGCACTAAGAGTTACTCAATACTATCCGTGCTAGTGCAACTGTTGTGTGACGTAGAGAAAGTAAAAGACCTGCAACCGCACGTATTCTCCCCTCCCCCAAAGGTCTGCTCATCTGTAGTCAACATCACACCCCTAGGCAATTTAAGATTTCCGGTAGACTACTCATACATGCTCAAGATGCTAAAAAAAGCATTTGGCTGCAAGAGAAAGACTGTGCGCAACGCGCTGGGACTGCCGCACCAAGAATTCGATGCATTGCTTGCAGAGTGTAAGATACCGCCATCCGTGAGGGCGGAAAACCTCTCTGTGGAGCAACTTTGTGCAGTATCAAACTTCCTGCAGTCACGGCAATATCAGTTCTCTACGAGGTAATCACGGCAGGCACCTGTGGAATACGAAAACCGCCGGCTTGCACCCACACGATAACCACAGCCGAAGAGACGGTGCGCAGTTGCGCGGCACACCAAGGCGCCATTTTACAAATTACGCCACCAGCACGCCCACATCGAGCTACTACCCACCAGCAAGTACCAACCTATTGCCGAATTTTGATTGATGATATAGCTTTAAACCCAAAATACACGGAAATTTTCTCAATAATGCCGGGTATTGCGTATTGAATGAACATCGCGTGCCCCCCGTGAGTAACACTCAAGTACAATATCCCGGAGTTATCCTTAGAAAAAACCACCTTGTCGGGCCGTGCGAGCTCTGCGATTCGCGCCCCAACTATATCTCTCCAGTTGAGCATGATTCGGATTTCCGTTCTGCTCAGCCGCCACGCTTCGCACTTTTGTAGAACAAAACTCTCGACCGCAGATCTTATATTTCTGCATCCACGCCTCTTCGTGAGAAGGTACATATCCCCCAACCGGCAATCTACAAGCAGACATCCACCCGCCCCTGCCGCTTAGCGCAGGAAGCCAAAACTAAGCAACACCTCTGGCGGAGAGAGAGGGATTCGAACCCTCGATACAATGTTACTTGTATAACGGTTTAGCAAACCGCCGCCTTCAGCCTCTCGGCCACCTCTCCAACCGGGAATCGGAGGATTATTCTCCATTTCCCACAAAATATCAACAGTAATTATCCGTAAGCATTGGCATGGACACGGCGCTTATAAAAACGGCAATTCGAGCTAACGGAGATACGGTGCAAGGCGCATGTACAACCGTGCATGTGTCACTCCCCCTCCCCCGCGTGTGCGGGCCACGCGCACCAGTGCACCTTGATGCACCAAGGCATGGAATTTACGTCTTATTTCACACCGCCTCTTAATGGCACAGCCCACCCGCGTGTGACACGCTGTGTACTAGACAACCAGCTCCAGACGCTCTCTACAAGAGTGCACCAAAGTACACACCGCAGTGAGCAGGTGCTCCAGCTCTGCGTCAGAAATTATCAAGGGGGGCATTAGGTACACTGTATTTCCAATTGGCCTTATCCAGATTTCACAATCTACAAGCTTACGTAAGAAGTTTTCCTGCAGATGATCAAAATTGTCCGCAGCTATCTCCATGGCGGCAACAGCCCCTTTTACCCTAATATTGTGAACGTATTTCAAGCCTCGAAGCGGCTCTAACCCGCGGCCCATGCGCTCTTCAATAACCTGCACCCTGCTCATCAATGACCCGTCCTCAAATAGGTCAAGCGAAGCGTTCGCGGCAGCGCACGCCAAGGGATTTGCTGCAAAAGTGTTGCCGTGCATCAGCCTTTCACCACACGACTCAAATGGCCCACAGACCTCTGAAGACACTAATGTCGCCGACAGCGGGCACATGCCACCAGTCATGGCCTTGCCCAGCACCATGATATCAGGGGAAACTTTTGCCTGCTCACACGCAAACATGGTACCAATTCTACCAAAGCCAGTTGCAACCTCATCAACAATAAAGAGAATATTGGCTTCCCTTGCGAGTTTAAGCAGCGACGCGAGCACATCAGGAGAATAAATACGCATCCCCCCAGCAGCTTGGAGAATCGGCTCCACTACGATTGCGGCAGTCCTGTGGGCAATTTGCTCTATCTCACGCCCCAGCAACTCGAAATCTCGCTCGTCTACCGGTAAATCAAACAGGTGTTGCGTTGGGTAATAGCCAGAAAACTGCGTGCCATGTATAGCCATGGGGTCCGAAACCGACATGCACCCCATGCTGTCGCCGTGGTATGCATTTTTGAACGCAACAAAGCCGGTTTTTTGTGGCCTACCAACAATGTGCCAATACTGCACTGCAATTTTCATCGCAACTTCCACAGCCATAGACCCAGAGTCAGAAAAGAAAACCTTCTGCAGCCCAGGTGGCGCCAGCCCCACAAGCCTTGAAGCCAGTTCGCACGCCCCTTCGTGGACCAGGCCAGAACAAAGCATCACGTGGGAAAGCCTCTCTACCTGTTCGCGCATTTTTGCAACTATGTGGGGATGGGAATACCCATGGCAGACGCTCCACCAGCTGGATATGCCGTCCAGAAGCTTTCTACCATTTTCTAATTCAAGGTAGCACCCACTGCCGGACACGACCTTCACGGCATCGATCGGTGATAGCACGCCGCTATATGGCAACCACAGATTTTCAAAATTGTACATGCAACCCACCACGCAGCCGAAAGCCCCCTACTCCAGACTCTGCAACCAGACACCGTCGTAGATCCGGTATTCTAACGATCTACGTAACATCTGAAAAGGCATTTTAGCAAATTATGCGCGCAGAGATCCCGAGCTCCGCTCCACAACCTCAACGGTATGCCGCCCGCATGGTGGGCCCCTTCCCTGCAGTACATCAAAATTGCTTAGATAGCCGGTAACTCAACTCCGCCCCATATATGAAGAATATGCTGATAATGTAGAAAAAGAGCATGGACGCAACAATGCCGGAAAGATTGCCGTACATTGTGTGCAGCACCCGAAAGTTTGACAGGTACCAAGAAAAAGTAAACGAAGACAAGCTCCACAGCACTGTGACCACAACCGCCCCAGGCAACACAACCCCCATGCGTTGCCTGGTATTTGGCACCATGTAATACATAAATGCAACGGACAGGCATAATATTACTTCGCTTACAATGTATTTTATATAGCCTAAGTAACCCCACTTCGGATCAAGTATATCGAGAATTATGGGCACCAAAACCGTAAATAGCACGCTGCACATCATCACCAGCACTATTGCCAAAAATTGCAAGATGCTCAGCATCCTACCAAGAATGTACGGTGGTGGGGCTGAAACCCTAAATGCCTTGTTCAACACTGTACGCATGCCCTCTATGGCTGAAGAGGCAGTCCAAACAATGCCCACTACAGCCACAGTCAACAAACTCTGCGGAGGCCCAGATAATATCTCGTTTATTCTAGGCAAAAGCGCAGCAATGGTCTCATGCGGCAGTTCGCTAAGCAGCGAAGTTACCAGCCCCTGCAGGAAATCTTCGTGCTTGTCCAGCACGTTTAGTGCAGTGGAGGTCATCGCAGTGAAGAATACCAAAAAGGGGAATGTGGATAGAAGAAAAATGAATGACAAATACCCGGAATACACTAGCCCATCATGTCTACGGAAATCCGCAATTGCGAGACCCGCACACTTAAAAAACGCACCTACCCCTTTGAGGATTGTAGCGCAAAGCCCATGCACACACAAAGACACCACGGTTGACCAAAACAAACCCCGATATATTATTTAGCGTATTGCCCAAGAAAACAACCTTGTTGCTTGACTCAGTACGGAAGTTATAACAATTTAAATAGTACTACAGCAAGTTTTTGGGCTTCTTGCCACGGGGGCAAAAGCACAAGCGGTACCCGTGGCGCTAATATTATACCAGTAGTTGATGGCGGAGATGAGAAAACCCGGAGCTCTGTGCAAGATGCAGCGTCTATCTACTGATGCGCAAAATCTTACTTCTTCAATTGCCGCGAAAACTTCTAATATCGATGAGTTTGCGTGCATAGAGAAATACATACGCCCCCTGATGCGCAGCGGATTTAGCACTGAGAATGACGATGCAGGAAAAATTTCCTCCCCCAACGGGTCTTTTATCGTTACACAAGATATTCTAGTGGAGGGAACTCACTTCCTCCGCCATAGCAATCCAACTCTATTAGCAAAAAAGGCGTTGAGGGTGAATCTCTCCGATCTTGCAGCGATGGGGGCCCAGCCCTACGGGTACATGCTTGGTATGTCATTACCACAGGGAGTAACCGAGGAATGGTGGGAGCAATTCAGCAATGGCCTGAGGGAAGATAATAAAAACTATAATGTTAACTTAATCGGCGGCGATACGACGTCTAACAACACGGGTACCATTACTATAAGCATTACAGCCATGGGGGTTCCCGGTATGCAAAGTATGACGAGGTCGCAGGCAAAAGTTGGAGATTTTCTGTATGTAAGCGGCAACATAGGAGATGCTACTTTGGGATTAATGGCGTATCAGGACCTTATAGGGGGAGAGTACTTCGCTTTAAAGCGTAGGTATGATTTACCAGAACCCAGAATTACGCTGGGCAGCAAAATATGTGGCATCGCGTCAGCGTGCATAGACATTTCAGACGGGCTAGTTCAAGATATAGGGCACATATGTAGGTTATCAAACGTGGGTGCGAGCATACACTTAAACCAGATTCCAATGTCCGATGCGGCACAAGACGTACTAAGGCGCAATCCAGAACTTATAGAGCGCATTTGCAGCGGAGGGGATGACTATGAACTTGCTTTTACCTCTGCAGAGAGTAACCACACAAAGATAATGCACATAGCGGCAGATCTTGGGGTTAAAGTCACCACAATAGGTGTAATAGTTAGGCAACCTGGCGTTGAGGTGTATGACGGCAAAAACATCGTGCATTTTACCAGCCACGGGTATAGTCACAAGTTCTGAAGTGCTTGCCCATTAGGAGTTTGAACACTCGTTTCTGTTGTCACATCGATAAAAGAAGTCTCCCTGGTTGTGGAAAATCGCACACCGACCAATCCCCTATCTAAAGACGGGTAGTGCACGTATGCAACCTCGGATATTAGCGATGTAAAAAATTCGCAGTGTCCGTGCATTGCACTTTCCAGTACCCTCAGCATAGACTGAGAACTCAGTTCCGGGCCAAGAATCTCGCGCAATACTTCAGGAGAGCATTTATGCCCATTAGGAATTAAATCAGCAATCTCACAAGCGACTGCAAAAGCTACTATTGCTCTCAGACCTTCTTGATTAAGCTTAGCAAGCGAGATTTGCAGTGTCTTAAGGTCCCCTGTGATACCATTACTTTTAGCGCTCTTCAATGCTGCGTGAACAGCTTTTGCAACTGACTCATTAAAGGCTGCCTCCCTAACTGCAATTTTTATTGCTGCTAAAAAGCGTGCGTCTACTCCCGAACCTGCAGCGGTCTTGTTTTTCCGTTTCGCAGACGCGGCTGATACTTCCGCCACATCGCCACCCACACCTATTACCTCAAACCCAGGAATTACAGCCAGCCACTTGACGATTGATGCATCAAGATCTTGCATATGTACAAGGCCGTGTGAGCTTATGAGCAAGACTGCGCTGACGCTTTCAAACAGCCCCGGCATCCACCTACACAGGTATGATAGGGATTCCTCTATGTGCCCATAGCTAATTATCGAATCAAGCGTTATTTGCGCTCCTTTTTTTCTGATTCTGTGGATTGCGTTGTGCACCGCATTAAGGGTTCTCGCCACCATTATCGTCCTAAAGTCTTTGTCAGTAAGAAACTTCGAGATTATCGCCTGTGTTAGGTGCATATCATCCAAATTTTGGAAGAAGCGCTCGCGCGTGCACGTTAGCGCATATAGCGCGGATACAAATTCGCGAGAGGTACCTGCCCCATCTCTGCATATGGCCTCCACACTGTATTTAGCAGTGGAGTTTAGGATGGAATCTATAAATGCCTTTTCTAGCCTTGTGATGGACCCGAAGTTTAACAGCCGCTCAAACGCACATCTATAAGTGACAACATCATGCAGGAATCGCGCAGCCCCGGCGTTGTTACCGGCTACTTGCGGCAAGTTCTTCCCAGCAAGCCTCAAGACACTCTCCCTACTCCCGCGTACCGACTTGTATTCGTATCCAAGCTCAATACTATCCTTGGAGGCTCCGGGAGAGCAGCGCAGCAACAGGCGCGAGTAAAAATCTACATAGTGTCTCAATGCTTCTGAGCTCCCTACGCAGTCAGCATAGACACCGGATTCAAACATAATCGACAGTAGACTTTCTGCTGTAACCCTCACCTTCAGTAAATGCATCGGTTCGACCCGTTCTGTCCCGTTGCGCTTAAAATACATTCTGTAACTTACTGCATCCATGTTTTGAGGAAACATCGGACGCACAATAATTTGGAGACGCCCAGGTATAATGGGATTCGTGCGCCCGCCAGCCCACGAGTGCACTTTGAATACTTCACGTCCTATAGTGCACAAGATTTCCCGCTGGCGACCTAAGCGAAATGTCACATGGTGGGCACCAGTTTTAGGTGTAACCGGAGTTGTTAGATAATCTTCAGATTTCCCAAGATAGCTTGCGGTCAAAACTACGTGACCATCAACCTGAACGTCATGGACTTCCTGCACTCCGAGCTCACGCAGGGTGTCCTGCACTCTAGATGCGCGGTCAACAGGGCTTTCAACAACGTGTTTCGTAATTGCGGCTGTGGCGGGCAAAGGCGCGACGGGGACATCCTTTGGAATATGCGTGCTGCTGGACACCTCTGTGACGCGAATACCTTGCTGCAGAGACAAAGCCATCGACCCCCCATTGCAGCAAACACAGCACATGAGCAATCCCCATACTACGCCGCACGCGGCCATAAGAGCCACACCCACAATTGACAAACGGCCTTTTACCGCTAGATCGTAAGTTATCCATACTGCGGCAACTAGCTGTATGGTGGCCACTACGATAATCAGCATATGCAGGGCTAGCGCGACTTTTGAGCGCGTTGCACCATTACCACCGCTGCTGTCTCCGGAAATAATATCGTACCTTCTCTTGTAAACCCCGGAAGGGCGACCAGCAGTAGAGCTGTGAAAACTTACTCTCTTTGTTGCCGACTCTACCATACCGTTAGCAACGGTCTGCGACGTACTTTTGCCAAAATCCCCTGTCATATCTATCTACATAAAACCATAAACTCAATCTGTACAATGCGTGTATTCAGTTTCGATATCTTAAAAAAGTCATACTATACCAAAAGTTGCATATAGCAAACAATAAAATTGCCTCCTATTGCTGCTAAAGTGCCAAGGCGCTGTTCTGGTTTCGAATCCTTACCCACACCAACAAATTTGCACACGCTGCCAGTCTCGTCTGAGGTGTAGCTGCGCCACAACATATCTGCCTGCTATACGGGCCCACCATTGGCAATATGCTGGTCTACGCCCACGCGAAAGCGCGTACTAACACCTTGTCCAGCCTCGATAACTACACTAGGACGCTGCCATGCTAAGCGGGCCAGCAGTTCTGGATTCTGCCACCGCTGCAGCAACTACTGGGTCACATAGCAACGTTTCTGATGCAGGCCCGACGCGTTCACGACGCGTACCCCTCTCACATATCTGTGTTTCAGTGCCATAAAACACCTCACACCTCTGTTTGTTGGCAAGCTCTAGCACAGTACCGCGCGCAAATACGCTATCACGCCCTGGTGATTCTTCGAATATGTAGTCTGCAATCATCACGCCTGCTGTCGTGTCGACAGAGACGGTGTCTAACTGCAGCGTGCTTTCCATACGGAACCTTTGTATCTTGAGAACCGCCAGAAACGCAATGATGTCAGAGCAATGGCTGTCTTGCAATATACGGCGCCCTGCACGGCGTATTTCAGCACGAATAATACTGAAAACGTCATCTTGGCAATTAAGCCATAGCGCAATCTTGGACCATAGGACAAGCGCTTTAAAGTGCTGAATTTCGTCCTCATTCATACCCTCGAACGCAAGGTCCTCACTTACGATAGGTAGTGCACCTGGTGTGTCACCCGCTTGGCTTATCAAATGCAGCGTCAAGTTGCTTAAGGAGCCTTGCTCATACACGCCATCAATCACAACCCTTGCCAATGCATAGACGCCCTCGCACAAACCGGGAATTTGCCTACACAGATAAGGCATCCTTGCCATGATACCAGCCTTAGAAGTGATACCTCGATCTAGGCTGCGTCTCACACTGGCCACAGCAGATACAACTAGGGCACATTGAAATTTGGCCGAGCATATAAACTCCGATACTAGCCACAGTTTGCTTTGCTTTGTGATGGGCTTGAACATTACCTCCTCACTTTGCAACAAACCTAACAACAGTGATATATACCCTGCAAATGCTGCGCGCTCAGCTCTGCTGCAGCGGAATTGTGTATCGTGATACGTGCGCTGAGCACGCTCTACAATACGAGCAAGAAGCTCCATATCCCCTTCAGACGCGGCATGTCTCTTGTGTGTAATAACATGCCTAAACTCCCGCGCATTTTCATGTATGTCACACACCATCGGGGGAATGATTGTGCTGTATCTATAGGTGCCAGACACAATCAGCGCAAGATAGCACCTCATGAATGCAGATTTATGGTCGTGTGATACAACGTATGGAGAGAGCAGAGCTATACGGGTTGGATTCATGCGCCTGGTGCTGCGGGATGCCACGGAAGGAAGAAGCAACCTTAGCTTAAAAACACCACCACTCGGCTCACCGCGCTCAAAAATTACGTCATTAGCATGTGGCCCAGATGTCACCAAATCCGTGCCCATAACAATCGCGCGATTAGTTTTTCTTTGAAAAACTGGCAGTACTTTGTGAGAGATAGTACATCCAGATTGCTGGCTTAGGTATCGCACAGGGTAAAGGGTATCGTTATGGCCATAAAAAAGGCTCCCCGAGCGCGATGCAAAGCACGCGGGCGCACCATCTTCCGGAAAAAGATACTCTCCTGTCTCCTGATCACGGACTGCATGTTGGAGTACACCCCGCAGATCACTACCTTTGTACTCACTGCACGCACCACCAGCTATATCGCGCAGCTTTATGCCATCAGGGCTATCTTTGTCAATTTCAAACACTACTGATTTACGACAGAAAGTGCTCAAACTCACCCTAGCTGCGGCAATAGCGCGCTGAGTTGCCGGTATGACGAACGCACGAATAGCTGTATAGAGGTAATAAATAGGCATTGTAATTGCGGACAAGACGCCTGCAATGCAGCATGCCGTGAGCACAAAAACAGAGGCTAATATTATAAGAACAGCAATGGCTAGGTTTTTCATGTATGTCGCTCCAATTTTGCTTCGTATGTGGGCATACCGCCCCACCATTCCTACTGGAAGTGTGCAGAGACGGTATTTCCAGTACTATTTCATTTCCTTCAAGGCAAACTTTTGCAGCAAAAAAGTGCCACTAACTGGTCCACAGCTAGGTGCGTGCGGCAACCTATGTTTTGAGTATCTGGCACTTGCCCTAACACCACACCCGTGCGCCCATATATGACTGAAGTGATCATGCACTAGCTGCCCCAGGTGACAGCCCTGCATCCCTCCGTTCTGTCCCTACTTCAGTAACCTGAGGGGCATCAAGTGATGTATCTGACGCAGGTGTACGTCGTACAGGCTTACGAAATTCATACATACTTATGTCATAAACATCACAAGATATGTCACATTCTTGCCTATCAGCAAGCTCCAATTCGGCTCCATGCGCACATGCGTGATTTCGCAGCACCGAGTGGGTTGTCATATAATTTATGACAAACTCATCTGATACTTTACACAGGTCACTCGCTGGCCTTCCACAAGAATCCCACAGGGACGATACCCTGCGGGCCACCAAACACGCGATTATGTCAGAGCAATAACTATCTCGTAATACACGGCGTCCCATGCTGTGCATGCTGCGCACATTACTAAGCGGGGTACTAGACGCTCGCAAAGCATCTCCTCTAAGTTCATCAAGACGTAATACTTCTGCATCGCTCATGCCCTCAGGCGCACTTTCCGCATCTACGCCAGGTAGTTGAACACCATGTTTGCTGAGTGCACGCGCAACGTCATGAAGCGCTATATCACCTAATTGGTTCTCCTCGCACACAGCATTGTTGTAGTGTGCGGCCCTCACTATAGCGTAGACAGCCTCACACAGGCCAGGAATTTGCTTACACAGATATGGCATGCTCTCCATGATAGCCTCTCTAGAGACAGTACCTTGATCTACGGCATCCTTCATGCTAGCCATAGAAGCCGAGATTACAGCATCTTGAAATTGCCGCGAGTGTATAAACTCTGATGTTAGCCAAAGTGTGCCTTGCTTTGTCAGGGGTTTGAACATTGCCCCGTTGCTCTGTGACAGACCTAATAGGAGTGACATGTCCCCAGCGTGTCGCTTAAGTGCGGCTGCGTCACATTCAGGGGCCTGGTCCCTCAAAACTGGTTCTGTGCTATTGTACAAGAATTCCGCATCCGACTCGGACAACGCGCCCCTGTTATGTTTGAGAATATGCGCAAACTGTTGCGTGTTTGCGTGCATATCCCACGAGAAAACCTCAGAAAGCTTACCGGACTTATGCACGCCGGCCCTAGCTAGTGCAGTGTAGCGCCTCAAAAATACAGACTTTTGATTGCGTTGCACCACATACGGAGATAGAAGCGCCACACGAGTCGGATTCATATCTCTGGTTTTGCTTAACACTACAGGGGCGATGATCCTCACTCTAGAAATACCAGATCCCCCGACATTAGACTGCAGCTTAACATCGTTACTGCGCGGTCCGGTAACCACAAAATTTGTGCCTAACACAAGCTCTCGAATGCTCCCGGGATCCGCACGGTAACCCATGTGTTGCATCACTGCACTATCAAAGCGCAGACACGTTCTCTGGGGTGGAAATAAGTACGCAGGCCTACTCGCTGGAGGTTGTACCGGGTAAACAGCGCGCCCATAGCCGAAAAAGTGCTGACCAGAACCAGATACAAGTAGTGCGGGATCTTCCGATGGGAAAAAATACTCTTCCTTCTCTGCATCGTAGGTCGCATGCTGTAGCACGTCCCGCAGCGCAGTGCCTTTGTATTCACTGCATTGCCCATTGGCTATATCACATAACTTAATGCCGTCAGCGCCATCCTGCTCGACGCCAAACATAACCTTTTTGTTATGAGGAAGACCCAAAGCATTCTCTGTGTTGTACATAGCGCGTCTAACGCGGTCTGCGGATAGATTGAAACCATAGATAGCCAGCGCACACAGGAAACAAATGGGTGCTAAAACCACGGCTACAGCACCTGCGACAGCGCATACTGCTAGTAAAAGCGCTACAGTAAATATCGATAAAATCGCTTGCGTTAAGTTTTTCATTTATGTTACTCCAATTTTGTTTATGCGCAACCTATTAGCCTATGATTCAGGTGTGCAGCAGCCAACAAGACCATCTCCAGCACCCTACGTTTGTGGGTCTTTCAGTCAGGTGAATGTGCTCACACGGCTCGTAGCACGGAACAGCGCACCCCGGCCCAATTTGAGTATCAAGCACCATGTGTGGAAAAATTTTGTAGCAACACCTGGTCTGATACCCGTGACAAGTTGATCACAGTATATCATAAAAAATACCCGTATTAGGAATTTTCTAAAAAAATTTACCTTAAAAACCCAACATTTGTAGATATATCAGGCAACCATATCAGTACGACGTATGTACATCAGACCCAGGCATTGCCAGAGATAATGCGTACACTCGAGCAAAACTGCAGTTGATCTACTCTGTCGGTGGTTATCTTCCCATCGCAGTGCCATACTAAGCGGCGTCTGCGTCACACACCAAAGTACTTGGAGAAGGGCCGCTATCTGGCAAACGCAGTCCGCACCCCAACTGTGTAACTACGTAGTGGACCCGCAGCGTATCATGCACTAGTGGGGAAAAAGTCTGATAGCGGGGGGTCTTGGTCTTTGGACAACACTTCGTACCCGTGTAGACGGAAGAAAAGCCACACCACGTGGCACTTATCACGCGATATGAACAATATTTCAGCAGTCTTGTACGGCACCTAGTAATTGTAAAAACCACTCGTGCGCAATAGTAGGGAACTACACCCGCTGAAGCTGCGTACAACCGCAGCTTCAAATTCCGGAAATCACTCTGTTGGCACTTAGGTCTGCCAACACCTGTACCTCTAGGTGACTAAAATGTCATGCACTTGCTGCCCCAGGCGACAACCCCGCAGCCCTACGTTCTGCCCTTACTTCAGCAACTTTAGGGGCATCAAGTGATGTATCTGACCTAGGTGTAGCATATTCAAGTTCTGGAAACACACACACCTCTGCTTGAACATCACAAGATATCTCGCACTCCTGCTTGTCAGCGAGCTCCAATTTGGCATTACGTGCAAATGCGTGATTCCGCAGTACTGAGTCGGTTTGCAGATAGTCTGCAATCGCGTTGTCCAGTACCTCATTCTCACACAGAGTGCTCATAGTCCCAGCACGCACACTCGTCCGTTTTATGCTATGGGCCGCTAGATACGCGATTATGTCAGAACAATACCTATCCCGTAATACACGGCGTCCCATGTCGTACATACTGTGCACATCGTCACCATGCGATTGATGAGATGCTCGCAAAGCATCTTCTTTAAGCTTATCGAAACGTAGTACTTCTACATCGCTCATGCTATGAAACACGCTACTCTCATCTATGCTGGAAAGTTGAAGATTGTGAGGACTGCACCCGGAATTGAGCACGCTTATTATATTAAAAAGCGTGAGATCGCTCAAAGAATATTCCTCGCACGTGCCATTATTGTAATTTGCAGCTCTCACCACAGTGTAGACAGCCTCACACAGACCAGAAATTTGTTTGCACAGGTATGGCATGTTTTCCATGATATCCTCTCTAGAGACGATGCCTTGATCTACGGAATCCCTCATACTAGCCACAGCCGCGGAGATCATGGCATCTTGAAATTCCCGTGAGTATATAAACTCTGATGTTATCCAAAGCTTGCCTTGCTTTGTTAGAGGCTTGAACATTGCATTGTTGCTCTGTGAAAGGCCTAATAGGAGTAACATGTTCCTCGTGTATTGCGCAAATGCAGCTGCATCATATTTAAGAGTCCCGTCCTCTAAAGCGCAAACAGCCAGCTTAATGCTATTGTCCAGGAACTCTGCATCCAGCTCGGACAACGCGCTCCTGTTGTGTGTAAGAATATGCGTAAGTTGCGCAATGTTTTTGAACACATCAAATGCAAAAACCTCGGAAAGCTTACCGGACTTACACACGCCTGCCCTAGCCAATGCAGTGTAGCGCCTCAAGAATACGGATTCAGAGTGATATGGCACTACATATGGAGACAGGAGCGCTACCCGAGTCGGAATCATGCGCATGGTTCTGCTCAATACCACGGAGGGAGCGATAATCCTCACTCTAGAAATACCAGATCCCCCGACATCAGATTGTAGTTTCACATCGTTACTGCGCGGTTCGGTGACCACGAAATCTGTCTTCAAAACAACCTCCCGAACGGCACGCTCGCTATCCACGGGTTCGCAGTCAGATTCGCTTTTCATCCATGTGTAATTAAGGAACGATCTACGCCTGTGGGGTGGAAATATGTACGCTGGCCTACTCGCTGGAGGTCGTACCGGATAGAGAGTCTCCCCATGGCCGAAAAAGTACTGACCAGAACCAGACACAAGGAGTGCGGGCTCTCTGTGTAGTGGGAAAAAATACTTACTTGTCTTTTCATCATAGCTCGCATGCCGTAGCACGTCCTGCAGCGCAATATCTCTATATTCACTGCATTGCCCACTGGCTATATCATGTAGCTTAATGCCTCTTGGCATATCCGACGCAACTTCGAACACGACCGCCTTGTTATGAGCAATGCCTAAATTGTCCCTCACCGCGTTCTCAGCATCTTTAGCACCTGCTACGCACAGCTCAAAAGCATAAAAGGCCAGCGCACATAGGAAATACATTGGCACTACAACCGCGGCCACAGCACCTGCAACAACACATAACACCAGTAAAAGTGCTGCGGCAAATATCGATACAATCGTTTTGGTTAAGTTTTTCATGCTGCTACTCCAATTTTGTTCACGTGTGGGCCCACTGGCCTGTTATCCTTGTTAGAAGGACATATGAGACCGTACCTTCAGCACATATTGCTCCAAACAACCTCTACGGCTAAACACGCTGCTCATTGGCTTACAATGGGGTGAATGCCGTACTACCCGATCCAATCTGAGCATCCAGTGTCACGTGTGGTAAGAACCTCGTGCCAATGTAGAGTCTGATATTCACGACAAGTTGGCCGTATTATAGCACGAAATACCGAAATTTAGGAAAATTTCTAAAAAATTTACCTTAAAAACCCAATATTTGTAGATATATCAGGCAACCACATCCATACGACGTATGCACATCGGATCCAGGCATTGCCAGAGATAATGCGTACACTAGAGTAAACCTGCAGTTGATCTACTGTTGGTGGTTATCTTTCCATTGCAGTGCCACATTCAGCAGTAGCTGTGTCAGACACCAAAGTACTTGGAGAAGGGCCGCTATCCGGCAAACGCAGCCCGCACTCTAACTGTGGAACCACGTAGTGGACTCGCAGCGTATCATGCATGAGTGAGGGGAAAAAGTCTGATAGCGGACCATTGCCGCTTGCCTTCGCGCATACATTCATCACGGCATCATCGCGTGCTGCTTCTATGCGAGAGTCAGTTGGTAGCCCACCAAAGCATTGCCCATCTGCCATAAGTAATTTATTCGTTTGGTCTGCCACCATAGCCGCAACAAGCTCCTGAAGGCCAGATTTATCAAGCTGTGCAATGGAGCGTCTAAAATGATTTAGCAAATCTTCTGAAGACATAGCATCAGAGCATTGCGGTGCGTATCCCTCCCTTTTCAGCGCTTCACACAGAGTTCGGATATCTGAGCCATGTGCTCTAGACTGCACAAGCGCTTCAGCCATTATCATATAACCCGCTACGGGATCACACGCCATAACACTGCGAGTGACATCGTTTAATAAAATCGCGCAATCGTCTATACCATCACCTTCCAGCATAGTAGCTGCTTCGCAAAATCCCGGAATAGCGCATAGTTGAGTGATAACACCTTTGGTAATATTAACATTAGGCGTAGGATCGCAGCCAAAATACACTCGGGCAAGCCCGTATATGCTCTCTGGCAACCCCGTAACTCTTAGCGCCAAACATGGCAGAAACTGCGCAGTAAAAATGTCGTAATCCACGCAGCCACGATAAGTATCCGACGCACGCATGGTCTCAATTGCCTTAAGAGCACCAGCAACTACTGCAGTTCTTAGGTCTGCGTCGCACAGCAATCTGGTAACTACTTCCTTCTGTTGGCTTAACCTGGCCAGATCTTTCATGCACTTTACATTTGAGTGGGAAAGTGCATATAGCGCAGAAGTAACCGAGAGTTCAGTACCACCCCGTGACTCAGCCCCACCTGGACACCCCACGGTGCGCACCATGCCTCCGTAATATCTCATCAAAGTCACGCATCTTAGTACCGTATTGATCCTTACCAATGAACTAGGGTGCTGCAGCATCAGCCTCATCTCATCCGCGCACTCCGCAAAATCATTAAAAAGTTTATATCCTACCCCAAATCTCACGTATGCATATATCCCTTCATAATTTCCTGCTTCCAATTGTGCGTTTTCGGCGCCGTACAACGTTCGCAAGTAATCGTTTAGCAATCTCCACTGCAATTTAACATAAAGATTAAATGGGCTATCATCGCCGTACGCGTCGTTCAAAGGTATAAACATCAATTTGAGCAGGTTGTTAGACGTAAGTCGCACCTCAGCCGGACAGCGAAACTCTGTTGGGAACGCACTTAGGATGTCTCTAAGTTGCACACCTACAACCGACATTTTCATGTAATGGGGGATTGACAGCGTGAAGACCATGTGCATCAGCCCCGTAGGCACGAGAGACAGCGCATCCCTTCCACTATGCACAACATTGTAGCTAATAACTTGAAACAGGTTTCCGGATAGGTTGCAGTATACTGCATCATCAGCTATATCCTCCGCGGGGAAGTAGAACTTCGGCTTGCGGGATGTATCGGTACGCACTATAACATCGCCAAAGATCTCATCTTTGAGCGCAATATCGGCGCTGCTGATTTCAGTAATATTGATCGGCTGCAGAACAAGCACGAGGCGCGTGCTGGATACATCCTCACAAATGATTTCTTCGACCCCAAAAAGCTCAGGAATGCCGGGTGGCTGCATAGACCTCCACTCGGCAAAATTCCTAACAGGCGGCTTTATTGGGTCATCCATCACGAATTCTGTGCCCATTACATAGTTAGATGAGGCGTTATTGAGGACAACCAGTTATCGCGAAGGTTGGGCTCCGCACGGCATTTGTTCCTCTTCAATCCTTTCGCGATGATTGTGTGCACGCGACGCTACATCTGGAGCGCTCTGCGTAGGCGAACAAACCAGCACTTCGCATGGAGCTGTGGGCTCAGGAGTGAATAAAACGTCAGTGTGGCTACTCATGATGCTAGGCAGAAATTCACGCACAATTTCCCTCTCTGCCGCAAGAAATTTGCTAACAACCCGCCTGCTATGAGTACTCAAATCACATGCAAATTGCACCGCATCATTCACAGACTGGCCATGTCTGAAGTACCCATCAAAAGCGTGAATCAAATTCTCTTCGCTGCCAAATACAAGACCGGGTGGGTTAACGAGATTTTTATGGACCATACGCGCAACGGAGTCCGCAACAAGTTCCGCGAGTGCATCATCATTAAGCCCTGCTATAGCTTCGCCGATACGCTCTTCGCACTCAGTAACGTTTGGAACACTATCTGGGTCACCACCCAGAAATCCTTGTATTACTTCGCTATAGTGGCTTTGCCTGTTTGAGCCATCACCGCGTTGTACAGCTCGTGCCTGTGCGCACGCAACGATCGCATTGCGCATATATGCCGCATTTGCATACCCAAGATACTGATTGAGAGAAAGACCAGAAGACACCTCCTCTGCGGTGTCTTGTGCGCCACTCACCCATTTTTCAACGTTTTCCACAATAGCGGATTGCCGCCCACCTTGGTCTACAACACCACCCTCATGGCTAATGCCCATAACCCTTTGCAACAAGCCAACCATGCCTTCAGTTAACCCAGGAACGCGGCGGCATATGTCTGGTACAATGCTGTCTAATGTGGCACGCAGCGCCTCCCTAGTCGAACCACCTGAACTTCTGGATCTTTCTACATGCACTGCAAGGGCAGTCAGACATGACTCCATCGCAACCATTGTCAGGACCATACCAAATTTGTCATCAGTAAGGAATTTCTTGGTAATCGCCTTGACGCGTTCCTCCATCGCCGCATTTGTGCAATCAACACTATAATTTGGGGATGAAAGCGCATGGAGTGCCTTCAATACTTCCAAAGAAGTGCCGGTAATGCCCGCATCTACTATGTTGTGAGATATTGACGTCATAACGCTGTGTAAGCGCTCTTTATAATGCGAACTGGGCATTGCGTCATGCACGTTGCGGAAGCTCCGCATGTACTCCTTAACATCATTGACAAATTTGGAGCCCATGAAACTGCCAATAAACTCCGGCCATTCCCGGTTTGGAGCAATCATCGCATCACCACGTTCTCCCACATGTTGAATGAAGTCCTCACAGAGCTGTCGCTGAAGTTCTACGTATGTGTCAAAGGCTCTGTGCCCCCGTAAATCAGCACCTTGTGTGTGGGCCACATAGCTATTGAGCATCAGCGACATTAAACTATCACGATTTATCTCTCGTACGGCTGGAAACGCAAGGCCGGCTACATCAAATTCCTGCTGTTGAAAGTTCAGCTTGCCGTTTCTGAGTACAGAATTTCCGGCTGTATTCGGAACTTTAATAACCATCTTGGTAGCCATGGGTGATGGACGCACTTCAGACAGCAAATCATCAATCCCCCTGCCGGGAAGTGCAACGTGTACATCTGGAGCAACTTTGAAGCTCTTACCGTTCGTCACGCAAAAAGTGTGCGCATTGCAGCCATTTTCTGGCGGTTCAACACGTTGTTGATAGAATGTGACATCGGCACTACCAGCACTCTGCCTAACAGCAGCCAACATCCTTGCCTTTATTGGGTATGTGTTTGGTAGTGTGTTGGCATCAAATTCCTCCAAGATCAGCACGACGCGGGGGTCTGTAGTGCCGTCACGCCCTAGCAAAGCCTCCTCCCTGACATGCTCCACATGTTCACCTACTACTGACACATCACTCGCCTCTGAGAGAGATGAGCGTCGTGAACGGCCACCAACTCTAGAAGCTGCAGTGTGTTGTAATTCGGTAGAAGGACCACTAGCCGCATCGACTGCGTCAAAACCTTCCTCTCCAAGCTCCTCCTGAGCGGGAACAACTCCTGCTGATTCTGCAGACAGGATCTGGCTCGTCAGGGATTCAACGCTGCCCGCAACAGGTGAGCCCACTGAAGGCATTCTACCCTCATCCTCAGTGATATCAGGTGTTGCAGCCCTACCGTCGCTTACTGGAGATGCACTGCGCGGGCTTTGACTCGCAGCCACGGCCGACAGCAGTGAGTTGAGGGAGCCACTCTGAGTAGTAGCTGACAGCGAATAATCAGTAGAAGAGTCGCTGGTCAATCCTGTAGAACGCACACCCTGTACTGAAAGACCTTCCCGAGCGGGAGCAGCTCCTGCCGGTTCCACGGGTGGCTCAAGGTTGGTTGAGAAAAATCGCTCTTCAGGCGTTACTGCCCTATCGTCACCCACAGGAGACGCACTGCGCGGGCTCCCAAAAACCGTCGGTGAGCTTGATGAGGTCTGGCTCACCAGGGATTCAACTCCTGCCGGTTCCATGGACCGCCCAAAGTCGACTGAGAAGAATTGTTCTTCGCTTTCATCGCTCTCAACTTCTGTCGCGAAAGAGTTGTTGGTTTCTACCGGAGACGCACTGCGCGAATCGTCACGTGCTGCCGTGGTCACTGACAGATATGGCAATGAGCCCGACACACTGTCTGTAAGACTTTCCTGAGCGGGAACGACTCCTACTGGTTCCGCAGATGGAGTCTGGCTCGCTAGGAATTCACTACTGCCCGTGGGTTGCCCAAAGTTGGTTGAGAAAAATCGCTCTTCAGGCGTTACTGCCCTATCGTCACCCACAGGAGACGCACTGCGCGGGCTCCCAAAAACCGTCGGTGAGCTTGATGAGGTCTGGCTCACCAGGGATTCAACACTACCCGTAATAGAGTCATCATCAGTGTGTGAACCTCGCATGTAATGTGCGCGCACTCTCGACCCAGCTTTAAGCCTCGCCCCCACTCCGGAAGCATTGTGTAACTCTCGGGTGACGCGTGCTGTCTCGCGCTCAGCAAGTTCATGCATTGCCCCGGAAGATGTGCCCGCAACGTCAGTGAGAGGCCGTGTACTCGTCAGTTGTGCATTATCATCACGTCGTGACTCATTGTGATCCAACAATTGAGATCTAGCCACACCACGAAATGCAGGATACAGGCTGTCCGACACACCTAAAATGTCAGTACCAGCTTTAAAACACTCTGAAAGCTTGTTCCCTACTAGCCGAGAGAAACACAAGTTCTCGGGCAACTCTGACGCCCTGTATGCAAGTAGTGCACTGGCCCGTTCTGTGGCACCAGAAGCAATTCCAAAAAATGCTTCCCTGGAATAACGCTGCGGTTCATCACCAAGCATAGACCTAACTCCAGCTGCAAATGCGTTATAGACCAATTCCCGTAAGGCTGGATGCTCTGGCGTAGGTATGCACCGTCTGAGCTTTGTTATACATTCAGTAGCATTGGAAATCTTCTCGCTACCACGTTCATATTCGGCGCACATTTCGCTGAAGTAGCCCTCCATGGAGTCACCCTGCATTGCTGCGCGCGCTATTATCGTGGGCAGTGCATACTCCATGCCCTTGCTACGCATTTGAAGAGCCTCATACCGTTGCGCAATTTGCCGTCCCCTACCAGCCTCCGCTCTTCCTAAGTCTGCCCTACCAAAACCGGGAATGACATGCATATGCGCAAGCAACCCTTGGTCAGCTATCTCGGTCTCTATGCCCTCTAGGTTACAAAATCCGGCCAACACAACCGCGGCACTCTCGACAAGTCCGGGAATTACCCTACAAATCGTCGGAATTACGTAATCTCGCTCGTCACGAATGATACGCAGCACTTCATCTGAAAGTGTTTTCGGGTCTCGCAAGCCAGGTCTTTTCTGCGCCGCCGCACCAATTGCTGCAATCACACCCCGTATGGAAAGGGCAACAAGCGTGTCTCTAAAACTCGCATCACCAAGAAAATTGCAGAGTAATTCTGTATGTCCCCTACCCGTTTCCGCGTCCTCTGCCTGATTAAATTTCAATAGCAACTTACCTCCAGAAAGGGCGTACAGCCCACACATAGTCTCAAACGGGACACCAAAGTTGTCATCGCGGAAAATTTCTCCGCTGTTTTCTTGGGCAACAGTCAGTGCCAGAGCCAGAAAGTCGTGTGATGCCGTTGGAAGCCACCCTTCATTCAACACAGCCTCAAACTCCGCCCGGCGATCTAGGAGGATACCGGCAAACCCCGCACCTATGGAGTCACAGAGCATGAAACGCTGTAATACCTCTTTCATTGGGGATGGTTCTACCTGCGCCTCTGTCGCTTCCCTTTCCGCATTAGAGAGATCACAAACAAGAGCACGCTGTAGTTCAAGATAGTGGCGTAGGCACTCTTTTCTCACCCACACAGGCTCAACACTTGGGCTACTTTGCTCAAATATCAGCTTCTTGAGAACCACCTCAGGCTCATCATTGTGGGCAATGGTGTAGAAAAGGTCCCGCGGAAAGTTATGTTCGTTATCAATGGTCAGAGTAAAATTTGGGCGCGACGCAATGCGTATGTTATCATCCCCAATATCGGTGCGCACCAGAACCCACGAAGCCCCATCAGGAATGGCTATGGAGCTAGCTGCCTGCCCTGCACGCAAAGTGTTAGCGGCCACAAGTTTGAACAAATTACCATTGTGCCCAACCACATAGAATGAGTCACCTACGCCAAAAATTTGTGGCGCATCGCTTTCATTTGCCCTATCTCGCATTGCGGCAATACGTTCAGCAATGGCAACATCCTCCCATATCACTGCATCATTGACCGGACGGAGGAAAAATATGACGCGATCTGATGATATATCATCTACCACATTTCTCGCGGTGCCTCTGTCATTCGCTTCCGCGACAGTGATGGCACTGTCACTAAAAGATCTGGGGCGTATCTGCCTTGGCAAGGGCCTTTGCCCTAGTGAGACATTTGCCATTTCAGGTTGTGCCCTGCTGTCAGAATCAGGTGCACTTAGGTTTTCTTCTCCACTATGACTAAGAGTACTGCGCTCCGCTTCCGCACCATCAAACGGTGTGCTGCTGGCAGGCGTTTGAGAGCCCGCCACTAAAAACTGAGGAGATAACAAATCGCCAAATGCTGGCCGCAATCCCCCCGACATGGCAAGAACGTCAATTTCTCGTGGACGGAATATAGCGTCCCTGATTTCAGTGCTAAATGCAGATGAAATGGGCAGTTCCCCGCGTAGGGTATAACTATCCTCCAGCCATCTAGCAATATACTTATCTGCACCGACATCATTCCGCCCTAACACGTTGAGGTAGTTCCGTGTCACGTCGCCAAATTCTTGCTTAAGCCAGCTAGCCGCGGCATGAGCAACAACTTCCTCCACGGCATCGCGTGTTAGCGTAGATATGCTATTTTTGATAATGGCAACGCGCCCAGCAACATTTGCAACCTCATGAGAATTGCGGTACTGTTCAGTAACTGCTTCAAGAAAATTCTCCTTCCCTCCAATAGTTGCGCTCCCCTGCTCCATTGCAGATCTCTGCGCAGCCTCAGCTACAATTAAAGGTCGCAGTTCCGCGCTGTCTGCGGTGTCGGAACAAAGTTTCTCATGACAGGCAGAAATTTCAGCACCTTCCGTAGCAACACGGTCTCCTGTAGGTACTCCATCAAAACCAGGAATAATGTGTAATTGGCTGACTACTTCGGCACTGATGCTGTGAAGATAGTTTACATCCCGCATCACACAACAGCCCAGCACTGCCGTAGCAACACTTTCAATGAGTCCGGGAATTGCTCGACAGATCCACGGCATTCCTCGCCTGCTGGAAAGTCTAGCTAGAACCTGCTCCAGTGGGGGCACATTCTTGCGACCACCCTCACTCTGATCTTGTGATTGTTCTGCGCGAATAACCTCCGCCACCTTATGTACGACAAGTGCTATAAGCGCACCCCTGAGGTTTGCGTCGGCTAAAAATTGGGCAGTGAGCTCTTCTGTGTACCCGCTTACGCTCCTGGGTACAACTTCACTTTCTTCTCTCAGGAGAGATGTGGCACCAGAGAGAGAATAAAGCGTGCATACGAGTTCTTTTGAGGTTCCATCGGACCTTAGAATCTCGGTCTGATCGAGAGAATCCAGTGCAGCCAACGCATCGTATAAGAACACCACATGTTCCGGAGTCATATGCTCATCTTGCTCTGTGATGGCCTGACACTCCGCTCTATAATCGAGAAGGTCGCGCGCGAATCCAGCCCCTGCAGGGCTACTCATAAAAGTACGCACGGCTTCTGGTAACAAACCACCTTTTTGCACCTTGGCTGATGCTCTTGCAAGGTTGTAATGTAGTGCAACATATCGATGTAGAATCTGCCTTCTGCTTTCCAAGGACTCAGGCACCTGGAAATTTCGGTCAAACATCATTTTCTTAATGACACCTTCCAGTGTTCCACAGTGAGCCGCAGAGTAGTGTATGCCGTGCGGAAAGCTGGCCATCTCACGGTTGGCATCTCTGCTGTATATCGGCGCAATAATCTGCTGTCCTTCCGGTAAACGTGGCCGCAACAGCATCCATGTATCCCCACGCGTTATAGCATCACTTGGATATTCGGCAGGTACGATTCCTGCGCTCTCACACCTAAAAATTTCGCCATTACGGGCAAGTATGTGAAACCTATCATTGCAATAAAAAAGCTGTGGGGAGTTAACCCGTCCGCTATCACGCATTTCCTTAATATGTTCGAGGTCCCTATGCATTTGCAACGAAGACCATTCAACCGGGGAAAGACGTATGAGAACACAGTCAGGAATAGTCGAGGCATTCCCTGTGGGTACCATACCCTCCGCACCCGTGGGCTGATGTGATCTCTCCGGTGAAGCATCGCTACTTGCGGGTGTTGCAGCCCTGCGCGAAGCAGCATCTTCCGTACCTGTAGGCGTTGCAGCTCTGGTGGGTGTTGCTCCCCCTGAGATGTCGCGTGGTTGCGTAACTTCCTGTGTGGACGGCCGACGTGATCTCTCTGGTGAAGCATCTCTGCTTGTGGATGTCGCGGCTCTGGTGGGCGTTGCAGCTCTGCCCTCAGTGGGTGTTGCAGCTCTACCTGAGGCGGGTGTTGTACCCTCCGCACCTGTAGGTGTCGCGGCCCTGCGTAAAGCAGCATCTTCCGTACTTGTAGGTGTTGCAGCTCTGCGCGAAGCAGTAGGTGCCGTACTCTCCGCACCTGTAGGTGTAGCAGCTCTGGTGGGTGTTGCTCCCCCTGAGATGTTGCGCGGTTGCGTAACTTCCTGTGTGGACGGCCGATGTGATCTCTCCGGTGAAGCATCTCTGCTTGTGGGTGTTGCAGCCCTGGCGGGTGTTGCAGCTCTACCTGAGGCGGGTGCCATACCCTCCGCACCCGTAGGTGTCGCGGCTCTGGTGGGTGTCGCAGCTCTACCTGAAGCGGGTGTTATACCCTCCGTACCTGTGGGCGTCGCAGCTCTGGTGGGTGTTGCAGCACTAGCCCTATACGAGGCAACAGCACATATAATGGAATAAATAGCAAATGCTAAGATAGAGATGGCAGCCACGGGCACGAGAAAGACGCTCGCAACTGTCTCGAAGTACACGATCGACAGTGTCGTACTTACAACCGCAACAACAAATAGCGCTGTTAGAGCAACTGCATGCCAAATCTGTGCTTTTGAGGCTCCAGTTCTTGGGTCAGAATCGGTTTCGGAGCCCAGTAACATGTAATCTGCGCTGTAACCCACATATTCACCAAACGAGTCTAGGGAAGCTTGATCTGGCATATATTTCACCGACTATAAAAAACAACCATATTTAAAAGCACGTATTCATCACTGGCCCACAGAATTAGAGGAGAAATACAGTCTGTTACACTACAAAGCTCGCGTGAAATACGCTACAAACCCGCCCTGTTATGTGAGAAAACTCCTAAACTTTGCGCACCGACAATGCGAATGCTATTTAATATAAAAATATTTTTACTATTTATCATGAAATATCCAAAATTGCAAGTATATGCCATCGTTGACGGCTTCAAAATCAGAAGAAAATTGGGCTTTCTAAGGAAATATCATGCATATTTGTCGTATATATCACTTTTTACAGTAAATTTGTATGACATATGAGGTTTTATGAGAAACGACGCACCCACGTGATTTAAGAAAGAGCCAACAAATATAGACCTCCCTACCATGCGTTGCAAATTAGCAACTTCTGTTGCACCACTACCCAGTAATCAAGCATCCGACGCGTATCAAAAAGCCTACCCACGCATGCCTTTGGTACATGTGTGCAGAGCAGGAAAAAAGAACATCGCTAAAAACAGAATCACACAACATTCAGGCATTGCCGACGCCCATTGTGTCCTAGCAACTTCGGTTTTCCGCATAATTTTAGTAATGCTATATATAATATATGACATGTATCATACTGAAAAATACGTCATTTAAAAATACTTAGATACCTCGCTAATTATCAAGCATGCAGACCCCGCCTGCAAAACTCATTTCCGTGCCAACAACAAGGAAGCCCTGCCTAAAAACTGAAAAATCACCAATATGCGCCACACGATCTTTGCATCTATAAGTTACGGAGTTACGTATAAGCTATGGGCTAAATGCATTAAATATAGAGGCGTATGAGCAGGTACGGCGCCCGCAATTCCAGTCCACCGTAGAATCCAACTTGACAGATAAGACCAAGGTATCTGGGGCTCCTTCCCCACCAGCACTTGACTGTTGGTTACTAGGCGCAGTCGACACCTTAGCGCCACAGTGCATACAGCATCACGAATCCTTGGTGAGTAGATTGGTTGAATGACTACGGCTGTATTTATATAGATAATGAAAGCATTAATGCGTATACTCGATGTGAAATGTGAGGCTTACCGCACTAAAAACCGCCAGCATGGTTGCCACCACAAGAAAGGATGTCGCAAGAGAAACCTAAGTATCAACCCAAACCCTCTCGGACTACCTGCTATGCATTTATCGGGATTTTTGCGCACGTGCAACAACCGCTGTAAATGCCGGCAAGCTCTCATGTACTCAAATTACTATTGCAGTTAGTTGTTTGCCTTATGCGAAAGACACCTGAGCGTGAATTTTTTGACAATCATCCCTAGATGTGGCTACAGCAGCCCCTTCTGCATCGATTCTGGATTCTGACACTACAGTGGTAGGGGAAGGCTCACAACCAGGCGAAGAGGGTGTTTTCTGATTATCCTTCACCAACGTGTAAGCCGCGTCCACTCGCCCATTTTTACGCGCCACAGTATCATCGTCAGACAAGAGAAGCATAACGGCAGGCAAGCTGGCCAGGATGAACACCATGGTCACGACTACAAAGCATGCGGCATTAATATCGGAGGTGGCATAGAGTATTGCACCAATTGACACCGCAGCGATGAGTGCACACAACACAACAACTCTATACGTTGCACGCGCGGCACAGGGGCTGGCTTTATCGGGGGGTGCACCACGTTGATCATAAGCTTCATGTGGCATGACACGGCCTAGATCTTTCAGAGCCGCAGTTGGCAAGTAAATAAGTGCAAAAGCGAGAAATGCAACAAGCGCGCATCCCATAATATTCACAGCAAGCTTTGCAGAGGAGCCGGCATGTGCAACAACCAAGCCGTAAACCAATAAAAAGAAGATCAAACAGGCTGCCAATGGGGCTAGACTCTCGATATCTAGTTTCGAGCTACAACCCCCGACTGCCGTTTTAGAAGGCAACATTATCTCCTCTCTACGCGAGATCCTTACACAACTCCATGCTGCGGTGAAGATGCAACGCAACTCTTCAAAGTAGCATTGGGATCAACAACAGAAGGATCCAGCCCAACCGTCACCACAAAGGTGTTAGGTGGAACTGCAGCTTGGTTAGAATCTGTACAGTGTGCTGCACCTGACTGTTGGTCATTAGGTATGGTGTTAAACGTTATGCGATAGATATCAGCATCACACCCTCTCACCAATGCATGACTACGTGGCTCCAGTGCAACCACAGCAACTGTGAACAACACTAGTGCAGATAATAACAGCGCTCCACCGTGCCATGACCCTTGCTTTACATCTACACACACGCATGCAACAATTGCACCAATGAGTGCCAGTGCAGACACACATGTCAGTACGTCCATAACCCTGGAAGTGCAACCAAGCTCTGCTCTATACCTCTCTGCGGAGATGACTCGTACATCACTTCTCGTCACAGCATCTTCCCTATTAGCCGCAATTGCCGCTATGGCTGCACCAAGCAACAATAGCAACACAATCGCAAGACAGCCCCAACCTAGTGTGTTACCACCAAATTTTGGTTGCAGACACGCACCACAGACAACCAACACTGTGGTAATAAGGGCAGCCATGACTATAATGAATTGCCCAGAACCAAAAAAAGATTCCATCGACCTGTCGCGTATCTCCTCGCAAGTCTTAACCACTGTTTTCCTGGCAGGATCAAACGCTGGCAATTCCCTCTTCCTAGAATGTCGCGATGGCTTATCCTTGTACATTACTACACACCTCTTATCTCAACTTATATCAACAGATCTGTCATCAATCTCACAACCCTGTAGTAAATAGGTAACGTCACACTGAAATGTGTACCTACACACCACATACGAATCCAGGTATAACAGAGCAACTTGCATGGCTAGAACAGTGCCGATCCACACAAGACGCTCAGCTCCACCTCAATGGCATAACAACAAACCAGCAAAAAGAAGATTAGAAAGGCCATAAATGGTGCTATGCTCCCCTTGCTAGGGGAGCAATTAAGATTAATAGCTCTCATCACTGAGCAATGTACAATCCAGCATTGAGCGTTGTAGCAAGGTGTGATGCCTGCTGCTGCTGCAATGTCGGATTTTCCACCACAGGACCCTTCTCCACCTCGACAGATGAAATCAGAGTATCAGGGGATGCTCCTCCACCAGCAGGCTGCTGGTCATTAGCAACCAACACCTCAGCCACTTTACACCCAACATCTTGCTCTTCCGCCAATGTGCTGCCACGTACTGCTATCACGATTGAAGCAACTGCGAATAACACTAGGGCAGATAACAACAACGCAGAGCCGTGCCATGTCTTATGCTGGACATCTACACACATGCATGCAATGACTGCACCAATAAATGCAAGTACGGCTACGCACGCTAGTATACGTACACCCTTGGAGACACGCTCGTCTTCCAACATCGTTTGGAATTCTCCCTTAGGTGCTGCAGGTCGCTTCTCCTCAGCCTTTACCATCGCATGTATAGCCATGCCAAGCAACGGTAGTAACACAACCAATGCTAGACAGCCCCAAATTAGTGCACCAGATGGGCCAGTAAGCGTTGGCTCCATACATGCACAGATAGCAAATATTGTGGCAAGTAGAGCTGTAACCGCTATAACAAACTGTCCAACCCCAGAAAAGGATGTCATAGACTTGCTGCGTATCTTCCTGCAGGTATCAACCACTGTTGCCTTAGCTGGGTCAATAATGGCATGTACTGCCGGTGCAACGCCGCTAAACAGTCCTTCCTTAGCCTTGGGTGCTTCCTTGGCCACCTTAGCCTGCTGGGGTGCTGCCTTGGCCTGGGGTGTCTCTATCTCAGGTTCTTCTATCCCAAGCTCTTCCATCTCACGTTCTCCTGTCTCAAGTTCTTCCATCTCACGTTCTCCTATCTTAAGTTCTTCCTCTATCTCAAGCTCTTCTTCGATCTCAGTTTCTTCCTCCATTTCAAGTTCTTCCTCCATCTCAAGTTCCTCTATCTCAAGTTCTTCTATATCGGGTTCTTCCTTGGCCTTGGGCGCTTCTATCTCGGGTTCCTTAGCCTTAGGTTCTTCCTCTACCCTAGCTTTCACCTTAGCTTCCTTAGCCCTAGGTGCTTCTATCTCAGGTTCCTTAGCCTTAGGTGCCGCCTTAGCCTTAGCTGGTACACCAAGAAGCATGATACGGAACTTCTCAACTGCTTCCGTACGTACGCCGTCAAACTCTCCACCAGCCATTGACATGGCCACGCCCAATGTCCCCGCATCAAGCGCAAGTAGTTTACCGTACGATAACTTCCACGAACTAACGTGCTTCGAAAGGGTGTCTAAAATACTCCGACTTACAGCAGTGCCGATACTCTTGTACGGAGTGTCACTCAACATAAAGTCAACAAGAGCACAAAGATCTTCCCGACTTATGGTCGCACCGCGATCTAACTGCTGCCCGCTTACCAAACCACCGCGGGAAGAATACAAACCCTCAACTGCCTTGAAAAAGGAGGCAAGGTCCTTATCACCCTTGGTAACTGCATCTGCAAGATGAGACGCAAACCCGTCATTAATCCTCTGATCACTTAACCCTAATGCACCTTCAAGCGTCCTGAAAATAAGCCTGAGAGAACCGAGTGAAATGCCACTCTCATGAAAATAGCTGCGTGTAAGGTTATCATTTACTATGGATTCAACAGTACTCGCATTCAGGGGATTGAGTCCAGCAGACTGCGCCGCTGCCTTCTGTGCAGCGTACACACCCACAGCTACACGTTGTGCCCGTTCCCGTTGCAGCTCTTCAGTCATCCCATCACGCACAGCCATGAAGTCATCGAAAGCGCTGTCTACGCGTCTAACACGCTCCTCATGAGCCTGGCGAGCGGTTTCAGTGCCTCCCAAAGTGCGAGCAAGCTCGAGACTATCATTGAGCTCAGACAGTATGCGTTGTGCAAACTCATCAGGAATATGTATCTTATTATCCAACTTGCGTTCACATGCCCTGAATATCCCGTGCAAGGCGTCCGCGGTAAGGTCACCAGTTACGGCTTTGTATACAATATTCTCAACCTTCCTGTCGTTTAGAGCAGAAACCCCGGCTCTCTGCGCCAGAGTGCTTTGCGCTTTAAATACCATCAAGGCAGTTAATGCTTGTAATGCTTCCCTCTCCGCACCTAGTTTAGATTGGTCATCATCCCCCCCTTGACCTTGCATAACACACACCCACTAAACAAGCCAAATCCCATAAATGGCATGCAGAACTCCTAAGAAGACAAAGTAGATAATCCTGCTATTTTGGAGAAATGGCAACCACACAACCTCGAGCACTACAACGCTCGTCGCAGGATTGTAACACATGTGTGCCTATATGTGCAACATATATTACTAAATTTTAAATAGTATAATAAATGTGGCTATTATCGCCTAAAATGCAATTCCGGTTGCACATTCCCTACAAAAATTTATGTAACTCACCACCATATATTATGGGGGAGGTGTGGCACATTAGCAACACATGCAAGCCACACACTGCCAGTGCAGAGCAGTGCTATTGTGTAGCAATAGCCAAGCCACTGGCTTCACCTGGTTTACAACCCCCGCGTGCAGACACGCCGGAATGCCGCAAACGTGGTGTTATGGAAAAAGCCGAGCAAAAGATATATGTCCAAATTTAGGATACGGCGGCAGATAATTCTTGATTGAGCATGGAGCACCCGACTAAAGCCGCAGGCTCGAGTCTTGTAAATACCCTTCGAGGGGGTACAACATTCGCAGAGTAAGGGCCTCACTTGATTCACTCCTCCTCTCCATCGTGTACACAGTTGGTGCAATCAACTCCGCATCGATATTGGATGGCACCTCGCGGTCTGCATGATTATACGTTTGCGACGCCCCTGTAGAACCATCCTTGATAGGCGTAGAATCCGCAATAATGGGCATGGTCCACATTTCACGCGGCGGATACGCTGATACTTCCTCAAAAAAAAGCCCAAATAGCAGCAGTAATAGCACAACCACAGGCAAGCAGCACGCAGTGGCATCGGCTATCCCCACCCACTTCTCCCAATTTGGCAGGCTAGCTATCAAGCAAAGACTCCAAATTGTGAATAATACAACCAGCGCCGCTCTCAACGTTAGAATATTATCAGGGGGTTTGTCTGATAACACTGCATCTGCAAACTTTCTGGCGGTATTCTGTCTGCGCCGCACCCATGTAATACACATGATACAGATAAACACCAGACCTAGTGTCGGATACACAACAAGCCACGCGGAGGGTGTGGCAACCCCACCACCATGTTTAGCATTACAAAAAATGATGGCGGCACATGCAAGCTCCATTAGTAAGCAGCCAGCCATAATCCCCAATACAACCGGCACTGCAGTTCCCCTGCCATCCACGGCCACCTTAGGGCGACGAAACCTAAAACCCTTTGCCGCAATCCTCGTCGCGGCAGTACAACCCCCGACTGCCGTTTTAGAAGGCAACATTATCTCCTCTCTACGCGAGATCCTTACACAACTCCATGCTGCGGTGAAGATGCAACGCAACTCTTCAAAGTAGCATTGGGATCAACAACAGAAGGATCCAGCCCAACCGTCACCACAAAGGTGTTAGGTGGAACTGCAGCTTGGTTAGAATCTGTACAGTGTGCTGCACCTGACTGTTGGTCATTAGGTATGGTGTTAAACGTTATGCGATAGATATCAGCATCACACCCTCTCACCAATGCATGACTACGTGGCTCCAGTGCAACCACAGCAACTGTGAACAACACTAGTGCAGATAATAACAGCGCTCCACCGTGCCATGACCCTTGCTTTACATCTACACACACGCATGCAACAATTGCACCAATGAGTGCCAGTGCAGACACACATGTCAGTACGTCCATAACCCTGGAAGTGCAACCAAGCTCTGCTCTATACCTCTCTGCGGAGATGACTCGTACATCACTTCTCGTCACAGCATCTTCCCTATTAGCCGCAATTGCCGCTATGGCTGCACCAAGCAACAATAGCAACACAATCGCAAGACAGCCCCAACCTAGTGTGTTACCACCAAATTTTGGTTGCAGACACGCACCACAGACAACCAACACTGTGGTAATAAGGGCAGCCATGACTATAATGAATTGCCCAGAACCAAAAAAAGATTCCATCGACCTGTCGCGTATCTCCTCGCAAGTCTTAACCACTGTTTTCCTGGCAGGATCAAACGCTGGCAATTCCCTCTTCCTAGAATGTCGCGATGGCTTATCCTTGTACATTACTACACACCTCTTATCTCAACTTATATCAACAGATCTGTCATCAATCTCACAACCCTGTAGTAAATAGGTAACGTCACACTGAAATGTGTACCTACACACCACATACGAATCCAGGTATAACAGAGCAACTTGCATGGCTAGAACAGTGCCGATCCACACAAGACGCTCAGCTCCACCTCAATGGCATAACAACAAACCAGCAAAAAGAAGATTAGAAAGGCCATAAATGGTGCTATGCTCCCCTTGCTAGGGGAGCAATTAAGATTAATAGCTCTCATCACTGAGCAATGTACAATCCAGCATTGAGCGTTGTAGCAAGGTGTGATGCCTGCTGCTGCTGCAATGTCGGATTTTCCACCACAGGACCCTTCTCCACCTCGACAGATGAAATCAGAGTATCAGGGGATGCTCCTCCACCAGCAGGCTGCTGGTCATTAGCAACCAACACCTCAGCCACTTTACACCCAACATCTTGCTCTTCCGCCAATGTGCTGCCACGTACTGCTATCACGATTGAAGCAACTGCGAATAACACTAGGGCAGATAACAACAACGCAGAGCCGTGCCATGTCTTATGCTGGACATCTACACACATGCATGCAATGACTGCACCAATAAATGCAAGTACGGCTACGCACGCTAGTATACGTACACCCTTGGAGACACGCTCGTCTTCCAACATCGTTTGGAATTCTCCCTTAGGTGCTGCAGGTCGCTTCTCCTCAGCCTTTACCATCGCATGTATAGCCATGCCAAGCAACGGTAGTAACACAACCAATGCTAGACAGCCCCAAATTAGTGCACCAGATGGGCCAGTAAGCGTTGGCTCCATACATGCACAGATAGCAAATATTGTGGCAAGTAGAGCTGTAACCGCTATAACAAACTGTCCAACCCCAGAAAAGGATGTCATAGACTTGCTGCGTATCTTCCTGCAGGTATCAACCACTGTTGCCTTAGCTGGGTCAATAATGGCATGTACTGCCGGTGCAACGCCGCTAAACAGTCCTTCCTTAGCCTTGGGTGCTTCCTTGGCCTGGGGTGTTTCCTTGGCCTGAGCTGGTACACCAAGAAGCATGATACGGAACTTCTCAACTGCACCGCTAACTGCTTCCGTACGTACGCCGTCAAACTCTCCATCAGCCATTGACATGGCCACGCTCAAGGTACGCGCATTAAGTGAAAGTAGTTTACCGTACGATAACTCCCACGAATTAACGTACCCTGAAATTGTGTCCAAAATACCACTACCCTTTGCCGCGCCATCCTGGTACGGAGTGTCACTCAACATAAAGTCAACAAGAGCACAAAGATCTTCCCGACTTATGGTCGCACCGCGATCTAACTGCTGCCCGCTTACCAAACCACCGTGGGAAGAATACAAACCCTCAACTGTTTTGAGAAAGGCAGTAAGTTCTGCATCATCACTCCCGCCTTGCACAACCTTAACCGCAAGTTGGGCACCACTGGTAACCGCATCTGCAAGATGAGACGCAAACCCGTCATTAATCCTCTGATCACTTAACCCTAATGCACCTTCAAGCTTCCTGAAAATAAGCCTGAGAGAACCGAGTGAAATGCCACTCCCATGAAAATAGCTGCGTGTAAGGTTATCATTTACTATGGATTCAACAGTACTCGCATTCAGGGGATTGAGTCCAGCAGACTGCGCCGCTGCCTTCTGTGCAGCGTACACACCCACAGCTATAACATCTCGAGCAGCACTTATATATTCTTCACTTCCAATCATGACAGACGCTGCAATCGGTGCACCTTCCCGTTGCTGGTCCACCACTTTCTCAGCTGCCTCTACACGTTGTGCCCGTTCCTGCCGCAACTCTTCAGTCACTCCACCATGTACAGCCATGAAGTCATCGAAAGCGCTGTCTGCGCGTCTAACACGCGCCTCATTAACCTGGCGAGCGGTTTCAGTGCCTACCAAAGTGCGAGCAAGCTCGAGACTAGCATTGAGCTCAGACAGCGCACGCCGTGCAAACTCATCAGGAATATGTATCTTATTATCCAACTTGCGTTCACATGCCCTGAATATCCCGTGCAAGACGTCCGCGGTAAGGTCACCAGCTACGGCTCCGCGCACAATACTTTCAACCTCCCTGTCAGTTAGGGCAGAAACCCCGGCTTTCTGCGCCAGAGTGCTTTGCGCTTTAAATACCATCAAGGCAGTTAATGCTTGTAATGCTTCCCTCTCCGCGGCTTTTATATTAGATTGGTTATCATCCCCCCCTTGAGCACTAGGTTGACTACTAGACTGGATACCAGAGTCCACTACTGGAGCGGAAAACGATGGTCCACCTAATGCGGCCCAGGATGAATCTACGTCACCACTCACACTAGCTTGTGTAGATGTTTCTACACTTGCACCTTGTTGAGCACTAGGTTGACTACTAGACTGGATACCAGAGTCCACTACTGGAGCGGAAAACGATGGTCCACCTAATGCGGTCCAGGATGAATCTACGTCACCACTCACACTAGCTTGTGTAGATGTTTCTACACTTGCACCTTGTTGAGCACTAGGTTGACTACTAGACTGGATACCAGAGTCCACTACTGGAGCGGAAAACGATGGTCCACCTAATGCGGTCCAGGATGAATCTACGTCACCACTCACACTAGCTTGTGTAGATGTTTCTACACTTGCACCTTGTTGAGCACTAGGTTGACTACTAGACTGGATACCAGAGTCCACTACTGGAGCGGAAAACGATGGTCCACCTAATGCGGTCCAGGATGAATCTACGTCACCACTCACACTAGCTTGTGTAGATGTTTCTACACTTGCACCTTGTTGAGCACTAGGTTGACCAGATTGCTCACTAACCTGTGCACTTCTTACCGATATCCCAGACCGGCCATCTGATGATGCTGACTCTTGACCTTGCATAACACACACCCACTAAACAAGCCAAATCCCATAAATGGCATGCAGAACTCCTAAGAAGACAAAGTAGATAATCCTGCTATTTTGGAGAAATGGCAACCACACAACCTCGAGCACTACAACGCTCGTCGCAGGATTGTAACACATGTGTGCCTATATGTGCAACATATATTACTAAATTTTAAATAGTATAATAAATGTGGCTATTATCGCCTAAAATGCAATTCCGGTTGCACATTCCCTACAAAAATTTATGTAACTCACCACCATATATTATGGGGGGTACCCTACATCCGGTGACGACGGTAGGTTAACCAATATGTAATCCAACGAAGGTAGACTACTCGGAGGTTATCGCACCTGCTACAGCGTGGAAGTTTATCCCGCATGACACTCGGGTGCACGCTTCAGAGGGAATCATGAATAGTTATGAGAGCAACGATCGGTACGACGATATAGAGTCAATCATCAGGGAATACCTAGGCAATAGGATGCTAACCTCTTGTGTGGCCGCCGCTTTGCTGAACACGCTGCTGCTGCATGCAATATGTTATCTACTATTTGTCAATCGGGCCAATATTTCAAAAGAGCTGGGTGTGGTTTTGTTGAGGCCATTTGCGGCCCTGGTGATGATTGCAGCGATGCACGTTGCCAGCATGATACTCGCAAGACCTAGCTTGCTGTTTTTTAGGCACAAGAACAGGCGGGCTCTCAGAATTTACTCAGTAGGCGCAGAGTGGAATAAGTCTTTCGGCAGAAGCGTCTGACGTCGTGTACCTTGTGCGAACTGCATAAAACCACAAGCCAATAGATGCAGCGTGATTCTACGCAAAATCTTGATATGCGTTTCTGCATACCCCAGGGCGGCAAGTGGCACGTAAGCTGCCACAGGCAATATCCCATCTCGGGCGGGCAAGTCGTCGCCCTTGAGAGTTCATGTATCCCATTGCAGCAAATAGGCGGTAGATCGTTTCAACCCAGGAATTGATAGGCCCCGGCGCATCTTATACCAATTTGATGATACTTTTTCGTAATCCTACCGGAACAAATCCGAATCTTCGGCGCAACCACCGCCGAATGCCAAGTGCATGCATCAAAATTCCCACAGATCGGAGAGTTTACCCACATAGCACAAATGACAAAGCCCATATACATCAATGAGGCTCGACCAGACCGCACCCTGTAGGCAGCCGCTCCCGCCACAGCATCAATTTAGTTGTGCTCCCACGGCCACGCAAAGGAAAGGACACATGGCGCAAGAATGCTTTAGCTTATCGCATTGTAATGGCGTAGCCAGGTTTGAGGTGGCATCTGCGCATAACACCTTCAGACTATCATGCAGCCATACATCCTATACTATCCACCCTGGTGTAATAACTGCCGACCGCTAGGTATGCTACACACTGACGACCCGCTGAAAGTTCCTACACCGCAGTGTTAGGAGCAAATCCTTCGTGGCTGTTTGGCAACAAAGGTAGTAAAAACACAATCCAAAAGGAATAGCAAGCTGTGAGATTTGCGGCACACATCTGGACATCACCCCGTGCTATGCGCGCTTCCTGCCGCCTAACTGACGTCCAGCCCAAAAGCAGTGCCTTGGCTGAATGCTGGGCAAGCTGTCTGATGTAAATCGGACTTGAAAGTACGAAAGGGATGAGCCGAATGTCGGCCATAATCGCCACAAGTAAAGCCATAGCCCAGATTGTGCGCGCAGTCACACCAGGCCCGATGCATTCATGCGAGTCAGTCCTTCATTTTTAGGGCCTGTATGAACGCGCTTTGAGGAACGTTGACATTACCAATAGACCGCAACCTCTTTTTTCCCTTCTTCTGCTTTTCCAGAAGTTTCATCTTTCTCGTCACGTCGCGCCCGTACACCTTAGCCGTTACGTCCTTTCTGTAGGGAGATATAGTTTCCCGAGCTACAATTTTCGCCCCTACAGCGGCTTGGATCGCAACTTTGTACTGCTGTCTGGGAATCAAATCCTTGAGCCTCTCGCATATTTCCCGACCTCGAGACTCAACCTTGGATTTGTGTATTATGCACGACAGCGCATCAACGGGCTCGGAGTTAATAAGAATGGTAAGTTTAGATATCTCCGTTGGCACGTAGCCGTCTACGTACCAATCCAAACTCGCATATCCCTTGGAAACGGATTTCAGCGAGTCATAAAAGTCAAATACCACCTCCGCCAGGGGCAGGCGATATTTTAGCAGGGCCATGCTGCCGGTGTAAGACAAATCCACCTTCTCCCCACGCTTACTATTGCAAAGGGCAAGTATTGAACCAAGATATTGATCAGGCACCATAATTGTTGCCGCGATCCAAGGCTCCTCTACCCCAAGTATTTCGTGGGACTCAGGCAGATCATTCGGATTATGAACCTCCTTAGTAACACGGTGCTTGTCGGTAACCCTATACACGACGCTGGGCGCGGTTGCGGTAAGATCGAGATCAAACTCGCGCTCCAGCCTTTCCTGCACCACTTCCAGATGCAGCATGCCCAAAAACCCGCAACGAAAGCCGTACCCGAGCGCAGTAGAGCTTTCCATATCGAACGTGAAGCTTGAATCATTCAACTGCAACTTTCCCAATGCTTCTCGCAGGTGTTCGAAGCTACTTGCATCCACCGGAAATAGGCTACAAAAGACCACTGGACACGTAGCCCTGAACCCGGGAAAAGGGTTGTCACATCGCCGGGAATCCTCGGTCAGGGTATCGCCAACTTTACAGTCTGCTATTTCTTTTATCCCCGCGGTGATGAATCCTATTTCACCCACAGATAGAGAATCTACCATCTGTTTGTTCGGGGTAAACACCCCAACATTATCCACCTGGTATACCGCCCCCGTAGACAGCATAGCCACCTTCATGCCCCTTTTTAGCACCCCATCCTTTACACGCAGCAAAATAACAATGCCAAGGTATGGATCATACCAACTATCGACCAAAATCGCCTTCAGCGGGGCATTTGCATCCCCAACAGGAGCCGGCAACCTGTGGACTATTGCTTCCAAAACATCACTAATACCCATCCCGGTTTTTGCGGAAATCAGCAGCGCGCCGCTTGCATCCAAGCCGATAATTTCTTCAACTTGTGACTTTACCCTCTCAGGATCAGAAGACGCGAGATCGGCCTTATTGAGTACAGTAACGATTTCGTGATCATTCTCTATCGCCTTGTAGACGTTGGCCAACGTCTGAGCTTCAACCCCTTGACTGCTATCGATTACCAGTAGTGACCCCTCACACGCCGCCAGGCTTCTACTAACCTCATATGAAAAGTCAACATGCCCTGGCGTGTCAACAAGGTTAAGATGGTAGACGACGCCATCCTTAGCGGCATACGTCAACCTTACAGTCTGGGCCTTTATAGTTATGCCACGTTCCCGCTCTATGTCCATGGAATCGAGCACCTGGTCCTTCATATCGCGGTCCGACAGCGCATTACAAGCCTCTATTAGCCTGTCAGCCAGGGTAGATTTTCCGTGATCTATATGCGCTATAATAGCAAAATTTCGTATAGTGCTTTCGCCCACCACAAGCCCAAAAATAGCGTCTTTGAGAGTTTAAGTCACTATCTCTCCCCTTTCAACGTAATAATTCTCCTTAGGTTCTCGGGCGTGCTACCGGACCACCGATTTACTGCATGATCCAGAACATGTGGCACCAGCTTCTACTTGTTACCCTTCAGCACAACAATTTCAAATTGTACGGGAGCGCCGGCGGCATCATGCTCGTTTATAGACTGCTTATATAGGCCCCATGCTCGTTCCATAACATTCCTGCTAAGCGGCTCATAATTTCGGCGTATGGTGTTGCCCTCCCCCATATTTTTGAGGCCATGAAATAGGTCATACAGACTATTATAAGCCATTTCAACAGTACTAACTTCTGCAACAAGCCCGGAAAGGCCACAAAGTTGCAGACACTCAAGCATATAGGGGGTAGAGTGAAAGGGTTGGATTCTGGGCGCAACACGCAGCCCCTCAGCGGAGGCCAAGGCTTTTTTAACCCCATACAGAGTCCCACTGCCAAAGGTTGCTGCGACGAAAGCCCCACCACCCCTGAGCATAGCGCGAACTCGTGCAAACACCCTGGCCAAATCATTAACGTTATGCAAGGAAAGATTACTGATGACAAAGTCGAAGCTGCAATCCTTGAAGGGCAGCGCTTCGTCGTCAGCAACAACTAGGAGCCCCCCGCCCACACCAGCAAGCATCTCAAGCGAAACATCACACTGAACTATGCCAGAGCCATCAGGCAAAATGCGCGACAGCTCGCTGGCCACAAGGCCATTCCTGCATCCCAAGATCAGCACGCTGACAGGACAATTCCGCAAGAGGATAGCCACTCTGTCACAAATGAGAGCGGCCACCTCAAAAAAAAGCGGAGCTGAAGCGAAGCACGCACGGGCCCTGCGGTGCCTTACAAGCCTCCTATCGAAGGACACTCAGCCTAAAAGAACCTGGGCTTTTTGTTGCCACCAGAGGCATGCTGCGGCCCCCCACCCCTGTGCCTGTCATTACCATTTACAGGATCCGAGGCGCCAACGTGCGAAGAAACACCGTAGTATCCGCCACTGCCGCCAGAACTTCCAGCACTGCGACGACGTGCGGGCCTACCCCCACTACCGCTCCGTCTTCTCTCCCTAGCAGGGCCTGTAGCATACTCCCGAAACCCAGAAGAAGAGGTACCGCCAGCATCACCAGACTGTGTACCACCCTTTTTGTGAGGGGAATATGGCTCACAATCTAGAAGGTCCCCACTATCTTGATCAACCCTACGCATTGAAAGCTGCACGTGATCCTTATCGATACCGATAACAAGAACCTTCACCTTATCATCGACAGCCAGGACATCGGACACTGAACCTATGTGCTCGTTTTTTATCTCGCTAATGTGCACAAGCCCTCTTCTGCCACCCAAGAAGCTGACAAACGCACCATACTTGGCAATTTCGCTGATCACACCGCTGAAAACCTTACCGACCTCAGGCTCAGAGACTATGCACATTATCATGTTCTTCGCCTCTTCAACGGCATCCCTACTCACAGCGTATATCATAACGGTGCCATCTTGAGATATTTCAATCTTAACGCCAGTCTTCTCACAAATTTCCCTGACGTTCTTCCCACCGGTACCTATAACGTTCTTGATCTTATTCTTGTCAATGATCATGGATTCCATTCTGGGCACGTGGTCTCGCACCCCCTCTCTGGACTCTTTGATCACCTTATCCATCTTGCCTATGATGAACAGCCTACCATCCCTGGCCTGCTGGAGAGACTTTTCAATTATGTCAAAGCCTATACCCCGTATTTTCATGTCCATCTGGAGAGCAGTAATACCCTCCTTGGTTCCGGCAACCTTGAAGTCCATATCCCCAAGATGATCTTCGTCCCCGATAATGTCGGACAGCACCGCGTATCTGTCACCTTCCTTAATGAGACCCATGGCAATACCGGCCACGGAAGACTTAAGTGGCACGCCGGTATCCATGAGCGCAAGAGATGCGCCGCACACTGTGGCCATGGAGGAGGACCCGTCGGACTCAGTAATCTCAGACACAACCCTAATGGTGTAAGGAAAATCCGCCTTTGTCGGCAAAACCGGGTGGATAGCCCTCCAAGCGAGTTTTCCATGCCCTATTTCTCTCCTACCTGGGGGACGAAGCGCTGCAGCCTCACCAACCGCATAAGATGGGAAGTTGTAATGCAACAAAAACCTCTCCCTCCGGTCTCCATCGAAGCCATCAACCACCTGTTCATCCTGCGGAGTACCAAGCGCAGTTATTACCAACGCCTGCGTGTCACCACGGGTAAACAGCGCGGAGCCGTGAGACCTGGGAATTAAATCGACTTCTATTTCAATGTTGCGTATCTGGTCAAAGCCTCTACCATCAACGCGCTTAAGCGTGTCCAAAACTCTAGAACGAACCAAAGACCGCTCAAATGTTTTGATCGCTAAGAGGACCTCTTGCTCAGTATACTCCCCACCGTCACTCACGTGTTTCTCGCACAAATCGGAGTATAGACTCTCCCTCGCAGCATCGAGCTGGAGCACCCTGGTCTTCTTGTTGTTGTCACCATAAGCAACCGAAAACCTCGTCGAATGGTCACCCCCTATACCAGATACTACCTTGCCTATATCGTGTGGAATAAACTCGGCTACATCCTTCGGGCCAGCAGCCTCAGCAAACTCTTCTATCAAATCCAAAACCTGAGTGCAGTTCTCGTGCCCGAAAGTCAAAGCACCAAGCATTTCATCCTCAGAAAGCTCAGATGCCTCTGACTCTACCATAACCACAGAGCTCTTGGTGCCCGAATAAAACATGTCGAGCTCGCTCCTGGCCAATTCCTCAGCCGAGGGGTTTAGTATATAGCGCCCCTCTTCCCTTATGTAGCCAATCTTCGCACCGGCTATAGGCGTGGAAAACGGTATCCCAGATATGGCCAGAGCCGCCGCTGCACCTATGAGCGCCACAGTCTCCGGAGGACTCACCTGATCGTAAGACAGCAAATTGCACACAATCACAACTTCGTCACAAAACCCGGCGGGAAACAGCGGCCTAATGCTTCTGTCAACCAACCTTGAGATCAGCGTCTCCCTATCTGAAGGCTTACCTTCCCGCTTGAAGAACCCACCTGGGATTCTACCCACTGCATAACTCTTTGCAAGAAACTGAACCGTCAACGGCAAGAAATCAACTGGCTCCTTGGACTTCTGTGAGACAACAGTCGACAGTACAGAAGTCCCACCATAATCAACCACAACGGCACCATCTGCCTGACGAGCTATCTTGCCACTCTCAATAACTAACAGCCTATCTCCCCACTCTACACACTTCCTCGTTATATCAAACATACCAACAATTCCTACCCTCTAAAAAGCGCCTCTACAGCGCATAAACATACAACATCAGTGAAATACATCCCTTATGCCAAGCTTCTTGACTAAGTCCAGATACGCATCATTCCCGTACTTACGTCTAACATACTGAAGCTCCCTGCGCCTCTTACAAACAAGCACCATAAGGCCACGCCTACAGTGAAAATCCTTCTTATGAACCTTAAGGTGCTCAGTCAGATTGCGTATCCTTTCCGAGAGAATGGCACACTGTACATACGCAGAACCCGTATCTCCGTCTTTAACCTGGTACTCGGAGATCAATTCAGATTTTCTAGTAGGTGTTATAGACATAAAAACGCAGGGCCCCCTCTCTACTACATAAAGAACTTTAGACATCAAAAACGCGCACCGGCCTAGCGGTGCCATTTACAACCTTGCAGATAGCAACAGGAACGCCACCCACCTGGCTTAGGTAACACATATCATAATTCTCAACGGCGTACAAGCCATTTAAGCTTGTGTGCTGCAGGCTCACGCTTTGTCCCTTCCGCACAATCTCTGCCACCTCCGCATCCACACATAATTTTAGAGTAGCCCCCATAACGTGCGATATGGGGAGAAGTACTCCATCCAGCGCATTGGCACTTGCTAGTTCCTCTAACCTCTCCAGGGTTATGGAATCTTCTTCCAAGAAAGGCCCCACACTTTTCCTCCGCAGAGAGGAAACATACCCCAAACACCCAAGAGAGATGCCTAAGTCACGCGCAAATGAGCGAATGTATACCCCTCTCCTGCACACGATCAGGAAATTTGCAACGTTTTTTTCTTCATCCACTGACAACAAATCTACGCTAACAATACACACCGACTTGGGAGCCAAGGAAACAGCTTTACCCTTTCTCGCAAGATTATACGCCCGGACTCCCTGCACTCTAACCGCAGAAAATGCCGGAGGCACTTGCTGTATGTCCCCCACAAATTGACCCAGTGCCTCCCTTATGCTACTCGCGCTCGGCCTTAGGCTACTTGTTCCTATAACCTCACCCTCTGCATCATCAGTAGAGCGCTGTGCTCCCCACTGCACCGCAGCCACGTATGACTTCAGCCCATCAACCGCATATTGTACGGTTTTTGTCGCCTCACCCACAGCGATAGGCAGCACTCCAGTTGCTAGAGGGTCTAACGTGCCCGCATGGCCAACTTTGCAATTAAAAATCTTCCTAATCCTCCCGACCACGCCACCAGAACTCATGTACAGAGGCTTATCTATGTTCAGCCATCCATACCTCACCCCTGCACTCTGCAATGATTCCACCAAACTAAGTCCTAACGTCCCATAAGTTAGCAGCCTTTGTAACTCATCGCAGCAAAAACAGGGCGTTGGATGACTTTATTAGCATAAAAAATTTGGACTCAAGGCGTGCTTTTGATTCTATATGTGCTATATAGATGTGTGTACATGTATGTGCCGCCGGGCGTGCGCCGTCACCAGGTTGTGGCTGCGCGGCAGTAGGCGGTGGATTTCCTACTTTGGTGCATTGTTATGGTAAGTCTAGATCTATTGCCTGATGCCCTAAACATGCGGGCGGCAAGTTTTTTCGATCGGTGCGTGCATGCCCTGTCTTGCAGCGGGCTTTTCGCTAGTGACATGGCAATTGACCTGGGCACGGCAAACACTCTAGTATACGTTAAAGGCAGGGGCATAGTGCTAAATGAGCCGTCCGTAGTGGCCATCCTTAAGGAGAGAGGCAATTACGTCCCTTATGCGTTCGGGGCCAAGGCGAAAATGATGTTGGGGAAAACTCCCGGTGGCATCGAAGCGATACGGCCACTGAAGGATGGAGTCATTGCCGATTTTAAAGGCGCCGAGGAAATGATAAAGTTCTTCATCAGAAATGCCAGCAAGCGCAGAACCATCAACAGCCCCACAGTAGTGATATGCGTGCCTTCTGGTTCCACTCCTGTTGAGAGACGCGCCATACAGGATGCGGCCGAAGGTGCGGGAGCGGGAGAGGTTTTTTTGATAGAAGAGCCTATGGCCGCAGCAATCGGTGCTGGCATGCCGGTGACTCAACCAGAGGCATCAATGATCGTTGACGTGGGCGGTGGCACAACCGAAGTGGCGGTTATATCTCTGGGGGGGATAGTATACTCCCGCTCAGTGCGGAGTGGGGGGGACCTTATGGACGAGGCCATAGCATCATACATAAGGAAGCATTACAACCTCCTAGTGGGAGAGACGACAGCAGAGAGGATCAAGAAAAGTATCGGGTCCGCCTGCCCTCCGGAATCGGGAGATGGTGACACCGTCATTGTCAAAGGGAGAGATCTCACCGATGGGGTGCCGAAGGAAGTATGCTTGTCGGAAAGGCAGGTCACCGAGAGTCTAATAGAGCCGGTGGGGCAGATAGTGTCTGCAGTGCGGGTTGCGCTAGAGTGCACACCTCCTGAGCTGTCTTCTGACATCATGGATAAGGGCATTATGGTTTCCGGAGGGGGAGGAATGCTCAAAAATCTCGATCGCTTACTTGCGGAAACAACTGGGCTTCCAGTCGCCGTTGCATCTAATCCGCTGTGCTGCGTAGCGCTGGGCACAGGCAAGGTTCTGGAAGAGATGGATGCTCTATCGCACGTGTTGTTCAAGCAAGACTAGTTCGCGCTCCCCAGTCGTTTAGGGTCCAACGTGCACGGAGAACGAAGCGACGTCACCCTAGCAGTGTGGTCGAAATATCCGAAAGCTTGGGTTGGCCTCACGCGATCACGCCATTGTGTTGTGCGTTGGAACGGGGCAACACACTAATCAGCATCTTCGCCTTGCACCTGCTTTGCGCGCACCACGCTCACAACACCTATTTCCCGCAAGTTTACGGGTGTGACAACCTTCGTCTGAGCCAGTATGTGCCCCACATATATTCCGTGCGGAAACCCCTCGCCGTTCCCAGTGGTAATCACCAAATCACCATCATGAAGCTCGGCACTATTAGAAGATAGATGGGTGAGCACAAGGCCTTCTGCCGAACCGGCCAGTATCGCGTTTATGCCACTCTCTACAACCGTCACCGGAACGCGAAAATCTCTGTTAGCAATGAGCAACACCCTGGTACTATGCTCACCTACATCAGTAGTTTTGCCAATCAACCCCTGGCTAGTCACAACCGCCTGTTGGTCACGAATTCCTTCTCTGCGCCCCACGGGCAAAAAAACACTCTCTCTTGTGCCGTCATACACAACAACTGCACGCGTTGTGACATAATCAACATGTGCGTGGTAGGAAAGGAAGTTTAGCATCCGCTTCAGATGCGCATTTTCCTCGGAAAGGACTTTAACCAACACTCCGTCCGTGTCCTTGGCTACATCCTGGGTCATGCCGCCATCGCACGCGACGGCATTCGAATTGCGCTGCCACTTAAATGTGTCTTGAGCCTTCTTCGCGGCAGAGACATATAAATCCGCCATCTCGGCGCGAAATCGCACAATATCAGCCTCATACAGCGGGTACATGCAGTACAACACAACGCCACAGAGAATTAAGAATGCAGAATTAAACTTCGCAAGCTTAGTAGCGTTAATCTTCACATTCCTGAACAATCCGGAACTACGCCCTACTCCGACATACTGCATAGTAAAACACAGAATCAGCAACTCCCTGTCGAATGTTAGCAATAATTTTGTGTATCGCACAAACTATTTAAAACCGTTTGGAAATTTATTTTTAAGAACACCTGTTTCACACACAGCTGATTGCGGCACTATAGGCCGTAGCGCCTCGAATGTTAATCTCGTACATTAATAGTGCATGGTTGGCGTTTTAGTCACTCGCATCCTCACGTTTTATGAACGCACAAGTTACGGGTCTAGTCAGCACAAGCTGCTTTCGGAAGCCTTGCCAAAATTCCTGCCAAACCACTCTAGAAGAATTTTGTTTACACGAGCGCGTTTAGTCTATAACCTACCGGTTGCTTAGATGCGCCCTTAGCTCAGATGGATAGAGCATTTGACTACGGATCAAAAGGTCGGGCGTTCGAGTCGTCCAGGGCGCGTCCTGTCTCGGGGCTTACCCCCCAGTTTGTTGTTCCTGTTTTTGTATATGGCTATTGTTCAGTCGCTTAAGCTTGTGCTACTCCTACTGGTGTTGGTGGCCGCGTTTTGCTTTGCAGACGCCGTGCCATACACGGTAAAGTCCCTGTGTTACGCAGCCAGTCTTTCTATCAAAGAGATTTTAGTGTTCGTTCTCCCGCTGGTGGTTTTTAGCATTGTTTTTCACTCCACCAGCAAGCTGCGGGGAGGCGGCGCCATGAAGACGTTATTACTGTTGATTGCAATGGTCGGGCTGTCAAATTCTGCATCGGTAGCCGTAGCACACTTCCTAGGAGGCTATTTATCAACCTCAACAACCCACCCTGTGATCCCAGATATGCAGGGCGTGCACACGCTAGAGCCACTATATACCACTTTCCATTTGCCGTCCCTAATCAGTAGTGCGAAAGCACTTGCGCTCGGCTTTGCGTGCGGTGCAATACTACCGGCAATAGTGGGCAAAAGGTCCATAACTCTCTCTGAAAAATTGTCTGATTTGAGTGTTTTTATTCTTAATCGAATATTTGCACCTGTGCTTCCGGTATTCATACTGGGGTCCGCCTTTAAGATGGAGAGCGAAGGGGCCCTAACCAGCTTGAGAGACAATGCGGGAGTCATGGGGTATATTTTCGCCTCCGCGTTTCTGTACACTGTCTTGCTGTACTTTGTGGGAAGCGGTTTCTCCCTAAGGAAAGCCTTGAAGACGATGAAGAACATGCTTCCAGCGGTTGTTACCGGGTTGGGCACTATGTCCAGTCTGCTCACTATGCCGGTGACGCTTGCCGCAGTAAAAAAAAGCACTGACAATCCACAAATTGCGGATATATCCGTGCCAGGTTCCGTAAACATACACCTACTTGGGGACTGTTTCGTCTCTGTAATGCTGCTGCCGCTGCTGGTCACGACGCTCGGGACAGAGGATGTGACAACCTACGATTACGTCCATTTCCTGGTATACGTAGTGCTGATGAAGTTTGCTGAGGCTGCAGTCGCCGGGACTGGATTAGTACTGATGTTTCCAGTCATCGAGCAGTATTTGCATTTCTCTCCTACCATGCTTTCCCTAGCTGCCACGCTCTTTATTTTACTCGATCCCTTGATTACTGCAGTAAATGTGTTTGGCAACGGAGCATTCTCCGTGCTGTTTGCAAGAGTGCATGACTTGCTTTTTCATCAGAAGAAAAAGCCCAAACAAGCGGGTGCGTCTGGTCGCATACGTTAACAAATGTTTTTTATATTACTAAATTGGGATTAACAGCCAAAAATTTATTTACATGTATAAACTTAGAATATACCATCGGCGGTTTCGGTCCCATACAATGGCGTATGCGCGCGGATGCGGGGCCTCTTGAGCAATTTGGTATATATGTTCAATAAACACTCCTTAAGGTTTGGGTTGTTGATAGCACTCTCGTTGCTAGCATTCACGCTTGCGGACTTCATACCGTACAGCATCCGATCCTTTTCGTACGCCGTAAGTTTATCCATAAAGGAAGTGCTAGTATTCCTGCTGCCGTTCATAGTGTTTGGCATTGTTTTTCGATCAGTAAGCCGGCTGCAAAGCGGCAACGCAGCCAAGATAGTAGGATTGCTGCTTATCATGGTGGTGCTCTCAAACGCAGCATCAATATCTTCGGCGTATTGTGTTGGTAAGTATATTGCGTCCACCAGCAAAACCGTAGTACTTCAAAGTGCAGCAACAAGTGGGGGGCTAGAGCCCTCATACGTGTTTCACCTCCCTCCTCTGGTGAGTACGATCAAGGCCGTGATTGCGGGATTTCTGTGCGGGATGATTTTACCAAAATTTTTGCCACAGAAATCAGAAAGGGTCGCCTCTACTTTGTCGCGCATCAGTGCATTTGTCTTGGAGAAGATTTTCACGCCCATCATTCCTCTTTTCATCGTTGGGCTCGTATTTAAAATGCAGAGTGACCAGCTGTCACAAGTGCTCCGCGACAACGCGGAGGTGGGGTTCTACATGTTCCTTGCGGTGTCTACATATATTGTCCTATTTTACTGCGTGAGTGAGCGCTTTGTTATACGCAAAGCCATGTCGATGCTTAAAAACATGGTGCCCGCTGCACTAGTCGGCTTTACTACCATGTCTAGCCTCATCTCTCTGCCCTTGATTACGCAATCGGTAAAGAAAGACTCTGAAAACCCAGATATCGTGGATATAGCAGTACCCGCCGTAATCAACATACACATGCTGGGAGATTGCTTTTTCATCATAATAATGTCACTAGTAATATCGGGTACGTTCGGCAGCATGGAGTACGTTACCGCGTCTGATGCCGTTTTGTTCATGCTCTGTTTCCTGGTATCCATGTTCGCAATAGTGGGAGTACCTGGAGGTGGGGTGATAGTGATGCTGCCTATAATAGAGAAGTATCTCCACTTTTCCCCTACTATGTCATCCCTCATAACTACGTTGTATGTTCTGTGTGACCCGGGAATCACGCTTGTAAACATTTTTGGGAACGGGGCATTTGCGATACTGTTTACAAAGGCCCATAAATTACTAATCTCGAAAAAATCAACACAGGGAGGCGTGTAGGTGAAGGTTATGGCGTTGGATGCCTCAGGCACCCAGTGTGCCGTTGCGGTGTTTGACGTAGACAGACAGAAATTCTTTGAGGCGGTCAGCCCCTTACACAACAGGCATGCCGAGTCTTTGTTTTCTCTCATCGATTCTGCACTAGCGGATTCCGGATTCACTTACTTTGACCTTGCTCATGCGGTGGCAACTGTCGGACCGGGTAGCTTTACCGGCTTAAGGGCCTCACTTGCTGCTCTACAGGGGTTTAAGTTAGTTACCAACATCCCAATACATGCGGTAACTCTGCTTGAGCTTCAGGCATATCTGATATCAAAATGCGGTCCCACAGACAAAAATATATTATCCGTCGTAGACCTACCCAACGACAGCCGTGCGTACAGTCAGGTGTTTAGTGGTGAGTTGTTTCCGGTCACCAGCGTTGCTATCGCCGAACGTAACTCGATATCTGAGGACGGCTACGTTACCCGCCGTTGTCTTAACAGCTCCGACAGCACAAACGCCAGAACCGCCGCTGAGTTTCTTGTATACAAACTATCACACAAACTACCAGAAACTCCACTTACCCCGATTTATTCTCGCTCTTACACATAACTCTAAGTTCAGCACAATCGGCATCGGAGGACCGATCCCCGGCATTGTATGCACAACAAACAGTAGCTATGGAGACCTAGTAGTGATCGACGCGCTATCATTGCACCCTATACCCACCGGCTGTACCGCTAGAAAAAACTTGCAGATTGTTGCTGCTTGCTATATTCCTCGACGTAGTCAATCTGCCGGTGGCTTACTATGAGGCTCAGAAATGTCTTCGTGGGCGCGGTTCTCGCTGCGGTGTTGTGCGCTTTCGTGTTTGTCACATTCGGTAGCGTGCTGCCATTTGGTGACACTGCTAGTGATAGATGCGTAGCAAAAGTGGGTTCGAATTGCCTGTCACTCCGGGAATACAGCACGGCTTACCAGGGGGAGTTGGCGTATATCGAGAGCTTGGTGCACCAGAAGTTGTCTGAGGATGATATACGGCGGTTTGGCGTGAAGGAGATGACGCTCAACAGGATGATCGACGATATGGTGCTGGAAAAGTTTGCTAGGGAGCTGGGCCTTAGGGTAAGCAGCAAGAGCATCAGGGACCTGATAGGGGACATGCCTATGTTCCAGGACAAGAGCGGCAAGTTGGACGAGCGCAGGTTTAAAGACTTACTATCCGATGCCGGGATGACCGAGGCCTCATATATCGGAAAGGTACGTGGCTCTCTTCCTGCATTCATGTTGTCTGAGTGCATCTTCCCAAGGTCCGGTGCAGTATATTCGCAATATTATGACGGGTTTGCGCAGGACGTTCTGCGTGGCATTATGCAGTCTCGCATAGTGGATGTGGTAGAGATTTCGCCGAGCGCCGTGGAAAACACACCAACACCCACCGATAACGACCTGGAGGCGATGTACAGCGAAGGCACCAGAAATGGCGAGCTCGTTATGCCCGAATACAGAAGTGCAAAATACATGATTGTTAGCGAGGATGACGCACTGGAGGAAGTTACCGCCTCTGACGACGAGGTGGAGAGTGAAATCAAAAACAGCGAGCTTCATGACCAGAGAGATGTTCTAAATCTCGTGTTTTCTAGTGAGAGCGAAGCAGATGCTGCTTCTCAGGCTCTCAAGGGAGGGAAAACTTTCGAAGCGGTAGTGAAGGATGCGGGCACAACGGTAGAGGCAATCACCTTGAAGAACGTCACCAAGGAGCTCCTGCCGGTTGAGGTGCGGAGTGCGGTGTTTGGCTTGAACGATGGAGAAGTGAGTGGGGTCTTTCGGAGCGTTGTAGGGTGGCACATCATGAAAATCTTGAATAGACACCCTATCTCTAAGGAAGATCTCAAAAAGCTCAAAGAGAGGGTCGCCGCGAGCATAAAAAGGCAGAAAGCTAGAGAGCTATTTTCTGCCGGTATCAGGAAAGCTAACGAGATGATTAGTCATGGTGCTGAGTCGTTCTCCGAAGTTGAGAGCGTGTTTAGAAAGCCCACTATGGGTGTTTTACAGAACTTTGACAGCAACGGGCAGGACCTTACGGGTAAGGGGCACACATATGCGGAAGAGTCATCCTTCCCTGGCATAGTTGAGGCCTTGCCAGCTCTGGCATTTTCTTCTCAGGTAGGCAAGCCTTCACATTTTGTTAGCATTGGCAACGCGTACTTCAGTGTTATAGTAACGGACGTGACACCCGCGCGGGCCAGAACCTTCGATGAAAGCAAGCATTTGTTGCTAGACAGGTGGAAAAACGCTTTCGTGGCTGGTGAGATGCGCAAGATTGCCAGCAACCTTGTGACGAAATTGAGAGCAGGCGAAAGCCTAGGCAAGCTTGCAGGTGTCGTAACAAAAAAAGGCGAGGATATAGGCAGGGTAAGTAAAACAAAGGTGGGTGGCACCAACTATCCGGAGGATCTTGTCAACCAGGTGTTTAACATGCGCGTAGGAGATGTAGGCGAAGGGGTGACTGATCACAGCATGAACAAAATTTTCATAGCAACGCTTAAGGAGATCAAGACCCCGAGTCAAGTCAACGAAAAGGAACTGAAGGAGTTTCAGGCGCATTTCGTGGGTAGCGCAATATCGTCAATTAGGAGGCAGTTGCTCAACCACCTCACAGATAAGTATCGTGTAAAGGTCAATAGAAAGCTGCTTGAAGGAGTATAGCCGCCAACGTTTTCGATAGCTAGGTGAGTGTGGGTGCTGTTCCAGGATGCGGGCAGGAGGCTGCTGGGAGGCCTCCACTTTCCCTAGATTGGGGGCCACAACTGGCCACAACCGCGAGGTTGCCCCGACCTCGTTTGCGCTGATTAGTCATCCTCACACACGCGGCCTGTGCCAAGCCCCTCCCGGTCTGTCAGGCATCTGCCATACGACAAGTAGCTTCACAACACTGGGTGGCATTCCAATTTTCGCGTGCACAGGAAATGCACCCCACCAACGCAACGTATGAACCCGCAACGGGGCTGTCTGCACAAGTCCAAATTCCGGCCCATCTATGCGCACACCTACAGCTATGCCAATTCAGCGCAAGCGGAGATTATTCTGTCACACGCTTGAGACAACTCATCATCCGAAAGTGCGTATGAGATCCTGAAAAAGCCTGGCGCGCCAAACGCTACACCCGGCACCACAGCAACCTTGTGTCTCAGTAAATGCTTTGCAAAATCCGTATCATTCGCGATCACACCATCCCCTGCCCTTTTGCCAATCGCACCCTTACATGACACAAAAACGTAAAATGCCCCGTGGGGCAGCTGCGCTTTCAGCACTTTAGAGCCTTCCACAGCTTTCATTACTGTGTCACGCCTTCTGGAGAATATTTTACGTCGCTCGTCCAAAAAGCTGCTATCACCCGACAGAGCGGCAACCGCAGCAACTTGGGCTATTGAATTCGCGGTAGTCGTGCTCTGAGACTGTATGGTGGACATTGCCTTAATCACACGTGCATCACCTGCTATGTATCCTATCCGCCACCCTGTCATCGCGTGTGATTTTGAAACTCCGTTCACGATGACCACTCGATCATACAGGGCACTCTCAACCTGCAAAATATTTACAAACTCAACGTCATAGACAAGTTTGGCGTATATATCATCCGTCATTACATGAACCGTGGGATGCTTCAACAGCACATCAGCAATGGCGCGTAGATCATCCCTGGAGTAAACAATACCCGTAGGATTCGACGGCGAGTTAATTATTAGCCACTTGGTTCTTGGCGTTATAGCCCGCTCGAGGAGGTCAGCAGTAAGCTTGAACTCTTCCCCGCAGTCTACCACCACGGGTTTCCCACCCGATATACTAACTATGTCAGTATACGAAACCCAATACGGCGCGGGTATTATAACCTCGTCACCCGGGTCCAACGTGGCCATGAACAAATTGTAGATGCACTGCTTAGCCCCAGAACCTATTAACACCTGATCTGTAGAATACGTGAGGCCATAGTCTGACTGAATACTCCGTACAACCGCCTCTTTCAGCTCGGGTATACCATCTACCGGCGCGTATTTGGTCTTGCCGGCATGTATTGCGGCAATTGCCGCCTCTTTTACGTGATCTGGAGTATCAAAATCCGGCTCCCCAGCGCCTAGAGATATTACATCTACCCCCTGAGACCTAAGCTCCGCAGCGAGTTTACTAACCTCCAGAGTGGGAGAAGGCCTCACACAGCCAAGCCTCTCACTAATTAGAAACATACACCCCCCAATACACAGCAAGGCCGCCCTTGGTGCCGACGGACTACGCACGCTGCAAACCCAAAACAGCCATACAGCAGCACAAAAGAGCTGATCATTATTACAGCAATACAGACACGCTGCAAGATTTTAACAACAACGAGACTCGCTCCACAATCTTGGCTTATGGAACTGTATACCTGGTACGCTGAGGGCTGCATGTTGGCAATTTGCGCCCAACCATCTGGGCAAATACAACCTACCAGTATGGTTACCTGGAGCACACACAATTGCTAAAAACTCATTGTTGGGCACACGATATTTGTAGTATGATCCCACAAGGTTGTTGTTGCAGAGGATTTTATGAATTTAGTAACAAAAGAGGCTATAGACTTCACCGCCAGGGCAGTCATGTCTGACGGCAAGGTGTGTGACCTTAATCTAAGTAAGCATGTTGCTGGTAAGTGTGCGGTGCTCTTCTTTTATCCGCGAGATTTTACCTTCGTATGCCCTACTGAGATACTGTCTCTGCACAGCAGGGTACCCAAGTTTACTGCGCGTAACGCGGAAGTCATAGGCATAAGTACGGATTCCGAGTTCGCACACAGCCACTGGCGCAGCACTTCTGTAGAGAGGGGGGGCATAGATATGATAAGCTTCCCACTGGTCGCTGATGACTCGCATACTATATCGGAGAGCTATGGAGTGCTGCATAGCGGTAAAGTCGCCCTCAGGGCAACCGTAATAATTGATGAGGATTTTATAGTCCGCCACCATTCGGTGAATGACTTGCCAATAGGAAGAAATATCGATGAGGTATTAAGAATCATAGATGCAATAGCCCACCACAGGAAGCACGGGGAAGTATGTCCGGCCGGATGGGCCCAAGGCAAAGCAGCAATGGAAGCAACTCAGCATGGTGTTGAGCACTATTTGCAGTCCCACGCAGATAGTCTGGGCCCTCAGGAATGACGGAACAACAGCAAGCTAAAACTCCCGTCAAGGTGTTGGTAATGGGTTCTGGAGCGGCAGGGTGTACTGCCGCGATCTATGCTGGGAGAGCAAATTTGGGGCCTCTTTTAGTGACTGGAATGCAGCCTGGAGGCCAGCTGACAATAACGACTGATGTTGAAAATTATCCAGGGTTCTCGCTGGTACAGGGCCCGGAACTCATGGAACACATGAAGCAGCAAGCACTGCATTGCGGCGCTACTGAAGTAATGGATGAGATAACTCAAATAGATGCCAATGTGTATCCGTTCAGATGCACTAGTATGTTTGGCGAGGAATATTATGCGTATAGCATAGTCGTCGCAACCGGGGCACAGGCTAAGTGGCTCGGTATAGATAGTGAGCAATTTTTTATGGGAAAGGGTGTGTCCGCCTGCGCTACCTGTGACGGCTCGTTTTTCAAGGGAGAGGTAGTCACAGTAGTGGGTGGCGGAAACACGGCTGTCGAGGAGGCAATATACTTAACTCGGAGCGCCAGCAAGGTGTTTCTGGTTCACAGGAGAGACAAGCTGCGTGCGGAGGCCGTGATGCAGAGCAGACTGTTTGAGAATAGCAAGATCGAAGTCGTATGGAATAGTGTGGTAAAGGAGGTATTGGGTGACAAAGAAAACAAAAAGGTGGGTGCACTGTTATTAGAATCCACACTAGACGGAAGTACTAGAATTCTAGAAACCGCAGGTGTGTTTATAGCAATAGGTCACAAACCAAACACTCAGGTACTGGCTGATATGCCAGGGCGCCACGTGGCGCTAGATCCAGATGGTTATGTGATCACCTCTCCTGACAGCACTGCAACGAGCTGCCCTGGAATATTTGCAGCTGGGGACGTGCGCGACAAAGTATATCGCCAAGCCGTAGTAGCCGCTGGCACAGGGTGCATGGCAGCGCTGGATGCGGAGAAGTTCCTATCGGAGCGCGGAATCGCTTCCTAGCCGGAGTAACGCAGCAGGTAATACTTGCGTTGAAACCGCCCCGCCAGCAGGGACAATGTGTTCAGGTAGTGCAGGAAGCTCTGGAGTAAAACTCTAGTAGGTACTTTTTCACGTTTTCCGACACAAACATACTTACATCCCCGTTAAGGCGGGCAACTTCTTTGACGAAGCTTGAGGAAATAAACTGGGTATCCTTCGCAGCCGGCAAAAACACGGTCTCCACCCCGGGAACGAGCTTATAGTTTATCCAACTCATCTGAAACTCGTAATCAAAGTCAGAAACTGCCCTCAATCCACGAATTATAACCTGAGCACCCCTGCTCTGAGCGAAGTAAGTCAGCAACCCATCAAAGACCTCAATTTTCGCATTAATGCCAATAGCCTGCATCTCGTGCTCTATCATGGCTGCACGCACATCCGCAGAAAACACGGTCTCCTTGACCACACTTTTTGCAACAGCAATAACAAGCTCATCGACCAGGTTGCTAGCCCTCTTGATTATATCCACGTGCCCAAAGGTAATAGGATCAAAGGTTCCGGGATATATGCCTAGCCGTATTGCCACAACTTCTATAAAACAGGAGGCGATTGGGGATTATATCTGACTCGGGCAGGAGTTATCTACTACATTTTTGAAGTTTATTTTCCTTGAACGTCAACCATTAACACATATAATGAGCATGGCTAGGAGCGGGCTACGTACTGTCCATGATGCGTCGCTTGCAGCATGTTTGGCTTGGTAGCTCAGTGGTAGAGCGGAGGACTGAAAATCCTTGCGCGCTGGTTCAATTCCAGCCCAGGCCACGTTTCGCTCGTTTTCGGGTCCTTTGTCCTCCGGTCTTCATCTGCCTTGGTGCTTTGGCTGTATAGTCACAATGGGGGGGGGGGATGTTCCGTTACGGTTGTCTTGTCACGAAGTTCGTGAAGGTTGCGTTCTGCGCACTGTTGTGCAGTCTTGCGCTGTCACCTATGGCGCCTCTTCTTGCTGGTGAGGGAGGTGCACCTGAAAGCAAAAATGGCGTTGTAGTGGGGTTCCTACAGACCGAGAAGGAAACCTACCCGGAAGAGCTTACCTTTTCCCATAGCATTGCCGATATGCTCACACGCATGGGAGCCCGTGTTGTGCGTGTGGACTACAACAAGATTGTGGATCTTGCAAACCTCAGAAGGAAAGCATCCCTGCATCAGGCTGCAGGAGACATGACAACAGCCCGTAAGCTCGATGCAGCTGACATAAAGCGTGAGGTTCTGGATTTTCTCAGGAAAGAAGGGATTTCTCGGATATTCATACCGGGCAACTTTTATAACCTAGACGCAGAGCCTTACCCTCCCACCCCCAATCGGCAGCTAGTCACTTCCGCAATCGCCGAAATAGTGCGAGAAGACCCGAACATGCGGCTTATGGGCGTATGCGGAGGGCTACAAGGAATAGCGCATGCAATGGGCATCAAAGTTGTGAGAGTGTGGCACCTGACACACAGGGATGCAGCTGCATCCCATACGGTGTCTGGGGATGACCCGCACAGTAGCAGCGCTGCCCTTCACAAGCTGCGGATAGTGCCGGGAAGTAGGCTGGCAAGCATAGTTTCTAAGCATGCACTCCAGGACAGAGACGGCTGGCTTTCCCTGTACTTTCCCGACCTGCATGGCGGAGTAGTAAGCAACGATCCGGAAAACATCAAGAAGCTGGAATCCCTGGGGTACAAGGTGGTGGCATACTCCAATGATGGCATGATAGAAGCCTTGGAAGATATGCATGGCAACATATTGTTTCAAGATCATCCGGAAGCATTGGCAATAGGCATTCTCAATGGTAGCTTGGTTCCGCCCACGGGGGGCCATGGTGAAAAAGGCAATGAAGTCCATGCTTATGAGGATGAAAGATACAGGGCCGCCCTATCCGCAATGCTGATAATGGAGGACTTTTTGCACCGCTGACATCACCGCACAACTTTTGGTATACAGTCAGGAAAATGCGGGTGTATGTTGGGTGGTAGTTCTGCTGGTGGTAGAAGAGCTTCACAAAAGGTGCAAAATCCCGGTGCCCGTACCGCACGTGCCAGACCCGTCGAATTGCTGTAGTGTTGTGCCACTTTGCGTGGACATGTTTTAACCCAGTGGTGGCGCTGCTGTAGATAGCGCCCATAGAAGGGTGTTAGAAGTTGGCCATTAGCCTTAATTATCTTGACTGTAAGATTTGTATATGGTACTGGGGGTGGGTTAGCTGGTATTGATTATGCGCCTATCTGAATGCTACGTGCCGACCATGAAGGACGTGTCTTCAGATGTCATAGTTGCGTCTCACAGGTACTCGCTGCGTGCCGGCTTGGTTAGGCAGAACGCCTCAGGTCTTTATACATGGCTGCCCCTCGGGCTCAAAGTTTTGAGAGGAATAGAGCGCATCGTACGGGAAGAGATGGATTCAAGTGGCTTCTTGGAGATTCTTATGCCGTCTGTGCAGCCCGCAGAGCTGTGGCGCGAATCGCAGCGTTACGACTCTTATGGGTTGGAGATGCTACGTATGCAAGATCGCAGCGGCAGAGAAATGGTGTTTGGCCCAACACATGAGGAATCCATCTCCGATGTGGTGCGCTCGTCGCTAAAGAGTTACCGCGACCTGCCAATTAGTCTATATCAAATGCAGTGGAAATTTCGCGATGAGTTGCGCCCCCGACATGGCATTATGCGCTGTAGGGAGTTTCTCATGAAAGATGCCTACAGCTTTGACGTTGATTTTGAGAGCGCAATGAGGTCGTATAGCAATGTGTTCTCGGCATATCTGAGGATTTTTAGGCGTCTTGGGCTAGTAGCTATAGCGGCAAAGGCCGACAGCGGCGCCATTGGAGGTAGTACAAGTCATGAATTTCATGTGCTTGTACCCACTGGAGAAAGCACGGTGTACCACGATAGGAAGGCTTTAGACATCTCCAGGAAGAGCGATTGCAGCATGGAAGACGTTACTGGTGTGTATGCCGCAACAGAAGACGCGCACGATCCGCAGAATTGTGGGGTGCACCCAGACGATTTACAAGTCTCTAAAGGCATAGAGGTTGCCCACGTTTTCTACCTGGGAGACAGGTATTCTGCCCCAATGAATGTGAAGTTTCACGACAAAAGCGGGAATAGCAATAATGCTCTAATGGGGTGCTATGGAATAGGGATATCCAGGCTTGTAGCGGCAATTATTGAAGTTTTTCATGATGATGTGGGCATAAGATGGCCAGAATCTATAGCACCTTTCAGAGTGGGGATAGTAAACTTGCTGGCTACAAATGGGGATTGCAAAACAACCGCGGAGACCATATACACGGCCCTTGCTGATAGCTCGTTGTACGATGATAGCGCCGACAGCCCCGGAGTGAAGCTTGCAAGAATGGACTTACTGGGAATGCCTTGGCAGGTTATTATTGGCAATTCTTTCGTAAAGGACAAAGTGGTGGAATTGAAAAATCGCGCTAGCGGAGTAACGGAAAAGTGCACCGTTGGTTCTTTGATTGCAAGGATGCACGCGTGATAGTCGGTATCGGAGTAGACTTAGTATCTGTCAGAAGAATGCAGCTGCTGCTGGAAAGGTTTGGCAACAGATTCACCGCTAGGGCATTTTCCGAGGTCGAAATACGTGATTCCCTGCAGTACAAAAATGCACACGCCGTGGCCAGGCACTTCGCTAAAAGATTTGCAGCGAAAGAAGCATACGTAAAAGCAGTTGGGCTTGGGTTCGGACGTGGAATAGAAATGCGGAGCGTATCGGTATTCAATGACGCCCTGGGAAAGCCACGCATCGCTGTAAGTGGCAGCGCTGAACACAATATAGAGCTTTCGTTGAGCGACGATGGCGAGTATGCTGTGGCCTTTGTTGTTTTGCACGTATAAAGCCAGGAATTGTTGACTACGCGCCAGGGGTGACGCCTATCCGGAGGTAACAGGAGAATGCGGCTTCGCAATCGAGAACGCGTGCACAGGAGCTACCTTGTCGGCTCTTAGCTATGCAGATGGGCGCGCGGCCCCACTATAGGCTAAAATCTCATGCACACGTAATGTCCGTGCCGTTGGCGCGCTTCTCAGCGTGGGGTCTTGCTAACGTATCCATCCCACATACTCCGCGTTCAGCGGTGCACGATTGCAAATTTTAGCATGAGCATCCATATCTATCAGACACACTTTCACCCTTACGGTGTTGTGGGACGGCGCGTATACGAACTCCCGTAATTACCATGTTGAAGTAATGGAAAATGTGCGGGCCGAAGGCGCAAGTTTTTGTTGCACACCAGAGGGGACAAAATGTATTATGGTCCCGCTTCACATTGTTCCCTGGTAGCTCAGTGGCAGAGCAGCTGGCTGTTAACCAGTGTGTCGTTGGTTCGAATCCAACCCGGGGAGCTTGTGCGCGTGCTAGGTGCTGGTGTGGGCATTCATGAGAAGTTTCTAAGTTACGGTACCGTCCTGCTGCGTTTTCGCAGCATGTGCTTGACTTCTACGTCCATTGGTAATACAATCTGCCCGTGGTTTCACTATGGCAATAAAGGCTTCTTGGAATAGGCGTTTTGGACCCGAGGGCAGTGCTCGGCATCTCCACTTTCGCTTCGTTTGGGGATGAAACAGGATAGACAGACGCAATAAAGGGGATTGCCGTTGCTCGGTGGGAATTCCAGCCGTACAAGTGGGTCATTTTTATAAGTGCAAACGATGATTTCGTTGCCGCTAACGACAACATGGAAACAGCTTTCGTAGCTGCTGCCTAGTTTTTGTCTTTAGCGCGGTTTTGGGGGCTTACCGGGCAACAGAAAAGTCCCCGCAATTGCGCGTGTGCAACAACCATGGCACGGAGGTGTGCTTGCGTGCTACACCCTTGCTAATCTCCGTTTTGTTTTCTGATGCGATTGTGGTATCCTGCTGCGCGGCAGGCAGCTCTTTTTGCCGCTGGCTGCGCGGGTGCTTTCTGGTGCGAGGTTTCAATGAGTGATCTAGTAGATTATCGGAGGCTGGTCTACGCCGCGATGTGCAGCGTGGTGAGAGAAGCACTGGATTTTGTGTCTAAGCTTTCTCCTACTGGAGAGGTGCACATTACCATTTCGTTTCTCACAAATTACAGCGGGGTTGTGTTGCCTGACTACCTCAGGGCGCAGTACCCAGAAAATATGACGATCGTCCTTCAATACCAGTTCCGTGAGCTGTGCGTAAGCGATAGTTCTTTTAGGGTCATATTGAGCTTCAAGGGCAAGGAAGAGTGCATAACGGTGCCTTTCAGGGCCGTGGTAAAGTACGTCGACATGTTAGCTAATTTTTCCCTGGATTTGGAACAATATGGCGACATAGAGTTCGGAATGGATGCGGATTCCGATAACGACGACGTTGCTGGGTATCCGTCTACAGATACAGCGCACACGGTGCGGGACAACATAATTTTTATAGACAAATTCCTAAAACATTAGGCAGGCCGCCGCGTTCTGGCATCTGGCAACTTGGTCCAAAGCGGAAAAAACGGCTTGTGCGCACGTGTGGTCAGGTATCGGTGGGGGCTTTCCCGGAGTTGCAACTTAGCAACAGCAGGAGTTACGCTGATTTGCATCCCACCCATCCTGAACAGGTAAAAAGGAGGTCAACCACCGGAAGGGAGCCCGCGCATGGAGGCCACAAGCGCGCCTCACCAGCCACTATTGCGCAACGTCCGCACCACAGTCGCAAACGATGTTTTATGGTTTCTGATTCAATAGAGATACAGCATCCTCTAGCGTTATGTCACCACCCTTCCCTTTGATAGCAACATTTTTCTTGTCGCACTTCAGGTAGAAACCATACCTTCCCTTGCATACGTATATTTCCTTACCATTGTCGTGCAGCCCCAAAAGCTTCGATTTTTTCTGCGCTTGGCTGTCTATAACGTTCACCGCCTCTTCAAAAGTCAGATTCCAAAAGTCCTCCCTACCCTTCACGGAAAAATACGTCCCTCCGTATAGGACGTACGGGCCAAACCTTCCGGTCCCCAGCTTTACATCCTGTGCAGTATTGGGATAATGCCCCAAAGTTATGGGTAGAGACAGGAGCTTCTTCGCCACATCTAAAGTAATTTCTTGGATACCCTGTGGGACAGCAACACGCTTTCCCTTTGCATTGTCCCCAAGCTGCAAATATTCACCATACGGGCCATGCTTGAGAATAATTTCTTCTTGGGTTGCATCGTCCAGACCCAAAACTTTAGGAAACTCGTCCCTACAGACACCAGAGTCTCCGCCTACCCCTCTGGTGTATTTACACTCAGGATATCTATTGCAACCTAAAAACGCCTTATATTTGCCAATGTTTAACATCAGCTCGCCTTCCCCACAGCCCGGGCAAGATCTATTCACTGCCTCACCAGCATTGGGTGAAAATGCGTACTCTTCCAGATCTTTAGTGATCGACTTTAATATTTCACTGACTTCAATACCCTTAACTGTGCTTACATCAGAGATAAACTTATCCCAGAACCGTCGCAGCACCTCCTTCCAGGCCATATTACCGTTTGAGATAAGATCCAGTTCCTCCTCTAGATTAGCAGTAAAGTCATACTCCACATAACGCCCGAAAAAGTTGGTCAGGAACGCGTTTACTATCCTCCCCCTTTCGCTCGGAACAAATTTCTTTTGCTCTAACTGGGTATAGCCCCTCTCCTGCAGGACAGAAATAATCGTTGCGTAGGTAGAAGGCCTTCCTATCCCAATTTCCTCCATTTTTTTCACCAAACTCGCCTCACTATACCTGGGAGGGGGTTGGGTAAAATGTTGGCTTGGAGAAACCTCCACAAGACTACAATCCTCTCCGGCCTCAAGTTTCGGTAACATTTTACGCTTATCGTCATCGTCGGTACCGTACACCCTTTGGTACCCATCAAAGCCCAAGCTGGAGCCAACTGCGTGCAAAACTACAGAGCCATCCTTTGATTGAATGTCTACAATAACCTGGTCGATCACTGCAGACTCCATCTGACTAGCCATAGTCCTCCTCCATATCAAGTCATACAGCTTCAGCTGGTCTTCACTAAGATATTGCGCCAAACTGTCTGGAGTCATCGTAATGTCAGTGGGGCGTATCGCTTCGTGGGCTTCCTGAGCATTTTTTACTTTCTTCACATACTTTCTCGGAGATTTGGTAAGATACTGCTCACCAAACTGCATCTTAATTGTGTCACGAATATAAGATATTGCCTCAGAAGAGATATAAAACCCATCGGTACGCATGTATGTTATCAACCCGACAGTTTCCCCACCAATATCTATGCCTTCATACAGCTTTTGGGCAACCATCATGGTGTTTTTTGCAGAAAAGCCAAGCTTAGTTGAGGCCTCCTGCTGCAAGCTAGATGTGATAAATGGGGGGTGCGGATTGCGCTTAGTCCGCTTTGCCTCAACGGAAGCGACATGATATGTTCCATTTCGCACATGTTCAGCTATGGCACTCGCGCTGTCAGCATTGGGGATAGCAAACTTATCCAGCTTTTCCCCGTTATAGCACTTCAAGGCCGCAGTTAACTCTTCGCCGCTTTTGCTCTTCAGGAGCACTTCGATATTCCAATATTCTTTGGAGTCAAACCGCTCTATTTCGTGCTCTCGTTCACACACCAGTCTAAGTGCCACAGACTGAACTCTTCCCGCAGACTTACTACCAGGAAGCTTTCTCCACAACAAAGGAGAGAGGGTAAAACCCACAAGGTAGTCCAAAACTCTACGGGCTTGCTGCGCATGAACTAAATCCATGTTGATGCTTCGGCAGTCACTTATTGCCGCAGTGACAGCCCTTTTGGTCACTTCATTGAAAACCATTCGATTGATCGCAACGTCTCCACCAATAGCGCTACGTTCGCGCAGAACCTCAATTATGTGCCAAGCTATGGCTTCACCCTCACGGTCGGGGTCCGTAGCCAGATATATACCACTTTTCTCTGAGCTTACAGCTTTGACGATCTTATCTATGTACTTCTCCGACTTAGGGATAATTTCGTAAATCATACGAAAATCATCATCGGGATCCACAGAACCACTTTTCGCCGGGAAATCCCTCACGTGGCCAAAAGAAGCTACTACCTTGTACTTTCCCCCTAAATACTTGGAAATCGTCTTCGCCTTAGAAGGAGATTCTACAATAACCACGCCCATCATTAAACCTACATGAGAAAACTGCCCCTCTCAGAAGCTAGCAACCTAATATTATAAAACAAAGTCCTTGGAAAGGATTTTTGATACGTAGACTACAGGTGAGGTATCAACCGCCGACAACACAGCCAGAAAAACCCCGCAGCTTGAGAAGCAAGTAACCTTAGATGTAATCGTCGAAGAAACCTAGGCTACCCCCTTCGGCTAGAAGGGCAAGCTCCCCGGGGATCTGCTGTACCATATCATCAGCGATGAGCCCAATTTTGTGCTTCTTTCCGCACGCACCATGTATCCACACGCCGCAACACGCGGCAGCAAATTCTGGCATCCCAGCAGCAATAAGTCCAGTAATAATCCCTGCAAGCACGTCGCCACTCCCAATAGTGGCCAAAGAGCTGGGTGCATTGTTGTTTACAACCACGTTTCCGTCTGGGTGAGCAATAACCGTGTCATGCCCCTTCAGTACTACCACTGCCCCAGACATTCTCGCGGCACTTCTAGCTCTTTCAACAACGCTTCCTCGTAAATCCGGAAATATTCGCTTAAACTCCCCTTCATGGGGAGTTAGCACAACATTTCCCTGAGCGATACATGACAATAGCGTTTCTGTGTCATCTTGAAAAACAGATATACCCCCAGCATCCAGCACGCACTTTTTGCCAGAGTTCAACGCGACAAGCACTTTGTCCCTGAGTGCATCATCGAGCACGTCACCGCCCGGCCCCACTAGTACCGCTGTGACCCTAGAATCACTTAACACCTCTTTATATGGCTTATACATCACTGCAGTAAGAGCGCTCGCATACAGACAAATCTCCTCATCCGCACAGGCAACAGCAACTGCACCGGATCCTATCCTCAAAGCCGCAAGAGCAGCCAGTTTTACCGCCCCAACAGATCGCACACCCACGGAGCACACAGCTGCGTATCCCCTACTGTACTTATGTGACCTATAGTTCGGCTTGGGAATTAGCGTCCCCCACAAGTCTGGAGTATTACGAAAGGCCTGGGTTCCATCAACCGCTAATCCTATGTCTTTAATGCATACATCCCCTGAGTGGTACCGGCCCGGAGAAATGACATGTCCAAATTTCAAACACGAAAACGTAATGGTTAGGTCAGCCTCGATTGCAGCTCCCATAACCTCCCCCGTATCACTATTGATACCGCTCGGTATGTCCACAGCCACAACGTGTTTACCACTTGAATTGATTTTCGATGCAATCTCCTGCAAATCTGCATCCATGGCGCGAGAGAGCCCTACACCGAAAATAGCATCCACAATCAGGTCTTCGTTGATAGAGAAATCCTCTGGGATAAGGGGTGACACACCCCCACCATTGACGCCGCCACGGTAGTTGAGTACCCTTACTGGCCACCCACTCCTTTCGAGCAGCTCGGCAACCACCGCACCATCTTTGCCATTGTTCCCTGGTCCACACAAAACCAAAACCGGCCTTTTGGAAAAATACCTCACTACCTCCTCGGCCACGGCGGCCCCCGCCCTGAGGATCAGTTCCTCAACAGGCACATCGGAACCCCGCTCGCAAGCCCTAAACTGCGCCACCGAAAGTATCGAAGACATAACACAACTCATGAAGCGGCAGGAGTAGAGCTATACAGCAGAATGCACGTACGCACAACCCCAAAAAAGCCGACGTCCCGGCCACCAGAAAGCGACACTGCGGCAACCAACACCGTGTGGACCAAGTATCGGCCCGGGGTGGACGGCCGCCGCGCACCCGGGGAGTTAAGCGTATTCGTCCTCGTTAGACTGCACCGTGCTATTGGCCTCACTAGGAACACCGCTGGCAACACCACTCCTCTTCCTAGACACCGCAGACACGGGCCCGGCCTTGACGCGCTCGAAATCTCTGCGTCTCCTATGCCAACCGTAGGTGTACATGACCATTTTGTTCTCTATGAGCGCTATCGCCCCGTCTGGATACACCACCATATCCATACCCCTTCTTTGGGCTTCGATGAACTTCTCCCTGTATCTCTCCCTATACGCGGGGTCATCAAAGGCTGACACGCCATCGCCTCCGGCATCGGCCCTAGACATAACACACCCCCAGACACCTTACAGTCGTACAACGCGCACAAACACTCATTCGATAACACCTCTATTCCACAACCTATCGTCAGCATACAACCACGCCTGCCATGGTATCACAAAATGAGCCTAGACAAACATATGAATATGAACACATACCACATTTTTTTACAGTAGTGACAATTTTATCACCCTATCTCTGTTGTTTTTTTTTTTTTCTTTAGCAGTACACTGAGCCCGTCTTTTTGCAATGAGGTGCTGTCATGCGTAGTGTTTTATCCAGTGCACAGCTGGAGCAATATGTCGACGGGTGTTTCGGGATTGACGATAGTGATGCGTTGTCAGTTCATGCGTCGGCACCCGAAAGGTGGGTCAAGGGACAGGTGGGATTCGTTGAGGGTCGGTTGCTGCAGTTTCTGATCCGAGTTACTGGAACCAAGTCCATAGTAGAGGTCGGAACATGCGTAGGCTTTTCAGCAATATGTATGGCGAGGGCTCTACCTCCTGAGGGACGCGTATATACCATAGAGAAGGATGAACAACACTGCGCCGCAGCGAGGCAAAACATCGCGAAATGCGGAATGGCAGACAAGATCACTGTGCTTTACGGAGACGCGCTGCACGTACTTAAAAAAGATTTGGAGGACAAATCCCCATTCGACATGATGTTCATCGATGCGAACGAGTCCGGCTACTGTGATTATCTTGACTGGGCTGAGGTAAATGTAAAGAAAGGTGGGCTTTTGGTCGCCGATAACGTATTCCTCTATCGCACAGTGTCTGGTGATGCACCCTCAGATGGAGTCCCTGCAAGTGCACACACTAGCATGCGGCGCTTCAATGAGAGACTGTCCAATAAGCAGGACTATCTCGCCTCTGTGATTCCGACTGAGGAAGGAACATTGGTTGCACTAAAGCTGCGGTAAGGTGCACCTCCGTGTTGCGCACGCCTGTGCTGCTCCGAACCGGCACAGGCGTGATTGCTCTCCAATATTATAGGGTGTGTAACAATCTCCAATTGGTGTGAAATCCAATTTGCCTTTGTTGCGGGTACGTATTATTGTATGAGCCCGGGAGGTTTGTGAACTGCGGCATGTGCGCACTGTTGCCATCTTCACCTCGGCGTATCGCATAGTAGGGGTTCTAGGTGAAAAAGAGATACACCGATAACGAGCAGAATAATAAGGTAGACTTCGTAGCGCGAGACTACGGGATTTCAAAGATTAAGGCCGCGGCGGTTTTGATTCTGCCTCTGCTATGTGTCTTTAGCATATACCTATTTGGCATCGAAAATGGCTACGTGAGCATGGTATTTAACTGCTTGTTTACGAGCACAACCGTGCTGGTAATCTTACAGAAACTTAGCCGATATCCGAAGATAATCGCCACTATAGAATACCAAAATATGATTTTTGCAAACGCACTCAATCATGACACTGAGTTTTGCCTGATCTTGAAAAGCAATGGGGACGTAGTCTACTCAGACGCAAGATTTAATGCAAGATTCAAAAATCTGGGACGCCGCCCTTTTAATCTTTTCAGCATATTGAAGCTCGGCAATCTAAGCGACGACGAAATAGCGAGGTTCCTTGACGCTCTAAAGAACAAATCGCCGGTACGCACCTATTTTTCTGTGAGCAAGAAAAATTCCGTTTCTAATTTTTCTCTGATCCTAGATCCAATAGCAGACAATCCACAAGTGGATGCGACTCAAGAGGTTACGTTTAGGTTGTTCTTGAATCCTCTCTCAAGACCGCAAGACTATTTTGTCCTGAAGGCAATGAAGATCACCAAAGAAGAAGTACATGAGAGGTTGTTACACAGACATAAAGTGGGGTCGTATCTCCTAAACCAGGATGGAGTGATCATCTCTGCGAATGAGAACTTTCTAAGGATCTTTGAGTTGGAATCTATAAAACGCCACACACTATTTTCTGATTTTCTCAGTAAAAATCAGTCTGATGCAGCTGGAGATGAGGTGATATTCACCACGGCTACCGGCACTATGTTCAAAGCTCACGTAACCCAGGAAGTGTTCTACGACAAGAGTAACAACAGCTACACATGTGGGCTACTCACTCCCAAAAAGTTCAGCCTTGAGGACTATCAGTTGAATCCGTGTTTCGTCCACGCCCCAATTGCGATGGCCCAATGTGGCTTGGATGGTAGGGTCATAAAATATAACAAGGCTTTTGAGGCATTAACGGACGGACAAGACCACGAGCATATATTTGAGTATATTATGCCCGTGTATAGCAAAAAGATAAAAAAATACCTGCAGGGTAGCGCGATTAACAATATGTCCATCGAGGGGCAGTTACGCAACAAAACCTACGTGAAGATATATATGAACAAGCTGGTGCACAACAACGAAATATCGGTTGTGTGTTACATCACCGATAGCGCCGATAGGAAAAGCTTAGAGACGCAGCTGGAACAATCACAGAAATTACAGGCGATCGGTCAACTTGCAGGGGGCATTGCGCACGACTTTAACAATATTTTAACAGCCATCATAGGGTTTTGCGACCTACTGCTCATACAACACCCGGTAACCGACCCCTCTTTTAGGGATATAATGCAAATTAAGCAGAATGCCAATCGCGCAACTAATCTGATTAAGCAGCTTATGGCTTTCTCCAGAAAGCAGACCCTGCAACCTAAAATACTAGATATTAACAACATAGTGGCTGATTTGTCGCAAATGATCAAACGCCTGATAAGCGAGGACATAGAGCTCAGGGTATACTACGACAAAAACATCGGCCTGATAAAGGTAGATCTGTGCCAATTAGAGCAGGTTATAGTGAATCTGGTGGTAAATGCAAAGTCAGCAATGAACTCTGGAGGAGCATTAACCCTGCGCACTTATAATCTACAAGTTGACGCGTCCACTATACCCAAGGGCATGTTCGTTCCGGATAAAGACCAGGTGGAGTATGGGGAGTACGTGGTGCTTGAGGTTATTGACACAGGCCATGGCATGGATAAGCAGATTCTTAAGAAGATTTTTGACCCGTTCTTTTCAACAAAGAGCGAATCTTACGGAACTGGGCTTGGGCTTTCCACGGTATACGGAATAGTAAAACAAACCGGGGGGTACGTGTACGTGCACAGCAAGGTAGGAGAGGGTACAAAATTCATGATACTCCTACCCCGAGTGTATCTAGCTGAAGGCCAGAGAGTTGAAGAGCGTTTACTATCTGGTGAATCTCCAGAGGCAGACCACTCGATGCTTGGGGATGGTAAAGAATACAGCAATGCAGCTTCTGTCCTCTTAATAGAGGATGAAGACCCGGTGCGGGCATTCACGTCCAAGGCGCTATCGAAGAGAGGCTTTCGAGTCATAGATACAAACTCGGGTAAGGAGGCCATAGAGGCAGCCAAAACCACACATATAGACATCGTAATCAGCGATGTTGTAATGCCTGGTGCTAGTGGACCAGAAACCGTCGCTGAGATATTAAAAATACAACCAAATGCCAGAGTGATGTTCGTATCGGGGTACGCTGAAGAAATATTCCATCAACACAAAAATATAAATCTGGATGAGATGTTCTTCTTGTCGAAGCCATTCACACTAAAACAGCTACTACAAAAAGTAGATGAAGCTCTTGCTTGCAATAAATAGACCTAGGGTGCACAATCCTGCTGGTTGGCTCTGTTGGCTTTGTAATGGAAGATGGATTGTCTATTGTGTATGCCACATTTCCTGATTACACCACCGCCCATAAGATTGGTTCATCGCTCTTGCGGGAAGGTGTGGTGGCGTGCGTGAACATATTCTGTAACGTTACCTCGATGTACATGTGGGACGAAGATATGCACACAAGTGAAGAGTGCGTGGCAGTTCTGAAGACAGTAAAGAGCCTCGGGGAGGAAGTGATTAGTAGAATCTTGGAGCAGCACCCTTACGAGATACCTGCACTGTTTTCGGTGGACGCAGAAAGTTGCAGCCCCGCGTTTCTGGAGTGGGTAGCATTGCGCACAGGTGCGGCTGTACCAACTGAAGACCCACACAAATAGGTTGCTCCAAATTTTTAAGCTTGTTGAAAGCCTTATTCACGTGGATTTCCTGCGCATCGGGAGTGCGTGTGTCATTACGTATCATAAAATTGTCAAAACCCGCGGGGCGGCCGCACACAGTGCATCAACAACATCACAATACCCCTTAACAGGGGCCTAAATCAGGCACAGCAAAGTTTTGCGGCACGCGATGAAAATATTTTTATCATACGGAAAAGATGCATGTAATTTGCATCGCCGTATTCATCCTCATGACCATAGTAACGCAAGTGCAGCCAAAGCCTATATGCCAGCGTTGCAAGTAGAGTAGATAAGGTGTACAATGCGGCATGCTATTCGCGTTTGGAGTCTGTATGGAGGAAGGTAACCTAATCGATGTGGAGAGTGGCTTGCAAGACGCCGAGCTTACTTGCGCCCAGACCCTGTCACAACCCCAATACTCTGCTTGTCATGATATCCTAGATGCCATTTATCAGTTTGGCGCATATGCTGTCTCTGTAGTTGAGGACTGCTATGCCGCCATAGTTGGCACATTCTTTGGCTATGGAACCGCATCTGAGGGGGAGGCTGGAGGGGGCAGCGCACAGACGGTGCTTGACACAACCCAAGAGCATGAGCTGTCTTCTTCTGAGCTTTCCACACATGCGGAAAGCCGTAGTCGGCAATTTGCGGATTGGGTGTCATCACTTGTGCACCAGGCACACGAGCCGCAGTCGTCAGAGGCCTCCGCACATGCAGAGGGCCATAGTCACAAGTCCGTAGACTGGGAATCATCTCTCGCTCAGTGGAGGACGCGTGAGAGCAACCTTGACGGCTGAGTGTACGCACGGTTCCACAAGCTAGGTGGCGCGGTGCGCGGGCGGTGGCCGTTGTGTTGTGGCCGAAGCATTAGAGAGGTAGGGGGCGCAAGGCAGCGGTTCTTGGTAGGTATTCGATTTCTACTGGGCGATCTCGGTTTTGTGGACCCACCACTCTGGGTGTCGGCTTTTCAGATATGCGGTTCCGGTGTTTGCAGCTTCGCTGTCTTCAAACAGCGCAAAACATGTAGCCCCGCTACCGCTCATCCTGGATAGGACACACCCTTCCAGGGATTGCAACACCACTAGGATGTTTTGCACGTCAGGTACAAGCGACGCTGCGGTTTCAGTTAGGTCATTGCGGGATCGTATGGCAAGGTTTAGCAAACCATCGGAGGTTTCCGGCAGGATCCCTACGCTCTCGGAAAATTCCTTGCAATTATAGGCGCCAAACACGCTTCTCGTGCTGAGGTGTACCCCGTACGGCCTCACCAACACAACATGGTTCGGCAACCTGGCGTGCGGCAGGAGCTCTACATTCTCTCCTATCCCGCGAACAAACGCTGTTTTGGATTTCAAGCACACGGGAACATCGCTCCCCACAGATGCCGCAACACCATTCATATCAGCTTCACTAATGCCCCAACGTGTTCCTAGCAGGCGTATGATTGCTGCAGCGTCAGCTGAGCCACCAGCCAGCCCGGCAGAAACAGGAATATTTTTAGTGACCTTCGCATATACACTCTTGGCCACACCCGGGGCACATCTTCGTACTAAGTGCCCTATGGCCCTTTGTACAGTATTATCATGTCTGCTTATTCCTAAAAACCGCGCAAACTCCACCCCTCTTTTTTTTGACCCAATATCAACCTCGAGCGTGTCGTGAAGCCTGACAAAGGCGAAAAGGGATTCTAAAACGTGATACCCAGAAGCAGACTTACCCACTACGTGGAGAAACAGGTTTATCTTCGCTGGAGCGTTTATTAGGCACCTATACATTACTCCCTACACTCCCAGAGGTGCCCACCTCTAGCATAGTCACAACTGCAAGTCAATATTAAAATCTTAAGTGCTTATCGTACGATGTTTTATTCGGTGTTGCTACACCCTTGGTTATGGTGATACCATCTAGCTCGTATAGTTCATAAAATTGCCAATGAGACAGCGTATATCCGAATGCCCAGTAATCTTAGCACCAATGTCTGGTGTTACTGACATGCCTTTTCGGTCTATCGTTGGGGAGCTTGGTGCAGGGCTTTTGGTTTCTGAAATGATCGCCAGTCGGGCCATGATAATCAAGACGCGGCAAAGCCTACAAAAATCAGACGTTGGGGCAAATACCTCCGTGCAGTTAGCTGGATGTGTGCCTGAAATCATGGCCGAAGCGGCAAAAATTAACCAAGATATGGGTGCAATGTCGATAGACATTAATTTTGGATGTCCGGTAAAAAAGATAGTAGATGGGCATGCTGGATCCGCATTGATGAAGGATGAAGCAAAAGCTGCGAAAATAATGGAGAGCGTGGTAAATGCGGTAACCATTCCCGTAACCGTAAAGATGCGCATGGGCTGGAGCCCGACAGATTTAAATGCACCTAGGCTTGCGAAAATAGCCGAGGATGCCGGCATAAGGATGGTGACAGTGCACGGGAGAACAAGATCTCAAATGTTCAGCGGAACTGCGGATTGGAAGTTTATCAAGTGCGTGAAAGATTGTGTTAAGATACCAGTGATAGCAAATGGAGATATTCGCACATTCCAAGACATCACCGACGCGTTGAATCTTTCCGGAGCAGATGGGGTGATGATTGGGAGGGGGGCGTACGGTAAGCCTTGGCTTATAAAGCAGGCGCTGCACTTTATAAAAACAAGGGAGGCGTTGCCGGAACCTTCAGCGGATGAGAAACTCAATATAGTGCTTAGGCACTATGATAGCGCGATAGATTACTACGGAAAGGACATAGGGGTGAAGATTCTCAGGAAACATCTTGGGTGGTACAGTGCTTCCAACGCGGGTTCCGCATGTTTCAGGGCACAGGTTAACACAATGAGTGACCCGGTGGCGATAAGAGAAAGATTGCTGGAATTCTTCGGAACCAGCGGGAACACTTGATGTAAGGTCGCAAATTGTTGGACACTGTGCTAAATATATGGTAGGAGGGACCTCCGCTGATGTCGTTGCTACGGGAGTTTGTGTGCTTCGTGCTCTCGCCGTAGGTTAGGCGGCACTGCACTTGGCAAGGCGCTTTGGTGAGCGTCCTGCGTGTGGGGTGTGGCGCATATTTCGCCTACTGGCGGCCTTTTAGGGTGTCCTTTGCGTTCGGATTACCCGCTGATTGTTTGGTTTTCCTTTGTGGGATTCGTAATGGATAAAGAACTTGTCAAAAATCTCATAACTAAAGGCATTAAGCAGGGTGGAGTGATCACCTTCGACGACATAAGCGATGCGCTGTCGGACGACGATGTCGTTTCTTCCGAGAGTATCGACGAAACGATATCCTTGCTACAAGACTCTGGAATAGGTGTGCTGGAACAGAGTGATGAAGAGGAAGCCGACGCTGCAGTTTCTGAAGAGAATGCAGCAAAGGATGAAGAAGATGAATCGGGGATGCGGTCTTTGGATTTTGGCCAAACGGATGACCCTATACGTATGTATTTGTGCGAAATGAGCTCGGTAGAGTTGCTATCGAGAGAGGGAGAAATAGAGATCGCGAAGAGGATTAAGTCAGAGAAAGTCAACATGCTACGATCTCTGATCGAAGCTCCGATGGTGCTGCGCACTTTCATGTCATGGAGGGATGACCTGGTAAACCAGCAGGTGATGCTCAGGGATCTGATAGATCTGGACGCGAATTACAGAGGGGGCGCTCCCCAACAGGAATTTGAGGAAGGGGAAGAGTACGGGGAGCGTGAGATGGCAGACCCCGAAGACAGTGATGTAGGGCATGAAGGGTCAGATGATGATGACGAAGGGGAAGACGCTTCAGTGGGCAATGCCTCAATCCTGGAAATGGAAAGTGCGCTCTTACCGAAAGTGATTTCCATTTTGGACGCAACTATAGAGTCCGCAGAGAAAATCCTGGAGATGAAAAAGCGGAAAAGAGATTCCGGAAAGTGTGATGAGAAGGCCTACAACGAACTACACGAGAATATCTGGGAACTCGTTTCCCAGATGAAACTTAGCGACCCCGCAGTTTTGTCCGTAACCCAGCAGATCTACAATCTCAGTAAGGCCATAGCGGCAGAGGAGGTAGCACTCATGTCGCTTGTGGAGAGCTATGGAGTGGATCGCAAAAGTTTCCTTGAGGCATACAATAACAACACGGTCTTTGAGCAAGCCGATGCGTCGCCCGAGTGGAAGAACCTACTGGAAAAAGAGAAGAAGACCTTAACGGACATACAAAACAAGGTGCGCTTGTTGTCAGGAGAGGACAGCCCAGGCAGTTTTAAGGCCCTCGTTGCGAAAATCCAAAAGCACGAGAGAACTGCTAATAAGGCAAAACAGGAGATGATCAAGGCAAACCTGAGGCTTGTCGTGTCGATTGCCAAGAAATATTCCAACCGCGGGCTTCAGTTCCTGGACCTTGTGCAAGAGGGCAATATAGGGCTGATGAAGGCTGTGGATAAATTTGATTATAAGCGTGGATACAAGTTTTCTACCTACGCTACCTGGTGGGTTAGACAGGCAATAACAAGAGCGATAGCGGATCAGGCTCGTACCATCAGGATACCGGTACACATGATTGAGACCGTAAACAAGATCAACCGCACATTGAGACAGATGTTACATGAGATAGGTCGGGAGCCAACATTGGAAGAGCTGTCTGCTAGGCTGGGCATGAATGTGGAAAAAATCCGCAAAGTGATGAAGATTGTGAAGGATCCGGTAAGCCTTGAAAGCCCTATAGGCGATGACGATAGCAGCACATTTGGGGATTGTATAGAGGACAAACGGGCTGTAAAACCGGAAAATGCCGCAGTGTTGGCTGACCTGCGTGAGATTACCACAAAGGTGCTATCGACCTTGACTCCCAAGGAGGAGAGAATTCTGCGCATGCGGTTTGGGATCGGTAAAGGCGGGAAAGATCACACACTGGAGGAAGTTGGGAAACTCTTTAACGTCACCCGGGAGCGTATCCGGCAGATTGAGGCGAAAGCGCTGCGAAAGCTTCGGCACCCCAGCCGCGCTAGGAAGCTTCGTGGCTTCTTCTAATGTGTCTGGCGTTGGCAACACACCACAGTGTTGGCGGACTCGCGTGAGATAATCACGAAAGTGCTACCGACCTTGACTCCCAAGGAGGAGGGGATTCTGCGCGTGCCACAGCGCCCCAGATGCGCACCTATGGAACAGGGTGTTGAGGCTTCGGCGCACAGCTAAGGTTTTAGCACCGCCACAGGCTCCTGAGCTTATCGTCTACTTCTCTCGCGTGCTCAGAAAGGTTTAGTGCAACGTCGTATCGGCCCTCCAGCCTTAGTTTCACTATCTGCTCCTGAATTTCGCCAAGTTGTTTTGAGAGCATTAGCTTCTCCCACTCCCTTCTCGCACGCTTTTCCACATCACCATCAGAGCCATCCTTTACCTCGAATGTGCACCCTATCGCCGACATTTTTTCCCGTATGGAACGCAATACCTGCTCAAAATCCGCCCTCCTAGAACATAGCTCCCTGACCAAATCTGCCTTAGAGAGCTCTTCGCCATGCATTTCTCTGATGTCTACTATATGCTGCTGAAGCGCCTGCATGCCACCAGTGAAGTCGAGGCTGGCAAACTGCTCAAAAACCGTTACATCATAAAGAAGCTTTGGACACTCAACAATGGCGTATATGACCCGCATTTGGTAATTTTCTCCAGCACACGCCTGCAGAGAAACTCCCCCCAATCTGCTGGACTTCAGCCCCTGCTCTATGGCGCGCGCACTTCCATGTGACGTGCCCCCCTTGCCGTGGTATTGTTCGCGCTGCAGTGCCTTTATCTGCTGATAAAAAAAATTCCTGTAGTACTTCGCTATGTGTGCATCTTGAATCTTGGATGTATATTCCTGAATCCTGCGTTCAAGCACCATACACTGCTCGGGCATTATTTTACCTGAAGACGGGATGTTTGCACGGGCGAGCTCATGATCCCACACAAATTCCGAGAGCAGCTTAGCATGTTCAACAAGAGCTTGAGCGGAGTCGGGCCCCGAACTGACACAAACATCGTACGGATCCTTCCCCGGTGGCGAGATGACAAATCGCACGCTCTGACCAGATTTCATGATAGACAGTGCAAGATGGGCTATTTTTATGGACGCATTTACCCCCGCATCATCACCATCCATCCAGACCACTATCTCAGGTACGACATCCCACATGTATCTGAGATGCGCCTCAGTCATAGCGGTGCCCAGCAGCCCCACAACGTTGCTTATCCCAAGTTGGCTGAGAATAAGCACATCCATGTAACCCTCAACCGCAATGATCCTCCCTAGCTTTTTTGCCGAGGCCAGCGCAAGGTGCAAACCGTACAGACTTTCCCGCTTTTTAAATAGAACATTTTCTGCTGAGTTCAGATATTTTGGGGTCTGTCTATCGCTAACAGACCTCCCACCAAAGGCAATTACCCTACCCGTAGCACTACATATAGGGAACACCAACCTATTGTATAAACAATCCTGAAGGTTCTTGGTCAACAGGCCTGCATCGCGCACTTTCTCAAAACCAATGTGAGACGACGCAAAGCACGTCCTGATCCCGGACACGGGAACATACCCCAATCTAAACTTTCTCACGGTCCTATCGTCTATACTCCGAGCCTTCAGATACGCGAGCACTGCGGGTGACTTCGATAGCTGTTCAACAAACCAGCGGGCCGCATAGTCCATCAACTCATAAAGCGAATCTGCTTCTCCCCTTCCACTTTTTGCCGGCAGACTAACGCCGTATACCTGCGCCAAATATTCAATCGCCTCCATGAAACTTAGCCCGTCAATATCAGAAACGAACTGCACTACGTCTCCATGCACGCCGCACCCGAAGCAGTAAAACATGTCATTACTGCAGTTTACGTGAAATGACGGAGTCTTCTCCGCATGAAACGGACAGAGGCCCACATATTGATTATTGCCCCTTTTGATAAGTTTTATCCTCTTGGACACAACGTCAAGAAGCCTCACTTTTTCCCTGATCAGGGTCACGTGATCGCTTTCCTGATAGCTGCCACTCATGACGCACTACGCCCAATCTACCTGCAGTGGATTATATCGCCAGAACAATCTGTTGTCACATTGATATATCAACCCAAAGCTATGCGGACAATGGCATCAATCACCGGGGTTTATAGGGCACTAGCACCAGCCAAACCGCTATTTGTCACTTAACAGCAACACCTTAAACAGCGTACCCATGTTCTCCGTAAGGCGCAGAAACGCACTCTTGAGTTCGCGTTTTTGCCTCTCAGTAGCGTTGCATGCAAGGTGCGCAAGCCTCTCTCGGATACCAAATTGATACAAAAATTCCCTTTGGGTCACAACTCTGCTATTCAGACGTCGAACATGCCCCTGCAAAAAGCCAAAATCAACGTGCGCGGTGATGTCACACTCCCCTACGTTATAGAGAAAATCGCAGCGGTGGTGGCCCTTTACTGACTGTATAGTGCTGCGGTACGGCGGTTGTAAATATCCATAATCAAATATGGCGGCTGCTCCCCCGTTCCGCACAATTATCCCTTCCAAACACTCCAAAACATCCTTCGCGGCCTCACAGCGCTCTATTATTCCCCCTTCAGGCACATCGTTATATTCATTGAGGCTATATTCTGTGTCCAAGGCCACAACACTCAAATTTCCTATATCGCTGTACACGCAGCATTCTTTCCACATCCCACTGCCAGCATAAACAAATTGCTTTACCGGCAGCGCGTCAAAAAATTCATTAGCCACCACAACTGTAGGCCTCTCCGGCAGCTCTTCCAATTTGTCATGCCAAAAGATTTCTTTGCGCGCCGAGAAGCTTTCCAATGTCGCGCGCTGAGTGTTGCGCAATAGTGGGCTGATTTCAAGCAAATGAACCTCAAGCAACGCATCATACTTCGGAAACCGTTCAAATACCCTAAGAACGTCACACATAAGTGTTCCCCTACCAGGGCCCAGTTCCAGCAGAGAAAACTTTTCCGAAATTCCAGCACTTTCTAGGTAGGATAGAATCCAAAGGGCAACAACTTCCCCAAACAGTTGGCTGATTTCCGCAGACGTTATGAAATCTCCTGCCCGTCCGAATGGGACCCTGGTCATGTAGTATCCATGCTTTTCATGATATAGGGCAAGGTCCATGAACCTATCCATGGTCACGTATTTAGAGTCAGTAAAAATGAATTTCTTAAAACAAAAACCCATGTGTTAACGTATATATTACCTGAGTTAGATATTATGGAAGACCTATGCGGTACAGCCCAAGTGTAGGTGGTTTTACCGTCCAGGGCAACCACGCACTCCGGCCGTTCTGGCTTTGGCTTGTGATCAACCACAAATTTGTGATACCCACAGAAGCTCAAGATGTGTAAAATGTCTTCAGAGGCGCAATTTACAATTACTGGAGTAGCATCATGACTGGAATCAAGAAGTTTATTATCCAATGCGAGTTTGGCGGTAAACTTGCCCCCTTTGCCATATATATTGGCGAGCCGAGGCCGGACTCACACCCTGTACAACACCAAAACACCTGGCTATCGAAAGAGCGTGGCGGGTCAGTACCAGAAAAAGTGAGGAACAGCCTGGAAAAGTTGCATGACCTGGCCAAGAAAAATGGCATATGCTTTGCAGACCTGTGCGTGTATGCCTTGAGTGTGGCTGCGCGTAATAAGGATAACAGCGGCGGCGGCGCAGCAACGTAGCCCGAGGTTCCTAAGCAGCCTTGGCGTGCACATCGTCGTTACGTCACAACACAGCTTTGCAGACCGACCGATCCACACTCATGAGCGTGCGCAGGAATACAATTTTGGCGCGCACAAGATAGCAACAGCACACAGGCTTGGGCCTTCCTCAGCAACTTTTGCGTGCATATTGTTGTTCCCCTTCAGAAAACCGGTGCGTAATCTCCTCTACAACCCTAATAACACCGACACTCCACAACTTTAACGACACAACCCATTCACAACCCAGGATATCACCATCAGACCACAACTTCAGACACATTAAGAACGCCACCGCGCGGTCTTATTACACCTACAGGTATGCGCAGGAATGCGCTGTTTTTGTACCTAAAATATATGTATTGATGGGTATAACGCACGTGTTCTCACCAATGGGTTGCATCCCGATTGTGCAATGTTCAGCGCCCGTTCAGGGCTTCCCCGCAGCGACCTTGACGTGCAGGCAGCACCACACAACCTAGGATATCGCTATTAGGCCACAACCGCATACCAGCCACAACCTGGGTATTGCCCCACCCCACGGGATACTCTACCCGCAGGCCTTGCTGTGACCTCTCACGCGGTTCAGCACTTCAGATTCTTACTGCTGGTAATCCACGGCCCGGGACCACCAAAGAAGGCAACGCTAACCCAGGTTGCCATTAGGCCGCAACTGCATACCAGCCACAATCTGGGTATTTGCCCCACTCTACGGGGTACTCTACCCGCAGGCTTTGCTGTGACCTCTCACGCGGTTCAACACTTCAAAGTTTTTACTGACCGGTCCCTCCGCAGCCTAGGACCGATAAAGGAGGCAACTATACGCCAGGATATTTATTATTAGGCCGCACCGCATACCAGCCACACCCCGGGCATTACCCCGCTCTACTGGGTACTCTACCCGCAGGCATTGCTGTGACCTCTCACGCGGTTCAGCACTTCAAAATTTTTACTGACTGGTCCCTCCACGGCCCGGGACCACTAAAGGGGGCAATGCTACCCAGGATATTGCTATTAGGCCACACCGCATACCAGCCACAACTTGGGCATTACCCCACTCCACGGCTAGGACCACCAAAGGAGGCAACGCTACACCCAGAATCACCATTAGGCCGCAACTCCATACACATTAAGAATGCCGCCGCCCTAATTTTACACATACACGGGTATGTGCAGGAACGCACTCTATAGCCCGTTTGCGCCCAAAATACGCGAGCAGCAGGTACGATGCAGTGGGGTCGTCGCCACCTAATCTCCAACCTCGCTATGAAGCGATGGACAGCAGCTTTCCTATCACGTCAACACTATCCCACTTGACGTTGCCATCTATGCGGTAAAGCACAACACCACCCCGGTCAACAATCAGGGTTAGTGGTATAGCCCTAACATCAAAATGATCAAAGAGTGCCCTGCCCTTGTCCAAGTATACCGTAAGCGCGATCCCATATTCTTTGCAAAAGGACTGCACAGCATGCGCGTCCCCGTACGAAACCGGCAAAAATACGATGCTATTTCTAACCTCTTTATGATTCAAATGGTCCCAAATTGCCTGCAGCTCCTTGAGCAGTGTGACGGACTCTAGGCTCCATGGGGCCCAAAACGCAACAACCAACACCCTCCCCTCAAAGTTCTTCGCAGAGAACTCTTTGCCATTCAAATCAAAAAAGGGTTTGTCGGGCATTTTAACAACCTCCCTCAGCTCCCCTGCAATGAATGCTTTCGGGAGCTTGTTGATGTCTTCATCCTCGCCACCACCGGAAGAAGCAGCAAGGCACGCACCATGGGCAAACACCAAAACGGCCACAAAGACAAGAGACCAGCAAGCCTTCAACAGCAAACTCCTAACCATCTTCAAACGCCTCATCCCAAGTACCCTCCGTTGCAGCACGCGAATACTCCGTAACCCGATTCTCAAAAAAGTTAGTATGCTCAACCCCATTGAGGATCTCATCCAGCCACGGCAGAGGGTTGACGTTATCGCCGTATATGGGTTCCAAATCCAGCTGTTTCAGCCTCCTGTTCGCTATGTAGCGTATGTACCGCTTAACCTCAGACGCAGAAAGCCCCTCGACATCCCCTAAAGCAAACGCTAGGTCTATAAATTCATCCTCCAGCGACACAATAACTCGACAGGCGCCATAAAGCTCCGCCCGCAGATTCGCGTCCCATATTTCCTGGTTTTCGTGGATGAATGTGTTAAACAACCTAATAATAGACTCGGTATGCAGAGTCTCATCCCTGGCAGACCAGGCTATAATCTGTCCCATTCCCTTCATTTTGCCAAAACGCTGGAAGTTTAGTAAAATCGCAAATGAAGCGAATAGTTGCAAACCCTCGGTGAAGGCGCCGAACACGGCCAAAGTTTTTGCTACATGCCTCTTGTCACCCTTCCTAGATTCCTCGAACCGCTGCATGTAATCGTACTTCTTCTTCATTACCTCAAACTTCAAGAACGCCTGGTATTCAACCTCAGGCATCCCTATGGTATCCAGCAAGTATGAGTACGCTGCTATATGCACAGTCTCCATATTGGAGAAGGCAGAAAGCATCATGCAAATCTCCGTGGGTTTGAATATGTTCGAATAATGCTTCATGTAGCAGTTATTCACTTCTATATCCGCCTGGGTAAAGAAGCGAAAAATCTGCACCAGGAGGTTCTTCTCCTGCTCCGACAGCTTGGTTTTCCAATCCTGAACATCATCCGCAAGGGGTACCTCTTCGGGTATCCAATGAATCCTCTGCTGGCATAACCAAGCGTCATACGCCCATGGGTAGTAGAAGGGTTTATAAACTGGCCTAGCATCCAACAAAGACATATGCTCTCCCCCGAAAATACCCACGGCTCAAACTTACAAATAACTCAAAAATTGTCAATCACTAACCACCTCTTTTTTCGTAGTCACGCATACCTATGCATAAAGCTGATGCCACCTGCAGAAGCGCTACGACCCGATATCCTATACCGATAGTCAGCAGGTTATACAAATCAGCAAAAGCATCACAAGAATAACACGCGGGCACGCCCCGAGCACAGCACAAACTGCACACAGCCCGCTTGCACGTTACAGAAGCCAAGATACTCAGTCAGTTTTTCTATGCCAGCGCGTTGATCCATCTTTCCCGTCAGAGACGCCTATGCCCATGCTAGACAAATTCTTTCTTATCTCATCCGCCAATTTGAAATCCCCACACTTCTTGGCCTCTATCCTCTTTGCGATTAGCCTCTCTATCTCGTCTTCGTTAACCAAATTCTGAATGCTAGAAAATTTTCTCTCCGGAAAATTGTGAAACAGACCCATCAGCATGGCACTCTTGTTTAGCATTTTGGCCAATCGAAGTTTTTCGTCGCTGTCACTTGCCTTATTAATTTCCTTAACCAACTCGTGCAGGGCAGCAATTGCCCCGGGGGTGTTGATGTCATCTTGCAACGATGACATAACCCCATCGTGTACATCCACATACTCCAGACCCGTGTTTAGCAGCTTGGCAGGAAACCCCTCACAAGAGCGGTATATTTTGTTGAGCGCCTCTTTAGCGTCAAGCACAAGCTTATCACCCCAATCAAGCGGCTTGCGGTAGTGGGTACTCAAGAACGCATATCTGACCACCTCTCCATCCACCCCACTGTTGAGCAATCCCCTAACCGTGATAACGTTACCCAGAGACTTGCTCATCTTCTCACCACCATTGACCGTCAGAAACCCATTGTGAACCCAGTACCTCGCGTACTCACTGCCGTGAAAGGCACAACAGCTTTGGGATAGCTCGTTTTCGTGATGCGGAAACATCAAATCCGCCCCACCTCCGTGAATATCAAAGCTCTCACCCAGGTAACGATAGCTCATGGCAGAGCACTCTACGTGCCATCCTGGCCGCCCAACCCCCCAGGGGCTAGACCAACACGCCCCAAGCTTCATATCAAGATCAGTTGCCGGCTTCCAAAGGACAAAATCTCCAGGGTGAAGCTTTTCTGCAACAACCTCCACCCTGCTGCCGGATATCATGTCACATAACTTCCTGCCAGACAGTGCCCCGTAGTGCTCGTAAGACTCTACGCTGAAATATACGGTACCACCGCGCACGTAAGCGTGCCCCGTCTCGATTAATTTGCCAATTATGAACAGCATGGTTTCGATTTCTTCCGTAGCTTTCGGCTCAAAAGTTGGGGGCAGGCAGTTCAGTTCTTTAATATCTTCGTGAAACAGCTTAGTGTAATGCGCGGTCAACTCCGCAATGCTTTTGCCTTCAGAGTTCGCCGCATTTATGATTTTGTCATCTACATCAGTGATGTTTCTAACATACACAACCTCAGGGTATAGCGCCTTCAGCAGCCTGAATAAGACGTCATACACAACCACAGACCGCGCATTCCCTATATGCGCCAAATCGTATACAGTGGGGCCACAAACATAGACACCCACACGCTTACCGTCCCTTGGCGAAAAAACCCTCTTAGAAGCACGCAGAGTGTCGTGGAGCCTCATACTACCACAGCTTGAATAAAAAGGAGAACATTTCAACTACAAGCTTGGGGCCAGCAGTAAGCACCACCGCGGTAATAAGGAGGCCGACAAACCCCACCAACACACCCAGCATCACTAGCACGCCGTCACGGTTCAACATGCCGAGTGCCATTGCGGACATCCCCCCAGCGGGGATGAAGTTGGTCAGAGGCAAGGGAATTGCGATGGAAAGAGCGCACAGCAGACAAATCAAAGCTATGGCCTTTTCCCCCACACCACTAAACACTATAGACAGCCTGGGCCTACTCCACCGTTCCATCCCCTTTAAGATTGGAGATGTTTTCTCGATTACAGTTGCCAAAAACTCACGCTTAAACGACCTCTTCTCCAGGAAGGCAGGCAGCCAGGGCGTAGAGAGACCCATAAGCATCTGGGCCGAGAACAGCAACAACGGAATAGACAACACGGTGGTGTAGCCAGGGGGCACAGGGAGCGGTATGGAAAGCGGAAGCGCGAACAGGAGTATGAGCACTCCAAACCCCCTATCACGCAAGGTCATTTTGAGTTCGTACAAAGTGATCCTATCGGCATCTCCCTGTACACTAACCTCTTCCAACAAATCAGAAACGGCTTTTCCATCTCTATGCGCACCCATAACCACATCCACAACAAAATCACAAGCCCGCGGTGCGGAATATCACAATAACAAAACCGTGTACAGGAAAATGTGCGCCCAACAAATACGGCAAGCGCGGTGTATAGGCTTTTGCAGGAAGTTTCAGCGCACACAGGAAGAAACGCTGCACCACACAAATTTGAGCAAAACGGGAACACATGGTTGCAAATTTCCTGGCTACCCGTTCTCAATGCCTTCTCGTCCAAATATGCCGCAACCGCATACCCGACGCTGGATTGTTGTGGCATGCCACACACGACCGTCTATCTTGTGTGCGCAACAAGGGGCAGTCTGCAATATGTGCAAAATGTGCATCACGTGCACAAGACATAAATTCTTGCACATCACGTGAGAACTAGTGCTTGGTAATAACGAGCTTGAAGTTCAACATTACTATGTACGATAGCCGGTTATATGGTTACCATGTATCCGGGGAGTATATGTGCTCCAGTTTGGTTAATTAATTGTGTTTTAATCGGTATAGTATATGCTATCCTAGCCCTCAGTGGGTTGTGTATGCCCCTTGTTGTTTTTTGTTCCTAAGATACGTTAAAGTAATGCGCATCCCAGAAGATAGTGCTTGCAGCTTCGGGGGGCACGTGGTCGCCTCCGTGCTAAAGGCTCTGCAGGAAAAGTTCCCGTCCCCAACCAGCGAGTATATCCTGCTCAAGAGCTTTATAGAGCAGTTTTACAACTTCTCTTACAGCACAGACGTGGAATTAACCAGCCAGTTTTTGCTTAACATTGCGGAAGATCTGTATAATTTTGTCGGCGATAGGAAGCCGAAAGAGAGCATGGTGCGCGTATTCACGGTAGAGCACCCAGGGTTTCCGGAAAAATCTCTGACAATAGTGGAAACCGCGAACGACAATCTGCCGTTTATAATAGACTCCGTAATAATCGCGCTAAAGAAGCATAATTTGCCAGTCTACCACTATACAAACGCGGTTTTGCTCCTGAAGAGGGAAGGTGGCAGGATTGTGAGCGTTGACTCGTTGTCTAATAAATCCTGCGCTGATGACCGTGCTTGCGAGTCTGTTGCATACTTCGTGGTTGGTCCTACAAGTACGGAATTGCAGAGTGCGCTCAAGGCAGAAGTCAAGCAAGCTCTACGCGCGGTTGTCTGCTGCGTGGGTGACTGGCACCCAATGCTGAGCCGGGTAGACGAATTGTTGTCCGGTATGAGGGGGGACACATCGCGTGAAGAAATTTGCCGCTTCTTGGAATGGTTGCGCGAAGATAACTTCGTGTTTCTGGGATACAGCGAATATGAACGATCAGAGTCAGGAAGTTTGGCTCTGAAGCCTGAACGTAGCTTGGGTTTGCAAAGGTTAGGGGGAAAAGCTCAGGAGTCTTTGAGCCACCCAGCACAAGAGAAGGAGCCGCTGTACGTCGTGCAATCGAACTTTGTCTCCCACGTGCACAGATACGGATACATGGTCTGCATAGGCCTGCGCGTGTTCGACAAGGCAGGAGAGATAGAACAAGAAAGATGCTTCTACGGGTTTTTTACCTCTTCGGTAGAATTTCAAAACGCCTGCCACATACCGGTGATAAGAAAAAAGGTTGAGCTCGTCAAAGAGAGATCTGGATTTTTGAGAAGCGGACACAACGGAAAGGCGCTTATGGCCATAATGCAGAAGTTCTCCAGGGAGGAGCTTATGCGCTTTTCTGAAGAAGATTTGTTCCAGATCTCCATGGGCATACTCTCCCTATCTAGCAGCCCAAAAGTTAGGCTGTTTATGTTGAAGGACGTAATAAACGGCTTTATTGGGTGCATTATCTTCATACCGAAAAACCGTGCCAGCACAGAGCTGGCTGACCGGATAGCCGCCGTATTGGAAAGAGTTTTGGATGGCAAGGTCGTCGGCCAGCATTACAATATGTACGACGAGTCTGACCTAGTAAGGCTACAGTTCACAATCAAAACTGATAATGCAGCTTCCTATGCCATATCAGCGCAGGAAGTCGAGGGAATGGTAGTAGAATCCGCAAAGCGGTGGGAGGACAGGCTGCAACAAGTGGTGTCCCAAAGGCTTGATGGCGATTTTTCCGAATACGTCAGCGCCTTTCCTACCAGCTATCAGGAGCACTTTACCCCAGAAAATGCACGCCATGATATCCTTAAGATTCACAAAGTGCTGGAAAGCCCTACAGGTGAGTGCGAAGTAGATCTATACCTCCTTGAAAACCACAGCTACTACCAGCTGAAGGTATACGTGCCACTGGAGGGAGATCTGCGCTTGTCCAGAGTGCTGGATGTTGTCAAGAAGATGGGTGCGAAGATGTCTCAGCACCATAGCTATGACATCACAGTGCGGGAGAAGTGTGTACGTTTGCACCACTTCGTACTCGCGAATACAAGCAAGTCTTTCGACCACCATAACGTAAAGAACCAATTTGAAACAGCACTGAAGAAGGTATTCTCCGGAGAGACTGAGAATGACTGCTTTAACAGTTTGGTGATTTTGGCAAACTTGAGGTGGAAGGAGGTTGTGCTTGTAAGGGCGCTTAGCAGATACTTAAAGCAGATCTCGTTTAACTACAGCCAGGCATACATACAGAAAGTTATCAGGAAGCATTCTGACATGGTCAGTTTGTTCGTGCGGCTATTCGAAGCTAGGTTTGACCCAGATATATCTGGTGACAGAGCTGCCAAAGTGGCGGGCGTGCGCAAGTCAATTGACGAGTTGTTCACGCAAGTCTCAGACATAGTCCACGACTACATACTAAAATGCATGTACAACCTGATATTGGCAGTTCTGCGCACAAATTATTACCAGGATGACAGAAATTATCTCTCACTCAAGCTAGATTCTGGCGCAGTCCCTGATATTCCTCGCCCCCTCCCCTTCAGGGAGATTTACGTCTATTCAAACACGTTTGAAGGAATACACCTGCGCGGTGGGAAGGTAGCAAGGGGCGGTATAAGGTGGTCTGACAGAACCGAAGACTTCCGTACAGAAGTTCTGGGGTTGATGAAGGCACAGATGACAAAAAACTCTGTGATTGTCCCAGTCGGTTCCAAAGGCGGGTTTGTTTTGAAGGGTAATGCAAGAAAGTTAGGGTCCGTCGAGTGCGCAGTCGAGTGCTACAAGAGCTTTTTGCGTGGCATATTAGACATCACTGACAATGTAATAGACGATAGGTGCGTCACCCCCAACCGCGTAGTAAGATATGACGACGATGATCCATACTTGGTGGTTGCAGCTGACAAGGGCACTGCATCTTTTTCTGACCATGCGAATCAAGTCTCCGCAGAGTATAACTTCTGGCTTGGGGATGCGTTTGCATCTGGGGGATCTGTCGGGTTTGATCATAAAAAAATAGGCATCACTGCCAGAGGCGCATGGGTCGCTGCCCAGCGGCACTTCTGGACTATGGGTAAAGATATACAGAAAAATACATTCACCGCTGTCGGTATAGGAGACATGTCGGGCGACGTGTTCGGCAATGGAATGTTGTTATCTGACAAAATATGTCTGCTTGGGGCCTTTAATCACATACACATATTCGTTGACCCCTCCCCTGATCCTGAAAAAAGTTTCGCGGAACGCAAGCGCCTGTTTGAAACTCCTGGGTCATCTTGGCAGGATTACAATCCAAACCTCATATCAAAAGGCGGAGGTGTTTTCTGCCGTAGTTCGAAGTCTATTGAGCTCACCCCTGAGATGAAGCAATGCTTCCAGCTGGTTACTGATGACAAGAGCATCTCTCCCACAGCGCTGATCAGGGCTATACTAAAAGCCCCGGTAGACATGCTTTGGAACGGTGGTATAGGCACGTATGTTAAATCATCCAAGGAAACCCACGCTACTGTTGGTGACAAAGCCAACGATCGGCTCAGGATTGACGGGGGAGATTTGCGCGCTTCAATGGTTATAGAGGGGGGTAATCTTGGCTGCACGCAGCTGGGTAGGGTCGAGTATGCAACCAAGGGCGGTAGGATTAATACTGACTTTATCGACAACGCAGGCGGCGTTATATGCTCAGACTTCGAGGTAAACCTGAAAATTTGCCTGGAAATGGCCGTCAGAGACAAATTCATCTCCCTGGAAGAACGCAATAAGATCCTCTACGAAATGCTGCTCGACATTCCTGGGATCCTCATGGAGCGCCATAACAAACTTGAGACCAGAACGTTGATGCTGGAGTGTATACAGGCACAAAAGCGCATAGAGCAACACCACAGGATCATGCAGCATCTTGAAAAAATAAAGGCGTTGGACCGGGGTATAGAGTTCTTACCCAGTGATGAGGAAGTCCTGAAAATGATTTCCGAGTCCAGGGGGCTTGACGCCCCACAGATAGCCGTGCTTATAGCATATACTCGGACGTTCATAAAAGGGGAGATTATAAAATCCAATTTGCTACAGCACGGTCTGGCCAGCGTTTATGAATCTCAGTATCTGCTGTCCTACTTCCCTGAGTCCATCAGGGGCAGGTTTGAGAAGTATATAAAGCAGCACAAGTTGAAGCACGAGATACTGGCCACATGTATATCCAACGACATAGTAAACAGGATGGGTTGCGTGTTCGTCAGCCACATAGAAAGCATGGGCATTACCATAGACACAATTGTCAGAGTGTATGTGACCATCTCTAGAATATATAACCTACAAGATATTTGGAGCGAGCTTGACAGGGTTGATGGCACTATAGACGTGAATGACTATGTCACAATAATCAGAGAGGTGCAGAAGTTCGTTGGGCAGGCAACTTTTTGGCTGCTCCGGCACATGCACAAGTTTGTAGATGTGGAAAAAAGGCTGGAGAGCTTGTCGTCACAAACCCTGTTGATTGAAGAAAAAATGGAAAGCATTTTGTGCGGCGAGTTTTTGGAATCCTACAACACAGCGTTGCATAACCTTCCGCAGCAAAATTTAGATCCCAAAATAGCGCAAAGGATCGGCGGACTGCGGTTTTCCATTTTTACCATGGATATAATACACCTGGCAGAGAGTACGGGGGTTGACATAGTTTCGGTGGGCAAGGTATACTTCAGGCTGCGGTCTGTCCTGAGTTTCAGCCGTATAAGAGAGCTTGCAATGCAGATGGACGCGGTTTCGCCGTACTGGCAGCGCATAGCTATAAGAAACTTACTTGACGACCTGAGTGACTATCAGTCTATAATTACCGGGAACATAGTGAAGCACATGACGCTCGAGGGAGCGGATGCGCAAAAATGCGGGGACACGGTGGCGCAGGAGAATGTGGATTCCTGGTGCACTCAGTACAAGAATCAACTGGACGGGTATTATAGGTTTTTGGAGGACATAAACTCAACGCAGCTGGATCTCAGTAAATTAGTGTTGATAATCAGAGCGTTAAGTGTCTTTACTGTAGAAAAGGATTACCATGTTTAATGTTGGCTTGTCGGAAATGGTGCTAGTTCTGGTAGTCGGGTGCCTGGTTACAGATCCAAAAAAGATTCCCGGGCTACTGAAAATAGCCGGGGCATATTACAGAAGATTTGTGGAAATTAAGGAGGAAGTGTGGGATTCCATACGTGAGGCGTGCAACGATGGCACACAGGCCAGCGGAACTTACGCAGTTCCGAAGAGGCGCATAATGGGCGACGATGGGGTTCTATACGAAGCTTACGAAGTTAGTGATGTGATAGGGCGCAGCGGTTGCAGTGCACAGACGCCTGATGCTCGGGAGGCAGGGTCTAATGGCATAGGTGAGGCCCCTGCGCAAGCAAAACATGATGAACAGTAACTAGCGGCCACACCGGCGGTGTGTTCACGCGCAAACAGGGATGCAACCCGCAAAGGCAGGGAGCCATGCGGCCACCATCAACTATGGATTGCAACAGAAATGAGGGTGGCACCCGGGTTAGCGCGCACCGGCGTGCCGCGAGGTTGGCGTACGCACGTAGGTGTGGGGTAGCACCAGGATGGTTCGGCAACCGCAATGCAGGCAGTGCACGGCAAAGCCTGAGATGTGCAATGATTGAGTGTAGAGAAAGACGATGACAGCGAGAATATTGGTAGTGGATGACCTCATAGCTAACGTGAAGCTGCTGCAGGCAAAGCTCACCAAAGAATATTACAACGTGCTCACTGCGATGAGCGGCGAGGAGGCTATACAGCTGGCGAGAGAAAAGCATCCGGACTTAATACTACTGGACGTGATGATGCCAGGCATGGATGGATATGAGACGTGTAGAAGGCTCAGAGCGGACCCTGCGACAACATATATACCGGTCGTAATGGTAACGGCACTGGATAATACCACCGACAACCGCGTAAATGGGATTAGCTCCGGAGCAGACGATTTTCTAACCAAACCAATAAACGACGTGGCACTTTTCTCGAGAATAAGGTCACTCACCAGGTTTAAAATTCTCGTGGACGAGCTACGGCTTAGAGGCAAAACCAACACAGAAATGAGCTCGGTGGATGGGAATATCATGCACTATGCAAACCAGATTTCCAACGCCAAAATTATGATCCTAGATAGTGACAAGGTGCGCTCAGAGCATATGAACAGTGTGCTGCAGGAGTATTTCCAAGAAACTGCGGTATTGGATAACCCGTCACAAGACGTAAATTTCCAGAATGCGGAGAGCTACGACCTCTTCATAGTGGATCTAAATTTCGGCGGCGACGGGCTTAGACTTTGCTCAAACTTCAGGAGCAACAACAATACGCGTTACACTCCCATACTGGTGCTGCTAGATGAGAGTGACGACACGGAAATTTTAAGCAGGGCTTTTGAAATTGGCATCAGTGACTATATCATGGCTCCCATAGACAGTAATGAGCTTCTTGCAAGAGCAAACGTGCAGGTCAAAAGAAAGAGATATCAGGACGCGTTGCGCATGCATCTGGAAGACAACGCAGAGATGTCGATCACGGACCCCTTAACTGGGTGTTACAACAGAAGATACTTCGACATGCACTTCCAAAATATTGTGAACGAGGCGCGTGATAAGGGTAAAGACCTGTCCGTTATGATAATAGACGTGGATCATTTCAAGAAGGTAAATGACACTTTTGGGCATACTGTCGGGGATGAGCTTCTGCAACAGCTTAGAAAAAGAATTTTCGACAATATTAGAATCTCTGATCTACTTGCAAGATTTGGAGGCGAGGAATTTGTCGTTATATTACCAGAAACAGGCATAGATCAAGCCGTGACGGCGGCTGAGCGGCTTCGGCAAAAAGTTGCTGAGGAGCCATTCAACACAAGCGGAGGCGCGCTTGACAAAACCGTAAGTATCGGGGTGGCAGAGTTTCGCCCTTCTGAGGAGGCTAAGGACTTCTTAAATAGGGCGGATAAGTGCCTATACTCCGCCAAGGAGACAAGAAATGCTGTATCGTATGACCGGCGACAGTAGGACACCGGCGTCTTGAGGCTGGTTGCTCAGCTCTCCTGAGCCGCGGCATGTGGTGCCCGTTTCGGGTAAGGCCACCCCGTCTTAGCCCCATAAAGAAAGTGCAACTTGTCGCATGTGAGTCAGCAACGCGGGTCGTCACCTCTCGCGCATCGGTGCCGTCAAGTTTGCAGCATTTGTGCACTGCCATGTTGCACCGCTACAACACCTAAGCACAAAAACCTAACATTGCGTTATAGCGTGCCCTGTAGTAGCGGCGATTATTACGTGTATTACTCCACGAAAAAGCTCAGCACCTTATAACCTTATAATGGGTACACCGCGAAGCACCGAGGTATGCGTTATCAACTGGCTCAAAAGTGCGCTCGCACAGCCCTTTTACGGATGCGAGAGTGTGTTAATCTTCTCCTCCATATAGCCAGGCATACCAGCAGATATGCTGAGCTTGCGGCCCATTAACTCAAATGTTAGCAGAGAGGCATGCAAGTGTAGTGTTTCTTTTTCAACAGGGCCACACTTGCAGTATTTGCTATCCCCAACTATCGGGCATCCAATCTGCGACATGTGAATTCGCAATTGGTGCTTCCTTCCGGTAACAGGACGCAGTAACACTACTGCAAAATTCCCCAAAACCCGCGTGACTGAGAAAAAGGTCTTGGCATCCTTCTCGAGCATTCTCTCCCCGGTAGCGGATTGCACCTTGTAAAATATGGGTGTGTTAACCTCTCCCGATGCCGAGTGGGGCACGCCCTTGGTAATCGCAATATATTCCTTCTGGACTCTCCTCTCCCGGAATTCGCGTGCCAGGCATCTTGCCACATCCAGGTCGCGCGCTAGCACAAGCACACCGCTCGTGTCTTTATCCAACCTGTGAACTATCCGGCAACACCCACCGGGCCTTATCTTATCGAGCAAGTCACCAATACTAACCCCAACCTTGCTGCCACCCTGCACACTTACACCAGCAGGTTTGTTTATCGCTATAACGTTCTGGTCTTCATACAAGATATTGTTACTTATCAGATCCAAAAGCGGCACATGCTGGAGCCTGCGTATTTCTTTTTCGCGCATCACAATACGGTCAGCATGTTTTATGCTTAACACATCACCGTTACTGACCCGTGCAGACGACCTGACCTTTGTGTTGTTCAGCAGTATTTCCCCCCTGCGTAGCAACCGCTCTATGAAAGACTGAGTGACGCCCGGTAACAGGCCACGCAAGTACCTGTCCACACGCACCCCAAAGCACGCTTCCTCTACAAGATATTCCCTTCTCACTGCAAGAAATTCTGTTTAACAAAATCACACAGGGAAAAGCTACCCGCAACCAGTAACCCACCCTTGCTTATCATGCTGCCTTTGCTCCCCTCAATGAACAACTTACCTATACGGGCTTTGTACTCATTGACTCCGGAATAGATGACCATATCATAACAGGCGGAAGATGCGTACGCAAACCCAAGCATGACAGACCCCATGGAACGCAGCACAGCATGCTGTGAAACCAGGTTTTCAACCAGCACCAGAACGTCTGAACACCCAGCAGAAAAATCAACCAACGCGGTGTTAACGCTCTCTCTCTTCGCAACGTGCAGTCTAACGTATCTGGATTGGTTATTCTCCGCAAAAGAGCCCAGATTTTTGTCTGCGTAAAATGTTTCTCTCAATACGGGAGCGTCAATCACTGCTGCCACAACCTCCTCATCTTTCACAAGAGCAACCGCAGTAGCAAAATACGGCAGCCCGTTCGTGAAATTCGTTCTGCTATCTATAGGGCTCACAAACCAAAATAGCTTGCTTGGATCCTGTATGGTGCCAACATCGTCAAAAAGTATTTCGCATTCCTGCTTATAGGCCTGAAGCTCCTCGCTGATAATCCTGCTAGATCTGACATGCGCAGCCCTAGCAAATTCCCCCGCAGCGGTGTGTGAGGGCTGCAAACACCTTATCTCATTGAAGTCCCGCACCAGCCCCCTTGAAGACCTGCGCACAGCTTTAAGCATCACACTGACAACGGGAGAAAAAAGCGCAGACATACTCAGTCTTTCGCCCTCTCGTAGTACGTATCGTCTACGGTATATACCACCACCCGCTCACCAGTCTTTATGAAAGGGGGAACACTTATCCGCTCGCCATTTTCTAACACAGCAGACTTGTAGGAAGAGGATGCAGTCTGGCCCTTGATCACAGACTCCGTTTCCACAACCTCCAAAACCACATAATCCGGGACCCTGGCAGCTATAACCTGCCCCTGGTAAAATGACAGCGTGAGGATGATACCCTCCTTCAAGTAAACACCCTTCTCCCCCAGCATGTCCGCACTTATAGAAACCTGCTCGTAGGTTGTAGTGTTCATAAGCGTGAGCGAGGCACCATCACCAAAAATGTACTGATACTCCACTTCCTCAACTATAGCACGTTTTACATACCCATCAGAACGGAACCTCTCCTGATATTTAGCACCAGTTTTTAGGTTTTTTAGTTCAGCCTGTATGTAAGCCCCTCCCTTGCCAGGTTGGGTGTGCATGGTCTTCACTACCAGGTAAAGAGAACCATTATGATCAAGGACCTGGCCAGGCCTTATATCGCTACCCCTCTCAGCCATACTGCCCCCCGAAAATAGGCCTCATTCTAGGCTTAAGAACACAGTAACTCAAGCAAAAAGAGGCCGTGCCCTCTTTATGCATACAGATAGCACCGTTTTCTCCCTGCGCTCCACAACTCTTAATGTATCCGCGCACGCATACGGAGCCGCTTAGCCCTTGAGCAACTCATCCACCACCGCACAAAATTGCGCCCCAGCATCGGGTATAGCATGCCTGGCCGCATTGCAAGACATCTCTTGTAACCCGTTCTGGTCATTAAGCAAGCCTGCAAGCATGTCTCTAACTGCTGCGACATCTAGGGTCCGCTCCTCAACACACAACCCCGCACCTAAATCCTCTACCAGCCTGGCATTATGTAGCTGATGGTTACACGAAGACCGTTCGTATGGAACGTATATAGCTGGCTTACCTGCAGCCATGATTTCCGCTATCGTGGTTGCACCCGCCCTGCTGATAATCAGGTCAGCTGCACCCATTATGTCTTCCATATCAGTAAAAAATCTGCCCAGCCGGTGCTTGATTCTATGCGCAGTGTACAACTCTGTTATTGCTTCCAATTGTCCTTTGCCACACTGTTGTGTTACAAACACCCTACTTCTAATATGGGCGGGCAGTTCCGCAATAGCTAATGCGAAAATCTTCCCAAATGTACAAAGACCCTGGCTACCTCCAAGTATTACTAGGTTGATAGAGCTACCTTCCGAGGTTTGCTTTACGGCCTGTTTGATGTCGGTGGGCACTCCAACGTAAACCGCCTTATGTACAAGTTTGTTGCCTATTTGGCGCAGCGGCATTCCACACGCAATTATCTTCGCATACCCGGCAAACATACGATTCACCCTTCCCATGACGGAGTTTTGTTCGTGCAGCACTACATTCGCTGACATCACCCAAGCTGCCAGAAGCACGGGAAAAGACGGGTACGCGCCAAATCCGATTACCAAATCCGGCTTTAATGAGCGCAGCTTTGTGTAAGACAGTACGCAACTGTACGCAAGAAGCACACAAAATTTTAAAAGCTGCACAATTCCTCCCGACCTCTTACAAAGAGGCAGGACGTATCTTCTTATGTCGGGAAATCTCGCTTCGTATGGCAAGAAGTACCGGTCTGTGTACAAAACGCACTTGTAGCCCCGACCGCTAAGAACTCGACAGAGAAACGCCGCAGGAACGATATGCCCGCCTGTACCTCCAGCTACCAATACTATTTTTTTCACTTATGCGCGCCTTACGTACCTGAAGTACTACCCTTGCTCATCAGCAAACCGCATCATTTTACATGATTTACGCCCAAACACATCATGAAACCGCATGCGCCGATAGTGACGCCCATCCTGGAATGTGAGCCTATGTAAAATTATTAAAGAAATTCATATTAATTATTAATTTATTGACTTTAATTAATTTTTTAATAAACTTCCGGATCCTTTACAAAAGGTAATCTTTATGAAAAAGAAAACTAAACAACCGACGTCTAGCATATCTGAAGATACTATTCCGTTACTTTCCGAATATGATGGCGATATAAAAGAATCAAGGGCTTCTGATTCTAAATCATCGACAAAAAGTCCTATTTTTCCTAGTATACGTTCTTTGCAACAAAAGTTAAAAAGTAAAGATAATACATCCTCCAAGGAAACTCTCGACTCTTCTTCAAGAAGTAGCACTGCGAGCAGTGATCCAAGCATTGACTCCGGTGCTTCCACCTCCTCAAGCAGAACCTCCGTTCGCAAGGGAATAAAAGCCGTGGTCAAAAAGGCAGTTACTGCCTTTGATAGGCGCGCTAAGAAAGAGCAGGCACCCTCTTTGGAACCATTTTCTCCACCATCGAAGACATCATCGTCGTGGTATACTAATCCATTGGGTGTTTCTGACCTCGACGAAGAGCCGGCCTACATAAAACATTGGGCCCCAGTGGAGGATCTTCTAGGCGGAGATGAATTCGACGCCTTTGTAAGGTCACGTGCATCATCAACATCAGCAAGTAGTGATTTTGAATTCCGCCCTGGAGGGGAACTCAACGGCGCCATAGGAAGACTAGACAGTATTGCGGAGCCGGTATATGAGAACATAGACCAATTTCAGCAAGAACGCGCGGGCACAGCTAAGGGTCCAACCGTTGCTTCGCAAACCACAAGCTCCGCACCCAAAGGCACGCAAGCCGGGAACAGAGGATCTCAGCAAGTGGTCATAAATGGGTCAATATACGACGTCCCCGACCCAGTAGCAGCGTATGATACTCCACGGAACTTACAACCTGTAGCCCAAAACGCCGCAGCTAGCCGAGAACCGACGTATGATACTCCGCGAAACTCACAGATTGTAGCGCAGCAGCAATTCGCAGCCAGTGCAAAACCGGCAACATCCGCGCCAAAGCCGCCAGTTCCACCAAGAACAGCAGCTGCACCGGCAGCGGCTCCAAGAAAGGTTCTTAACGTTGGAGAACAAAAATCCGCTGCTCTTGGCAACGTGGGCAGTGTGCCTAGTGCACAGCAACCAACTCAAAAAGCTGTTGCACCAGTCACCAAAGCGGAAAGTTCCACTGCAAAAACCACAGGCCACACCACGGCCTCTGCCAAACTTGTAACTGCACAACCATTCAGAGGCGAAGCGGCAACGTTGAAGTCAGTAACTCCGCCAGTAGCAGCTCCAAGAAAGGTCTTTAACGTTGGAGAACAAAAATCAGCTGCTCTTGGCAATGTGGGCAGTGTGCCTAGTGCACAGCAACCAGCACAAAAAGCTGTTGCACCAGTAACCAAAGCGGAAAGCTCTGCTGCAAAAACTGCAGACTCCTCTTTGGCGCCTGCTAAATCTGCAGCTGCACAACCTCTGAGAAGCCCAGCAACATCTTCACTGAAGCCAGCGGTTCCACCAAAACCAGTGACTGCGTCGACAGTGGCTCCAAGGGAGGCTCTTGGTGGCACAAAGGCACAAACATCTTCCCCTGTACCGCAAAACATGGGCAGTGTGCATGAACACAGCAAAGATGGTGTACCTAGCATCCAACAAAGAAAAGCGATGCTGGCGGGTAAAATCGGCTCCACACCTGAGAGGAGCAGCCCACAAGGTGCACAACGCTTCGCCCAATCAGAAAGTGCTACTGCAAGAACTACAGACTCCGCTTTGGCTTCTGCTAAACTCATGACTGCGCAACCTTTTAGACGCTCAGTAACATCCGCATCAAAGCCAGTAGCTGCGCCGGTAGCAACTTCAAGCAAAACTCTTGGTGCTGGGGAGCAAAAATCTTCTCCTGTGCTGCAGAACATGAGCAGTATGCCTGAGTACAGCAAAAATGTGGTACCTGGCGTTCAACAAAGAAAGGCGATGCTGGCAGGCAAAGTCAGCTCCACGCCCGAGAGCAGCTCACAGAACACGCAACGTTCTGCCCAATCAGAAAGTACTGCGCGCGAAATTCAGGACATACGCAGTAGCATCTCTCAAACACGTGAAGCAAGAGCCGCATTTGCCAGCCAACTGGACACCTTGCTTGCAAGCAATAGCGCACCTGCGCGGGAGACCGTAAAGGCAGGAAAATCTAAGGTAACTACTGCTAAATCCCCTGCTACCGCGCAAACGGACGTTAGTCCACTAAGAGGCAATGCGGCCAAGTCCAGCACTGCACCGCAAGAAAGGGCAAACACCAAAGCGACGGGGCGGAGTGCACCAAGCATGGACAGCGGCATTACGCAATCAAGTGTGGCGACACAAAAACAGAGTGCTGCACCTGAGCAGTCCACTCATAAGGGCATCAACAGCAGAAATCCAGCATTTGCGGATGAGCTACAAAAAGTGCTTGGAAACAGGATTGGCGCGTCAAACATAGAGAAGCCAGTAACTGCGGCTTCAAAGACTCTTGCGAGACAGGCCTCCGTTCAGAAGCGCAGTGCCGCCCCCGGGTCTGGAGCAGCTGATGCCAATGCGGCAAGAGTTTCTAAAATCAGTGCAAACCCTGCATTTGCAGGGGCCATACCAACTCTGGAAAGAATGCTGGCAGAGCGGCAATCGACACAGCAGGCCGAGCGAGTTATCGGCGGCCATTCCGGCGCTCAGAAAGCTCTTGGAAGTGCAACTACCTTCCCAGATACGGCGTCTGCAGGAGAGCAAAGTGCACATGGTATGAGCAAGCGAGAAGCAGTGGGAGGCAAATCCCCTGCATCGGCGAAAAAGGAAGGCACCTCCGCATCAACCCCTTGGTCTGAAGGCGGAGAGGCGCAGACCAAGAAGGGCAAGCATGTTTCTTCTTTGATACGCGGGTTTGAGTCCCCTTCTGGTACCCCTCCCGTAAGGGGAGCTGCGCGTTAGTCGCTGTAGCTACTCCGATGTACTAAGCTTGGCTTGGGTACATAGTGCTGCACAGCTACCCGGTAACGGTGCTGGTTGTGCAGCACACAGTTTGTTATCAAGCACGGCAAAATTCTAAAGAGTGATCGCGCTGTATTTCATTCACAACAATTAATGTAAGAGGCACGGCTAATTACCTATCTAACCATAAATCCGAATACCACAAAAACACCAGCCATAGGGACTGGATGCCGCAGGCACTAACGGCAACCACTTGGAATACCAGGCACAATAGCATATACTTGGCTCAGCTTGTCCGCAAAACGCACTATTATTAAGGTGCACTCACCCCGGTGTGTTTGCCGGCTGGGTGGTCTGCATCTGTGGCACGCGGACGCATTTTGTTGCGGTAGACGCACGGTTATTATTTTCCGAGAGAGCACATGTGTGCAGTGGACGGGCAGATTCCCGCAGATACGATAGACAATTCCAGGTGTGTGAGTGTGGTGAGCCAAGAAGGCTTATACTCCCGCGCGGGCCTGGAAAGGTTGGATAGATTGTTTCTCAATGCAGTAAAAAAGCACAGCTTCACATTGTTTGAGCAGCTGATAGGCGCGCGTAGTAAAGGCATCGGGAGCTCGGAAATCATAATAGAGCTGGCATATGTACTGGAACAATTCATAGCGCAGCTGTTCGGCATAGAGGCGGAAATGGGGCGGGATTGGGAGCTCCACACAAAATCCCTAGCTCTGCACAAATGCAAAAGGACATTCGTACACCGTTATGCATTAAAAAAATACGGTAGCCCGGAAGGGTTGAACTTAACCACAATAACAGACGCGCTGTCAGAATTTTTCAGCATTCCGGTTGAAGAGTATAGCTTTGCACAGCAAGTGAATCTATGGTTGGAAGAGCCAGAAAAGTACGAGCCTCAGCTGGACGTAGCGGCAAAATATGCTGCATACATGGTGCACTTGGGTAGCGAGTCCACGCTGTTTCATGTACCAAGCAAGACGGATTTCAACAACCTAATTCCCGTAAACACGGTACAGAAATTCGGGCTAAATTTAATTACAGCAAAGACCTCCACGGCAAGAGAGGGCTTTAACATAGCGAAGCCGCCATCACCCGAATGTGCGCTGAGCGAGGTGCACTACTGCATTACGTGCCATAAACAAAAACGCGACAGCTGTTCTAAGGGTATTGTGGACAAGCTGGGAAATGTGAAGGCCTCCGAGCTCGGCATTCCTATGGGCGGATGCCCAGTTAGGGTGAAAGTCTCCGAGGCAATACTTTTAAGGGCACAAGGGCTCATCGTGGCGCCACTTGCAGTTGTTGTGGTGGATAATCCTATGTGCGTGCTGACTGGGCACCGCATTTGTAACGACTGCATGCGTTCATGCATATACCAAAAGCAGCAACCCGTGGACGTCCCATACATAGAAACTCATATATTAGATAGTGTGCTAAATCTCAGCTACGGGTTCGAGATATATTCTTTGTTTACCAGGTGGAATCCACTTTCCTTCACAAATGTGCTGCCTAAGCACTCCACCGGGAAAAATGTCCTGGTTGTAGGCCTTGGTCCCGCCGGTATTGGTTTATCCCATTACCTACTTAATGAAGGGCATAACGTGGTGGCAATTGATGGACTAAAAATTGAGGCGCTGCCGGAGCGTCTTTCGGGCATCACGGCAACAAACCAAAAATGCGACTTCGATTTGGTCAAAGATGCCAAGAGTGAGTTATTTGAAAACCTGGATGATAGGCCATCATACGGCTTTGGGGGGGTATCTGAATACGGAATTACAGCCCGATGGAACAAGAATTATCTCAAAGTTGCAAGGCTGCTTCTTGAAAGGAGAAAAAATTTCGCCATGTACGGCGGAGTGCGGCTGGGTGGCACTATAGAAGTTGAAGATGCGTTCGCCATGGGCTTTCATCACATCGCTCTTGCTACGGGCGCCGGCTCACCCAGAATTCCGCAAATGGGGAATATGCTTGCGAAAGGAGTAATGACGGCATCTGCCTTTCTTATGTCATTACACCTGGGCAATGCGACGCAGTTTAGCTCTCTGACTAACCTGCAAATTAGGCTTCCAGCGGTAGTAATTGGCGGTGGATTGACCGCAGTAGACGCAGCAACCGAATTACTCGCATACTACCCAGTGCAGGTCGAACACTTTTTAGTAAAGTATGAGGCTCTCGTAAAAAAGCTGGGCAAAGATGCAGTAGAGGGCAGCTGGGGCGAGGAAGAACGGGCAATTGCCCACGAATTCCTAAGCCACGCGCGCGAAATTAGGTCAGAGAGAACAAAGGCGCAACAAGAAAAAAGGCAGCCAGATTTTCTGCCACTTCTACAAGCCTGGGGGGGAGTAACAATTATCTACCGCAAAAGCCTGAATTCCTCCATCGCATACAAATTGAACAGTGCAGAGCTCGAACATGCCCTATCCGAAGGAGTGTATTTTGCCGAAAGTATGCAGCCAAGCGAAATAATGCTAGACGAGTACGGCCACGTTTCCAACATTGCGGTAAAAGACGCAGAAGGCAAAGAGAGGCACATTGCGGCAAGAAGCGCCATAATCGCGGTAGGTACGCACGAGGGGCACCACGTATTGGAAGAGCGTAACATCCTCTTCAGACCAACAAAGGATGCAATGGGTTGCAAAGCAGGGCATCACCTAGAAACCGCATCATTAGATGAGCAAAGCTTTTTTATCTACCGCGATAAAACAATAAGCGCCTTCGGAGACCTGCATCCCTATTATAAAGGTAGCGTGGTCAAGGCACTAGCAAGCGCAAAAAACGGGTATCAACTGGTAACACAGGCGCTGGAGAGGGGCCCCAAACACTGTAGCAGCGAGATGTTTTTGGAGTCGGTCCGTGGGTGCTTCTCATCACACGTAACCTCTGTTACCTATCCGGCGCGGAATATAGTCGAACTGACAATACACTCTCCCATTGCGGCGCGCAAATTTAAACCTGGGCAGTTTTATAGGTTGCAAAACTTCGGTAGCGCCCATCCGTACGCCAAACATACACAGCTTCTGATGGAAGGAGTGGCAGTGACCGGGGCTTCTGTGGATAAGGAAAATGGCACAATAACCGTCGTGGTGCTTGATGTGGGGGGGTCTTCGAAGTTATGCAGCCAACTGCGTGATGGACAGTTAGTAAGCTTGATGGGGCCCGTAGGCACTCCGACCGAAATACCAAGTGACGAGAACGTGATGTTGGTAGGTGGTGGTGTGGGAAACGCGGTGCTGTTTGCAGTCGGCAAAGCATTGATAGCAAATGGATGCAAGGTTTTGTATTTTGCCGGCTACAGAAGCCTCGAAAGCGTTTTCGGAATGCGCTCTATAGAAGCAGCATCGCACACCACCGTGTGGTGCTGTGAGGACGGCGCCATCAAGCACGAACGGCCGGAGGACATATCGCACCATGGAAACATTATAGACGCGATACAGGCTTATAGCGCCGCAAAAAACTCTACGATAAAATTACAATCAGTCGACAGAATAATCATGGTAGGATCCAGCGGCATGATGTCCGCAATTTCCAGTGCAGTGAGAGGAAAGTTGCGATCCTGTTTTAAAGAGCAAATAAAGATTGTGGCCTCAATAAATTCTCCAATGCAGTGCATGATGGGGGGAATATGCGGACAGTGCATCCAGCGCCATATTAGTCCATCAACTGGTGAGGAAAGCTTTGTTTACAGCTGTGTAAACCAGGACCAGTGCGCCAACGCGGTAGATTTTGAATTTCTACGCAGCAGGCTACAGCAGAACAGCGTTCTCGAGAGATGTACATCCTTATGGGTTGATAACCGCACAGAAAAACAGTAACTAGGCCGCTCCCACCTTACCTGCAGCAGGCACGTGGTGCACCCACCAGGTTCATGAGTTTGAAAACCGTCACCGTAGCGCGTTTTACAGTATTTATAGTTGTGTAAAGCAGTAATTTCATCTAATGGTGATTGCATGCAACAGAGATTCACAATTTGTATCCACTATGTGTTAATAGTGAGGTATTTAAATTACGTATGGTTGGGCACAGAGAAATTGCAATCCTTGTAATAACCCCTTAATATCTATCTGAGTTATTTGCGGTATGTAGTAGTGTACATGAGTTTTCCTAGTATTCACAGGCATGGGTATCCATTCATATGCTTGGCCTTTCTTTGTTCGTGTATTGGCTTCGCGCTCTCTTCAAGCTTGGGCGTGATTTTCGCAATGATAACTGCGCTGTGTGCTTACTTTTTCCGCGATCCCATACGCGTCATACCGTTAAATGACGCATTGGTAGTTAGTCCAGCAGACGGGGTTGTTACTTCAATTGTGGAGGTCGAGTCTCCCTTGAACGATGGCAAGGCAGTAACCAGAATAAGCATCTTTCTCAGTCTGTTTGACGTGCACGTTAATCGCGTACCTGTTTCTGGAATGGTCAAGTCCGTTGAGCACCGGCCCGGCAGCTTCTCCTCTGCAGGTTCGGGTGGAGCAGTAAATGAGAATGAGCGGGTAAGAGCGGTGATTGAGTCATCCGTAGGTGGGCATTGTATAGTGGTAGAGCAGATTGCCGGGGTGCTGGCACGTAGGATAGTGTGCGATCTGGAGTCCGGAAAAGCTGCAAAACTTGGTTCGAGAATGGGAATTATCAGGTTTGGAAGCAGAATGAACATTTACATCCCCGCGGGGATGCCAGTATCCGTGGCGGAGGGTCATACGGTAGTGGGTGGAGAGACAATAATCGCCTCACTTGATGCTGATATGGCTACTGTTCATAAGGACCTGACTTTCGATAAGGTATAGATTGCCCGCAGCACACATTTGTGCTAGTCTCGCTACCTGCAAGTTTGCGGTCACCATCTGATGAGTAGTGACGGAGCTAGGGAGAAGAGGGCTGGTCACGGCTCCCCGTCAATAACAAGATTGCTGCCCAGCATGGTGACTATGCTGGGCCTTTGCTCTGGGCTCACTTCCATAAGGTACACATTCGCTGGGCAGTGGGAGCCGGCCGTAATCTTCATCGTGGTTGCCGCGCTGATAGACGGCCTCGACGGTAGGGTAGCCAGAATGCTGAATTCGGCCACAACTTTTGGCGCGCAGCTTGACTCTTTCGCTGACTTCTTGAGTTTCGGGGTTGCCCCGGCGTTTTTGTTGTACTTTTGGCTACTATACAGCATGCGCGTGGTCGGGTGGGTCCTTGTCATGATATTTGTTGTGTGCATGTCTATAAGGCTTGCGCGGTTTAATGTTTCGCTATACGACGAAGACGAGAGAGAGGACTGGAAGAAATGCTTCTTTGTCGGAGTCCCTGCCCCAATAGGCGCGTTGTTGTCACTGATTCCGGTCATGCTGACATTCTACGACGGGGATGTGCGATGGGTATCAGATAAAATACTAAACAAAAACACAGTCTCCGCATATCTGGCTTTTGTCGCGTTTTTGTCTGTGAGCAACATCCCAACTATTTCTGCAAAGCACCATAATATCCCACGGCGGTGGTTCTACATGTTGGTCACGCTCCTTGCCGTATTGATGGTACTCACAATTACAAACCCGTGGGTCATGCTTCCCTTAATGGGCGCGTTGTACTTTGTCTCCATACCAATAGGTAGCGCGTATTATGCGTACATAAATACGCGCAGTACCGCAGCAAAAATGGCTAAGGTGCGCAAAGCCGCCAACACTGCGGAGACAGGTAAAAAACAGCAGCCATAACTGCAGGCCTCATTTCTGCATGTCAACTGAGCTACGCGCCGTGCGGTTCTGTGCCGCACAGTCCACGTAAACTTGTAGTCTTGGCGTTTTGGCAACCATGGTCAAGCTAACGGCCGGCATGTGCGTGGGTTGTCACAGTAAACAGCAAGTTGTTTTCTCGCCAGCAAATTCTGTAAGCAACTTTGGTTGGGCTGTTGTATAAACCCCGGCAGATCCGTATTGCCTTATGATGCTTTATATGTTAGCCTCGATCCTTCGGTTGTGATGCTCTTAACAAGATGTGGGCAGATCGCCGGTGCAGCCTGTTATTGTTTGGTATATGTCAGAAGCTCGTAATTTGGTGCTCGCTGTAGTGGCCTCTGTCGCTGTTATGGTGGGGTGGAGGTTTGTGTATGATAAGGTGTTAACCAAAGAATCTCCCCAACAAAGGGAGGTAGCTTCGGAATCGCTGATCCCTGAAGTGGTGGATGTTGCAGAATACAGGCCAAGAGCTGATGCGGTAAATTCGGTGCCACGCGTTGGGCTGGGCAACTCCAATGTTCTCGCCTCTATATCTCTCAAAGGCGCCCTGGTAGACGATGTTTCACTCAAAAAATATCAGGTTAGTACAGATAAACACTCCGAAAATGTAGTGCTTATGTCGCCGGAAGGCACGCAGGAGGATTCCATAGTCGAATTTGGGTGGATTGACCCTAAACACAGCGTAAAGGTGCCCGACAAGAGCACGTTGTGGGAGGTTGAGCAGAATTCTGCAGCTGATGGTGATGGTGAGAGCCACACTACCCTCCGCTGGGATAACGGACAAGGGCTGGTCTTCAGACTAAAATTCTCCTTAGACAGAGCATATATGTTCAGCGTCTCCCAAGAGGTGGAAAACTCCACTGGAGAGGATTTGCATCTGGCATATTACGGGAGAATAAACAAGGCACATGCTCCGGATGGAAAGTCGTACTGGATATCCCATGAGGGTGCCATAGGGAGTTTTGGCCGTGGCCTCCAGGAATGGACTTACAAAGATCTACAAAAAGAGAATAGCATCAGAGTTGCTGCCCACGAGGTCGCGGGAAGTCATTGGATTGGCCTGGCGGACAAATACTGGTTTGCAGCCTTGGTGCCTTCATCAGGCGGTGGAAAGCTGGCTTTCCGCGCCAAGCACATTCCCAGAGATGACGTTGACCATTTTCAAGTGGATTTCAGCAGATCTTACGGCCTTGTTCCGGCTGGCGGGAAAGCTGAGGCCACAACACAGCTTTTCATAGGTGCTAAGGAGCTGGCAGTACTGGACGATTACCGTAGCAAGCTCAACATACCGCTGTTCGATAAGGCTGTGGATTTTGGAATATTGTACTTCATTACAAAGCCGGTGTTCCGGTTATTACAGTACTTTCACAAGGTTGTCGGGAATTTCGGCCTGGCGATTATCATGCTCACTATCTCCATAAAGCTTGTGGTCTTCCCTCTCGCCAGTAAGTCGTACGTTTCTATGTTCAAGCTGAAGAAGCTGCAACCCGAAATCTCTAGAATTAAGGAGCTGTATAAGACCGATGATGTCAGAATCGGCAAAGAGATCTCTTCGTTGTTTAGAAAGCACGGCGTCAGCCCGGTATCCGGGTTTCTTCCAATACTAGTGCAAATACCGGTGTTTTTTGCCCTGTATAAGGTCCTGTTCGTCACCATAGAGATGAGGCATGCTCCGCTCTGCGCCTGGATACAGGATCTGTCAAGCCAGGATACGGCAAATCTCCTGAACCTGTTTGGGCTATTACAGTTTGATCCACCGGTGTGTATAGGGGTGCTGCCCATCATACTGGGCGTAACCATGGTGCTACAACAGAAACTCAATCAACAAGATCAGGCTGCTCATGACCCTTACGGTATCATGAAGTTTCTGCCCTATGTCTTTGTCTTCATATTTTCTTCCTTCCCGGCCGGGCTGGTACTTTACTGGATCTGCAGCAACGTGATCACCATTCTGCAGCAGTTGTTTGTGCGCCGCTTTATTTTTGATAGAAGAGATCTAGTCAACAATTCCGCGTAAAGAGGGAGGGTAGTGTCGAAAATGCATATGGGGGTGGCATGCAGAAGAGCCTGAATGTTTTGATAGCCGTGGGGGATTTTTACCCCGAAATATCTAGGCTGATGGTAGATGGCGCAGCAGCAAAGCTGCGGTCCTATGGTGCGGCTAGTGTAAAGCATGAGATAGTAGCTGTACCCGGAGCTTTTGAAGTTCCCGCAGCAATCTCGTTCGCAATTATGGGTGATAAGGAGCGCTATGATGGCTATATAGCACTCGGATGTATTGTCAAAGGAGCAACCAACCACCATAATGTTATCTCATCCTCCGTGTCGGCTTCCCTGGGAGACATTGCAGTGCAGCATGCGGTGCCTCTGGGCTTTGGGATCATAACCTCTGACAGCATGGAGCTTGCCATGGAAAGGGCGGACCCAAACGGTAAAGACATCGGTGGTGGCGCGGCCGCGGCCGTGCTGAGAATGATAGAGTTGTACAAGAGGTTTCTCGGGTAGGTGTATGGGGGTAGGCAGCGAATCCGATAATCTTCCCTGGTATTCCGGCAAGACCTCTGCTAGGTTTCTCGCAGTTCAGGGCGCGTATTCTATGATGTTCTCCTCCTACTCAACAGAGGACTTGGACGAACTGTTGGAGCATCTGTGTGAAATGCGCGACGTTCTCGGCTTAGGGAGAGTGGACAAGAGATTGTTGACCAAGATTCTTGGGTCTATGCTCTCTAAGTATTCGGAAATTGACGCCATAATCTCTGAACACATTAGCAAAAAGTGGACTATGGACAGGATAAACCTGATTAGCCTATCCGTCATGAGGGCCGGCATATGCGAACTACTGTGTTTCAACACCAATGAGAGCGTTGTAATAAACGAGTATGTTGATATCGCATCTTACGCGTTAGAGGATGCAGAGGTCGATTTCGTCAACGCAATACTCAACAAAGCCAAGGTAGTGCGTCTTGGGCGCGGTGCGGAGGTGCAAGATCTCGTCTCCAACGGGGTTGCGCTGCTACCAAAAAGTTGTTAGTTTAGTCCCTATAGCAAGCAGGTGTAACCGGTCGTGTCTGGTGGAGTGATAAGCATCCGAGGGGCCAGACAGCATAATCTTAAGAATGTAGATTTGGATCTCCCCAAAAACAAGTTGATAGTTATTACAGGAGTCAGCGGCTCTGGCAAGTCTAGTCTAGCGTTTGATACTTTATACGCAGAGGGGCAGCGGCGATATGTGGAAAGCCTATCTCCCTATGCGAGACAGTTTTTGAATTTGCACGCTAAGCCCGATGTCGATCACATTGACGGGCTGTCACCCGCAATATCCGTAAGCCAAAAACACTGCCACAAAAATCCAAGATCTACTGTCTCCACAGTAACAGAAATTCATGACTACCTCAGACTAATGTACGCCAGAATTGGCGTTCCACATTCCCCAGCCACTGGCAAACCAATATCAAGGTTGTCCGCATCCAGAATTGCTCAAGAAATTGCCGGATTACCAGTTGGCACCAAGTTACACGTGTTAGCCCCCATCACCCAGGCAAACAGCGGTGAGTACTTGAAATCAATAGCTGAGATTAGAAAGCTCGGTTATGCGCGCGTCAAGATTGATGACAAAATATACGACATAAACGAGATACCGCCGCTACAGTGGGATAGCACGCATAAAATTTACGTAGTAGTAGACAGGATAGCTATTACTCAGGAAAAATCGAACAGAATACCAAGTAGTGTGGAAAATGCGCTGTTGCTCGGTAAGGGGATAATGCATGTTGAAATAGTATCGCTCCCGCAGGGTTACACCGCACAAGAATACCAACCTGAGCAGATTTTGGTGTTTTCGGAGCATTTCATTTGCCCAGAAAGCGGGTTTCACGTTGGGGAAGTTGAGCCCCGGTTGTTTTCCTTCAACACGGTTTGCGGGGCATGCAAGCATTGTCTGGGTCTGGGTAGAAACCACGCGATAGATATCAATCTTGTCGTTCCCAATACCGAGCTATCAATATTCGAAGGAGCAATTGACCCTATGGGGCCTATAAGACTACCCGTAACCACCTACCATGGATCTAGCTTTGCACACCAATGCGCACATGAGATAGCACTAATTGCAAAAAAACACGCCATTGATCTCTCAGTTCCGTGGTGCAAGATGGATGTGGGACTCCAAAATATAATCCTGTTCGGTAACGAGGAAGGAACGCTGCCAACACACACGCTAAAACCAGCGGGTAGTAGGGGTGTATTGGGTTTACTCAACGACAGCAGTAATATAGTAGCTGAAAAGATTGCTGAGAGGTATTCCGTCTCGAATACGTGCCCACACTGCATGGGATTCAGACTATCACCAGAATCGCTATCAGTAAAAATAGATTGTAAGCACATTGGTGAAGTGTGCGCGTTCTCGGTAGATGAGGCAATAGCGTGGTGCGAGGGCCTGCCAAGCAAGCTCTCTGAGTATGAGAATGCAGTCTGCGCGAAGCTGTTAGAAGAGGTAGTAAAGCGGTTAACATTTCTGAGTAATGTGGGGCTGAACCACCTAACTTTAGATCGTGAATCCAGGACCCTTTCGGGAGGAGAAAGCCAAAGAATAAAATTGGCATCGCAGATTGGCTCGGGCCTTACTGGAGTTTTGTACGTGCTCGACGAACCATCAATAGGGCTACATCAGCGTGACAATGCGCTACTAATCAACACATTGAAAAATTTGCGGGACATGGGCAACACCGTAGTGGTAATTGAGCATGATGACGAGATGATGCTAAACGCGGACCATATAGTAGATGTCGGCCCTGGAGCAGGAATTAATGGTGGAGAGATAGTCGCGCAAGGTACAACCCAAGATATAGCAGCAAGCAGCGAAAGCGTGACCGGGAAGTATTTGAGTGGTGAGGTCCGCATAGACGCTCCGAAAGGCAAAAAATCTTTCACGAGCTGGATAGAAATCAAGGGTGCCAGGAAGAACAATCTGCAAAATGTGGACGTGAAAATCCCTATTGGCAGCTTCACTTGCGTTACGGGAGTCTCTGGAAGTGGAAAATCGAGCTTAGTTTGGGACACCCTTTACAGGTACGCGTTACACAGAGTTGATGGGGGAACCATAAGACCAAACACGGAGTGTGATACCATACTCGGCTTGGAGAATATAGATAAGGTGATTGAGATTGATCAGTCCCCCATAGGTCGAACTCCGGCATCAAATCCGGCAACTTATGTCGGATTATTTGCGCACATACGGACATGGTTCGCTGGGCTCCCGCTAGCGAAGTCGCGCGGTTATACCATGGGCAGGTTCTCTTTCAACGCCAAAGGCGGAAGGTGCGAAACATGTAGGGGGGATGGATACATAAGAATTGAAATGCATTTCTTACCAGACATGTACGTAAAGTGCGAAGAGTGCCATGGCTTGAGGTATAACCGGGAGACGCTGGATGTTACCTACAAGGGCAAATCCATCGCAGACGTGCTTTGTATGACTGTGGATGAAGCTCTGGAATGTTTCAATGCGATTCCGTTAATCAAAGAAAAGCTAAATTCCCTGCGTGATGTTGGTATGGGTTATGTGCGGATAGGGCAACCCTCCACCACCTTGTCTGGGGGTGAATCACAAAGAGTCAAGCTTTCAAAGGAGCTATCTAAGCGCTCCACTGGAAGGACGCTATACATTCTTGACGAGCCAACAACTGGTTTGCACATTTCTGATGTGAAAAACCTGCTGCAGATTTTACACATGCTAGCCAAACTCGGAAATACGGTTGTGGTAATTGAGCATAACCTGCACGTGGTGAAAACTGCAGATTACATAATAGATGTAGGCCCAGAGGGCGGTGATAGGGGAGGTAGCGTTGTGGCATTCGGCCCTCCCACAGAACTGGTTAAGCGCTACCCAGATAGTATAACAGCACAGTACTTGGTGCCGTACTTGCAGGATACTTAGCCCACACTGCGCCACACACGTTGCGTGTGTGCCACGCGTTGACACGTTGGCAGCCCCATATTTGCGTATATTCATTGTCCACGGTTGACAGTCAAGGCACCAGTAGCGCAGCTGGCAACCTACTGGCACGGACAGTTATGTCCCGTCGTAGGTCCATGATGGCAGACCGGACAGCGGTAGATATTCACAAAACCCGGAAATGCGCAACACCAAAGTCACAGAGTGTGTGCAACTGCACCGGTGCCGTTGCACAAATCTTCCTGCCCTACTCCCATGAAGCTCGTGCAATGGAAGACGCCGTGCACGCAGGAACCGGAGTAATGTGCGACGCGGACTAGATGCATACACAAATAATGCGTTTATCTATCCCAGTAAATGGAACTGCGCGTCATATTCCCCATGGTCATTGGAAATTGACACATAGAGAAAAATTTGCGAGAATCCGCGGTATCATCCTTAGGGTGGCTTGGGTTGCCATGCAAAGCGTCGGTGGTTATTCCTCAGTCCTGTTGTTCATTGTGCTCGCCGCGATGGTGTCTTCGGTGTTTGCTGTGCTCCCTGCCTTTCTGGCCAAAAGAAGAGAGAGTGTCGGCAAGTTATCTCCGTACGAGTGCGGGTTTGATCGGGATGGGGCGCCTGGGTCTCCTTCCTTTGACGTAAAGTTTTGCGTCATAGCAATTCTGTTTGTCGTGTTCGATGTTGAGGTGGCGTTTTTGTTCCCGTGGGCTGTATGCCTGGGTACAATCGGCGCGTTTGGGTTCTGGTCCATGGTGTGCTTTGTAGGACTGCTCGCTGTGGGGTTTGTTTACGAATGGGGCGTTGGTGCCCTTGAGTGGGAGTAAGGACATGGAAAACCAGCAACACCAAGTTCTGGAGCAGGAGCTGTGGCAGGGCTATAAGGATAGGGGCTTTGTCGTCACCAAATTTTCTGATTTGGTAGACAGCGTGGTGCGGTGGTCCCGCAGTGGGTCGTTATGGCCCATGACGTTCGGCCTCGCCTGCTGCGCGGTTGAGATGATGCACACAGCGGCCAGCAGGTATGATCTTGACAGATACGGCGTTATGTTCAGGGCCAGCCCCAGGCAGGCAGACGTTATGATAGTCGCTGGAACTTTGACAAACAAAATGGCACCCGCACTGCGCAGGGTGTATGACCAGATGGCTGAACCTAAGTACGTCATTTCGATGGGGAGTTGCGCCAACGGTGGCGGATATTACCATTATTCTTACTCAGTCGTCCGTGGGTGTGATCGCATAGTGCCCGTAGACATCTATGTTCCAGGATGTCCACCAACTGCGGAGGCACTGCTTTATGGAATTTTGTGTTTGCAGCAGAAGATAATAAGGGGTAACCCCGGAGTGAGGGGGGCGTAGGGGCCATGCAGCAAAGTGTAAAACATGTAACAGAGCGCGTAGGTAAGATCCTGAAGCGGGAGGTTGCAGTCAGGGACGACGGGGTGTTAGAATGCCGGCTGGAAGCCGGAGATTTACTTAAGTGTATTACCACATTACGGGATGACGAGAAGAGCAAGTTCAGAATTTTGACCGACATATTCGCCGTAGATTATCAAGCCCGGGAGGCCAGGTTTGACGTGGTGTATATGCTGCTGAGCGTGGCGTTTAATGCTAGAATATGCTGTAAAGTGCCTCTGGTTGAGGGGCATAATGTTCCATCCGTTACTTCGGTGTTCGGGGCCGCGGGGTGGTTCGAGCGTGAGGTGTTCGATATGTACGGCATCGTGTTCGACGGACATCCAGATCTGCGGAGAATCCTGACTGATTATGGCTTTACTGGGCACCCCATGTTGAAAGATTTCCCTCTGACCGGATACGATGAGGTTAGGTACGACCTGCAAAAAAAGCAAGTAGTGTATCAGCCAGTGAATTTGCAGCAGGACTTTCGTAATTTTGACGCTATTTCCCCGTGGAAGGGGGAGAGATAATTCTTGCTTGTCTCGCATACAGCTGCCTCGCGTGGTCATCTTGAGGGTGCATGGAGGGAGGCAGTACGGTTTTGGATCGGGTGTAGCGGCGCAGGCTTGGGATTGCGCTAGGTACAACGGGAGTATGCCTTAGGCCGGGTGTATAGTACACGCACCATGAGCTGGCACCGTGTTGTCGTCATACTACGGCCATATACACCCAGCCTCGTTTGTGCTGTAGAACAATAAAGACCATACGGGCATCTGTCTTCAGCTTTCTGTAGGCGGTAGGGTGCATTCTGCCGTGCAGCGGGTTATAGGCCGATGTTTGCTCGCGCGGAATGCCGTGCCAAGAACGCCGCGCACCTGGGAAATCATGCTGCCGAGCCAACAAAACAGAGCGTATCTGTCACGGGACCATTTATGCTAATATTGTCGAGGAGCCCCGAATTAAAAAAAGCGCATGGACATGATCCGTGCTATACTGGGGGGCTTTTGATATTTATACTGTGAATGAGAGTATTACTCACAAACGACGATGGCTTTGACTCCGTAGGCATGCGGGTTTTGAGGGATGTCGTGTCTGGGCATTTCGCTGAGGTGTGGGTGTCTGCACCTGCACGCGATTGCAGTGCTGCAAGCAGGGCACTAAGCGTTCGGACTCCCATTAAAACACATATGAGGGGAGAACGGGAATTTGTGGTGCACGGCACCCCCGCTGACAGCGCGGTGATTGGTATATGTGAGATGACTAGTACGGGTAAGCGGCCGGATTTGGTGATCTCTGGCATCAACTACGGAGCCAATACCGGGTTCACGGTACCGTACTCCGGCACTATTGCTGCAGCTGCTGCCGCATTCGATATCGGCGTTCCAGCAATTGCGATCAGCCAGCAATACAATGGCAAGCGCTGTGACAACAATGTCGAAACGTCGTGGCAGAATTCTAGAAAATCGGTTATGGCTCTGGTTAGTCGGCTGTTGCGCGATACAATGTGGCATGGGAAGTGCGTCATGAGCATAAATGTTCCGTACTCGGATGTGCAGGGAGTCAAGTTTGCCGGACATAGCTGCGACGATGGTCATATAAAATGGGATGGGCCATCGATGGAACGGCGCGAGATCACAAGTGGCGACGGGCGCTGTGTATCGTACGTATTTGACGACATGAGATCACCGAATAGTAATGATAATGCGAGTGACACACAACTTTTGGAGCAAGGGTACATAGTGGTGACCCCTGTCGGTCACAGTATGACTGATCACGCAATTCTAGATAAGTATTGTGGGTTACAATAGATGTATCCAGTGTACTTAGCGTATTCGCTTGGCTTCGCCGTATTGTTTCTCTTCGCGGCGTTTTTGGTTAGTGACTACTGCGGGGTTAGAAGGCTGCTTAGGAAGGTCATGACAATGGAAAATGAAGAGGAAACATAAGAGGTTACTTTTCGTCCTCGCGTCATTCTGTGCTGCGGGATGCGCGCTGCTGTTCATACTTTCCGAACTGCGAGAGAGCGTATCCTTCTTCTACACCACCAGCGAGTTGTTATCGGGCCCGCAGAGGGAGTCTAACCTACCGGTAAGGGTGGGCGGCATGGTGGTCAAGGGCAGTATAGCCAGAAGCACCGACAGCATATCATTCGATCTGACGGATTTTACAACCGAGCTCAATGTGGTCTACTCTGGAATGCTCCCCCCGTTGTTCGGAGAGGGCGTAGGCGCGGTGGTAAAGGGAAGGTTGCTACATGGAAAGTTTGTGGCAGATGAGGTGTTGGCAAAGCATGACGAAAAGTATATGCCAAAAAAATATACCATCCCAAAGGCCTTGCCTGAACCGAAATAGACATTCATCCATACGGCCAAAAAGCCCCAAAATGGGCCGCGACCACAACATCCCGGGCACGTTGTGGACACATTGTCGCAATCGAAGCAGAATCAGTGCACCCCTATAGAGCGGAGAATTTCGTCAATCGCGGCTAATGGATCAGGGCTTTGGGTCACAGGACGGCCAACAACTAAATAGTTCGCTCCATCTGACAGCGCATCCATGGGTGTTTTTGTCCGTTTTTGATCATCAACTCCAGAATTAAAGCGAATTCCGGGAACAACAAGCGTAATGTCCGGATATCTGCCACGTATCACACCGACTTCATGGGCAGAACATACCACAGCTCGCAACCCGGCATCCACAGCCAGGCCTACCAGCCTCATGACGTGAGATTCCAAAGACTCATGTATTCCGAAATCTATGAAGTCATCGCCGCCAATGCTCGTCAAAACCGTAACCCCGGCAAGAAGTATATTTGTATCAGACAAGGCATCAGCCGCGGCGCGCATCATGTCCTTCCCCCCACTCACGTGAATGGTAAGCATGGCAATATTTAAGTCTTTGACCGAATGTATGGCCCTAACCACCGTATTTGGGATATCATGAAGCTTTAGGTCAAGAAACACGGGTACGCCGAGCTCAATTACCTGCCGCACACCAGTAATACCGTATGCAGTGAAGAACTCCAGCCCCAATTTTACCATGGCAACCTTGCCGGATATCGCCTTAGTCACCTCAAGTGCGCGGGTGATATCCATCATATCCAGCGCACAAATTATCGGACTACTGCGCATTGTAGTGACGTGAACACTTGTCAAAAAGTGCAAAGAAGTTTTTGGTGGTAATCTCGCTCACAACCTCTACAGTCTCCCCCCAAATTTGTGCCAAGCATTCTACAACAAGCTTCGTCATTGCCGGGGAATTTTTTTTACCTCGGTGAGGCTCCGGACACAAAAACGGAGAGTCTGTCTCCACCAAGACCCTGTCCCTGGGCACAAACTTGGCGATCTCCCTGAGGGATGCGGCATTCTTAAAGGTCAGTATGCCGGAGAACGATATATATAGTCCGGTATCCAGCGAGCTCCTCGCAAGCTCCATAGACGAGGCGAAGCAATGCATCACGCCCTTAAACGCCCCTGCCCTCATTTCGGAGGCGCAAATCTCCGCCATTTTCGCATCGGCATTTCTGGAATGAATGATTACCGGCAAACCCAACTCCCTCGCTGCGGAAATGTGGGCCACAAAATTTTTTTCCTGGCAGTCCGCGCCATCCTCACATCTATAAAAGTCAAGCCCAGTTTCTCCCAACCCGATGACTTTCTCCCCCCTAGCTAATTCGATCAAATCTTCAGCGGAAACTGACTCTCCTTCCGCGGAGTTGCATGGATGCACCCCCACCGACGCATAGACCTGCTTATGGTTACTGGAAATTTTTAGCAGCGTTGGGAATTCGCTCAGCGTAGTGCAAACGGTCTGCATGAGCGCCACACCGGCATCTGTGGCCTGCTTCACCACATCTTGTATCACAGAATCATCAAAGTGATTGAGGTGGCAGTGCGAATCTACGATCACATCCAAACCCGGCCGAAGAGCTGCCGTATTCTAACACGTATCCACAGAGACACAACACCGCTCCGCCTCGCAAAACGCGCAGTTGGCCATCTAAACAAGCCGGTTGGTGCGGCAAGCCAGTGCACATAAGCTCGCTGGTAGCATTAACATCAACGTAGCGTGACGCACTTCGGCCGCATTTGCGTCGCACTCTACCCCCACATATACGGCAAGACACGTTTATTATCGCTCAGAACCTGAGTCGCATACCACAAATGGTTGAGAACCAGCGTGCACGGCCATGCGGAAATTTGGCGGGTTTTATTTCGTCACAATATTCACAACCCTGCCAGGCACAAAGTAAATGTTGCGCACTTCTTTATCACCAAGCTTGCGCTGCGCAACCTTCAGCGCCTCCGCTTTTACCTCTTCGCCATCGCATTGGGCACCCACTTTAAGCGTACTACACAGCTTGCCATTCACTTGCACCGCAATCGTGACGAGATCTTCAGTCAACAAATCTTCTCGCGCAGACGGCCACTGTCTGTTACATAACATACCTTCGCCTCCTATGCGCTCCCATAACTTTTCGGCTATGTGGGGAATAAATGGCTCCATCACCCTGAGCAAAATACATACCGATTCATTGATTACTTGCTGGCTCACGCCACACTTTACCATCTCAAAAACCGTGTTGCTCATCTCCCTAAATTTGGCAACCGCACAGTTGAGCCTGCAGTGCTCCATATCCGCACTTAGACCCCGGAGAAGCTTGTGTATGCCTGACAGATAGACGCGGTCTTCAGCTTTCACGTCAGCAGTATCAAAATCTGCGCCTATGGAGCTATTGTCCTCAAACAACCTCCATAACCGCTCCAAGTATCGCCATGCACCCTCTACCCCAACATCTGACCACTCGATGTCGCGCTCAGGTGGAGTGTCAGACAGCATAAATAACCTCACGGTGTCGGCCCCGTATTTTTTTATGATGTGGCTGGGATCCACAACATTTTTCTTCGACTTGCTCATCTTTTCAACTTTCCCGCGCTGTACGGCCTCGCCGTCACGGATCATGCGTTGCGCGTCCTCTGGAAACAAGTAGTTCCCCGCTGCATCTCTATATACGGAGTGGCAAACCATACCCTGCGTGATCAAATTGCGAAAAGGCTCCTCCACCGCTAAATGTCCACATTTCTTGAGTGCTCTGCAGAAAAATCTCGCGTAAAGTAAATGTAATACGGCATGCTCCACTCCACCTATATAATAGTCTACGGGCAGCAATTTGTTGCAGTCGGCTGCGTTGATGCCTCCTTGCTCGCTACAGAACGCCGCAAAGTACCAGGATGACTCAAAAAATGTATCAAAAGTATCTGTCTCGCGCTGGGCGCTTGATTGGCATTTTGGGCATTGAACATGCTTCCATGTAGGATGATGATCTAGAGGATTCCCCCCCCTTGAAAAATCCACCTCCTCGGGCAAAGAGATGGGCAGATCCTGCCTATCCACCGGCACTATACCACACTTCTCGCAGTGTACTACCGGAATTGGGCACCCCCAATAGCGCTGCCTGGATATGCCCCAATCATGCAAACGGTAGTTCGTAACCCGCCTACAGCCGCCCATAGACTCTAGTTTTTGTATCATGGCATTCCGAGCTGCATCAACTCTGAGGCCGTTCAGAAATTCAGAGTTCCTATACGTGCCATCCCCAGAATAAGCCTCCTTCTGCAGGTCATATTGCACACCATCATCGGGAAATACTACCTGGTATATGTCGAGGCCATGCGCGACCGCGAATTCAAAATCCCGTTGATCGTGTGCAGGACACCCAAAAACCGCACCCGTGCCGTATTCTGACAGCACATAGTTTGCAGCGTAGATCGGTAGTTTACGGTCCAGAAGCGGGTGCGTAGCAAAAAGCCCGGTATCTGCACCAATTTTCTGCTTTTCCTCATCACCTGAACATTCAATAATGCCGCGCACACGCGTAGAAAAGTCCTCATCAGTGACATGCCGTAATATAGGATGCTCGGCCGATACTGCACAAAAAGATGCCCCAAATAGCATATGCGGCATTGTGGAAAATACTTCCAGTTTCTGTCCACAGCTGGTTGCAAACTCGAGAATAACTCCCTCAGTCTTGCCTATCCACCGCTCTTGCATGAGCTTGACCTTCTCCGGCCAGCCATCAAGGGTTTTTAGCCCGTCAAGCAGGCTGTCGGCAAAATCGGTAATTTTTAGAAACCATTGGGACAGTTTTCGACGCTCAATTTTTGCACCAGACCGCCAGCCCCTGCCGTCTACAACCTGTTCGTTAGCCAGTACTGTGTTGTCTACCGGATCCCAATTTACCCAGGATTCTTTACGGTAGGCCAGACCGTGCTGCAAGAAATCTAGAAAAAAAGCCTGCTCGTGTTTGTAATAGTCTTCCTTGCAGGTGGCAATCTCTCTATCCCAATTGTACGAGATGCCAATAGATTTCAATTGCTTGCGCATAGACTCTATATTGCGCTCGGTCCACACCGCGGGGTTGACTCCGTATGACAGCGCAGCATTTTCTGCAGGAAGCCCAAACGCATCCCACCCTATGGGATGCAGAACTTTGAGCCCATGCGCGCGTTTGTACCTTGCGATCACATCGCCAATTGCGTAGTTGCGTATGTGCCCCATGTGGATATTTCCAGAGGGGTAAGGAAACATCCCCAAAACATAGCAGTTTATTCCATCATTCCCCGCAATTTTAAAATCCCACCGCTTTTGTATTTCTTGCTCGACAAGCTTGAAGTTATAACCCATACCAAAAAATTCCAACCCGCTGACAAATCAACATGCCGTTCAGATTATAAACGTTATGCCTACTAAGTACATCACAACCTGACATATAAAAATATGCAACCATAGCATACAAACTCTACGCCGGAATGCATCTTTGCCATGCACAAGTGTGTGCACTGTTAGTATATAACTGTCATAAGAATCACAACCCTAAGCAGAGGCTGATTTGCTTGGCGCAACAAGTTTGACCTATGCTTTATTAGAAAATTAATCAATTGTATATAAATATGATACCATTCTACATAAGCTATAGTCGCAGCGTTGTTAGATAAGCATCGGATCGGCTGTTGATATGCCCCTCGTTGTATAAAAATAGTCGCAAAAAGATATAAATTCCAAGTACCGGATGGAGAGTTCTATGATAGAAAAGCATGCACCCAATGGACAAAAGATAAAGCCTCAAATCTTGGGCATAATAAAGGAAATCATACACAAAAGTCAGTGGAACCAGATAGCTGCGGCTAAGGTGCTCGGGGTGGATCAACCAAAAGTCTCCCAGATAATTAACGGCAAGGCAGCAGGTTTCTCCCTAGAAAGACTGCTGGTGTTCCTACTCAGGTTGCACTGCAAGATAGAACTTTCAGTCTCAATGAGAAAGACTGGGCTCTCAAACACGGAAGAACAAGTCACAGACAACCTAGATGCAATAAACTTGATAGTACTGTCGAGAGACGACTACTAATGCGTGAAAGTCTCTCCTTTGCGTAGCAATCAAGTGCCCGTCTGTGAGTAGCGTTACCTCCTGATGGGATCAATAGTATCATTTTCCTACATAGGCGCGAGTCACGATTAGTCGGTGGTGCGTCGTATAAAACAACAGCCCGTGTGTGCATTAGTAATGACACATACATTCCACCCAGCCCTCATGGTGTGCTAAAGCCTGCGACACCCAACACAACCGTGCGGCAGCTAGAGCACGCATCCTTACACAGTGCTGCTAGCATGGCCTTTATGGCAAGGTATTGTGTTGCAACATGGGTAATGGACCGGTATAATCCAGCCAAGGTGTTTTACATTTGTGGTATAGAATGCAGGAAGGGGATTCTGAATATTTTACCTGTCACGACGGCAATAGATTCAGACTGGTGATCCTAGCCAGCCAGAGGGCTCATGAGCTAAGCTCAGGGGCATGCACTGCGGTTGCACGCAGGGGAGACAAAAACACGGTGGTTGCCCTGCGCGAGATAGTTGGCAAACAGCTGGACCTCGCTGCAGTTTTTAGGCTGGCAGTAAATAGGTGCAAAAAGTATCTTGAAGAGTTTACCAACGCGAGGGAGCTTGCTGCTGCGCGCAGTCAAGTATCTTCCAAGAGCGCGCCGGGCCAAGAGATAGGTAAGAGCTTCAGGGAAAAAGATCCCAGTTCCGCATTCCTTGATCAGGAGAAGTTCCTCTCAGGAGGTGGCGAGGAGGGCTTTTAGCAAGCAACGTACGTACGCCCAGCGGTTCGTACAGATCGCTGGTGTGGGGTTTTTGTCTCTTTGCCAGTTGCACGAGATGGTGCTTAGCGAGTTTGGTACCCATCATGGATAAACGTGAGCTGGATGGTTTTGGCCTTGATGATGATCGGTGGTGGAAATCTGTTGCTGAGCTTGCTCGCCCCATCACCGGAAGTAAGGGGGGAGCCGCTGGCAAGAAGTTGGTGAGCGCGATCAGGTCTGGAAGCGGGCCTATGGGCCGTGTGGGCGGATGCAGTGAGCATGTGCATATCCAAGAAGTGAGTGCAGTCACAACCCAGGGCGTGGCAGTCGGGGGTCAAGTCCGGAGGCGTGTATCGCCGGGTGGGCTGTATGCCTGCACAGAAGAGTCTGGGTTGTTTTCCAGTATAGATGCCGGAACCAAGGCTAGAGTTGACAGGGGAAAGTATCCGATAGATAAGGTCATAGATCTGCACGGACACAGCGAGGCCTCCGCACGTGATAGTCTGGTGGAGTTTGTAAAGAGCAGTTTTCAATCTGGGCACAGGTGCATACGCGTTATCACAGGATGGGGAAGCAAAAATTCCGGCAATAACAGCATCAAAAGCAATTTACACAGGTGGTTACAGCTGGACTCCATAGTTGATATGGTGCTCTACTACAGGCAGGCAATTCCCGCACATGGGGGAAAAGGCGCATTTTATATCCTATTGAGAACAAACAAGAAGGCGTGACGCCTGTTCTATCCTAAACCCGGCTGGCATGCCTGAAAGGCGGCGTGCACCCCTGCAATATACACCATACCCACTTGTGTGATACTCATCGCTGTTCACAACCTAAAAAAGATGGGCACCCTGCCATAGGGGTGTTGTGCCTCGATGCAAAAGGGTATATACTCCACCCGGGTTCTAGGTTTTTTATGGATTATTCCGGAGTATATCCGTCATCCTCTAAAGTGTACGTGCGTGGGAATTTGTATTCTGACGTTAATGTTGGAATGCGTAAGGTTGCCATAAAAAACGGAATGTCTGAGTTTCTTGTGTACGATACAGGCGGGCCCTACACTGACCGCGAGGCCAAGCTGGATATCAAGTCTGGCATACGAAAGTTAAGAAGCACTTGGATCGAAAACAGGCGTGATACCTCCCCCGTCCAAAGGAGTTTTGTTCCCAGTGGTAGTTCATGCACTAGGTATCAAAAAGCAGCAGAGAATGTCCTGCGGAAAACTGCCGGGGGTAGCCCGGTCACACAGCTGTTTTATGCCCAAAATGGCATTATAACACCAGAAATGGAATACGTAGCTATTCGTGAAAATGCGCTTCGCATGCAGGTAGGTTCCTCGGAAACTGGTGCTGCTGCGCACCAGGAGATCACTCCGGAGTTTGTGAGGCAAGAGATAGCAGCAGGAAGGGCAATAATCCCGGCAAACATTAATCACCCAGAATCCGAACCCATGGTAATTGGAAGGAATTTTCTGGTCAAAATAAACGCCAACATCGGGAACTCAGCTGTGCTTTCCGGCATTGAAGAAGAAGTGAAAAAGATGGCGCTTGCCGTCGCGTACGGAGCGGACACAGTTATGGATTTGTCCACAGGGAGTGACATACACAACATCAGAGAATGGATAATAAGAAACAGCCCAGTGCCCATAGGGACGGTGCCTATATATCAAGCACTCAACAAGGTAAAAGGGGTTGTTGAGAATCTGAGTTTCGAGGTTTTCAAAGAGACGATAATAGAACAGGCGGAGCAAGGCGTGGATTATTTTACCATCCATGCCGGCGTACTGAAAGACTACATCAAGCATGCCCGCGGTCGGGTTACAGGAATAGTCTCCCGAGGCGGCGCTATTATGGCCCAGTGGTGCTTAGCGCACAACAAGGAGAATTTTTTGTACACACATTTTGATGAGATCTGCGAAATCATGGGCAGTTACGATGTTGCCTTCTCTCTAGGAGATGGGCTGAGGCCCGGCTCCATAGACGATGCGAACGATGAAGCACAGTTTCTGGAACTGAAAACCCTCGGGGAGCTGGTCAAGGTGGCTTGGCACCATGGTTGCCAGGTAATGGTTGAAGGCCCCGGACATGTGCCCATGCATCTCATAAAAGAGAACATGGAAAAACAGCTGCACCTCTGTAGCGAGGCACCATTTTACACCCTCGGCCCGCTCACGACTGACATAGCACCGGGTTATGACCATATCACTAGTGCTATAGGCGCAGCGATGATCGGGTGGTACGGCACTGCAATGCTGTGTTACGTAACTCCAAAAGAGCATTTGGGGCTGCCGAATATTGATGACGTAAAAGCGGGGGTGATATCCTACAAAATTGCAGCACACGCCGCCGATCTGGCAAAAGGAAATCCATCCGCTTATGCTAGAGATTACGCGCTGAGCCAGGCAAGGTTTGATTTCCGATGGTACGATCAGTTCAATCTCTCGCTAGACCCATTAACTGCAAAGTCGCTACACGATGAATCCCTGCCCGGCAAGGGAGGCAAAACTGCAAATTTCTGCTCCATGTGTGGGCCGAAATTTTGCTCAATGAAACTGAGCAAAGAGTTGGTAGACCAATAGGCTGCAGTCGCGAGGAAGCCGCTGTATCGAAAAATTGCTAGCAGGCGTCAGGCTGAAGCCATTGTAGACGCGTGCCGGTCCAGCGTGCTGCGCATCGCGAGTTTTTTCCTCGCAACTTGGAAGCGGTGCCTGCCGGCATTTAAGCTCCCTACAATTTGCAGTACGCTCTTCAGTACCTCTCCTTTGCGCTCACCACAATTTACATAAAAATCGGCAAAGTTGCGCCTACTCCCGCGCGGCATTTGCAAAGAGAGTAAAAACTCTATCTCTCGCTCCGAAAGGCCACGTTGCCTCAGTCTATGCCATTGCAGGGATTTATGAACGTCAACATTTATAACGAAGTCACAACATCGCCAGAATCCCGCCTCCAGCAGCAAAGGAACATCCAACACCGCATAATCGCGCCCTATTTTACTCTGCTCCAGAATGAATTTACGTTGTTGCCTCAACACAATGGAGTGCACAATGGACTGAAATTCCAGCCACAATGGGCCATAAGAAAAAAAATGCTTGGACAGCCTCTCCCGAGAAACCACCCCGTTGCATATGCAATCAGGGAAATACTTGGCTACCAAGCCAGTGATTGTAGCATCACCGGAATACATGCTATGTACAATTTTGTCGGCATCAAAAACGGCAGCGTTGCAAGATTGGGCAAACATGGCAGCCACCGTGCTCTTACCTGAACCCGCGCCTCCACTAAGCCCAAAAACTATCATATGAGCACCATACATTACAGTACCGATATACCACAGCAGACGCATAGCACACTAGACATAACGCGCTACTATGCCATAACTGCCATAACCGCATGCGTTCCGATGGAGCCCCTAAGCAGTCCTGGACCGTGGCAGCGTTTGAATCTAAGTACATCTTTTCGGCGCAATAGCCCAGGAGGAGTGCGCCCTTAAGCCAAAAGTTTGCCAGACATTACAGCAGCCAAACGTGCATAACTGGCTAACCGCGGACGGGAGGCATTATGTAAATCTTCGATGGGGCACAGTTAAATAAGCGCAGAGATTGGTCCCACACCATGGGGATGCACGAAGCTATTTTCGCGATATAAAACGCATGTTACTTTGAATTATTGAACGAATCTGTAAGCATCTAGGACGTGCTGCACCTGTTGTAATCGTTGTAACCGTGAGGTGTGACAGTGTGGCGCACATAGTGGCCCTGGTGGGAACACGCAACAAATTCCTGGACCCATGCAACTGGTTTGCATCCACACAGTTGAGCATTAGTGCGTACCTGTTGTAACATCAAGGATATGAGCCCTCGCGGCCGAGGCGGTTTTTGGTTGCTCGTATAATCTAATAGGCAACATCATCAATGGTCGTGTGTGCGGCGTGCAAGTGCGGCCCGGTCACATGTTGAAAAGCGTGCATTTTTCCACTAAAGTGCTGTACCCGTGGCTGGTTTTTTCGTGGACAAGCGGTGCAGTAACATCTCACCGATGCCAGGTTTGTGTTGTAATGTTGTAAAATGCAGCGAGTTGTTGAAGCACTGAGGAAAGAGCAGATAGTCTGCTTCCCGACCGATACTCTATACGCCCTGGCATGCAGCGCATTGAGCGCAAATTCCGTGCAGCGGCTATATGAAATCAAGAGGCGCCAATATCACAAGCCCATACCCATACTGCTGAATAGCTTGGCCGCGATCAGAAAATTTGCCTCACTTAAGGACGAGGACTGGGGTATAATCGAGCGCCTATCGCCCGGGCCAGTCACGTTTGTGGTGCCGTTGCATGACACCCAAAGTTTGCCAGGTGAGTTTTTTAGAGGTACCGTTGGCGTGCGGATACCAGACCACGCAATGGCCCGCACAATATTGGAAGAGTTTGGAGGGCCGGTAGCCGCTACCAGCGCAAATCTGTCTGGGATGCCGGGTGCAAGACGCGCTATGGAAATCCCACAGGAAATACGTGACTGTGTGTCAGAGCTTATGGAAGATGATTCTGCAGTTGGTGGCATGTGCTCTACAGTCTTCGATGTACAATCGCGTAAGGTATTGAGAATCGGCATGTTTTCTGAGCACAAAATTGCTGGTATTGTTAGGTCTTGCGGGGGAACATCGTAATGGATTCAGTTATAGGACACGCCGCACAAAAACGCGCTCTGCTCGCGAATAGCAGCGCTGTGACGTGGCTGCTATGCGGAAGGCGGGGTATAGGAAAGTCCAGGTTGTCTCGCGCCTTTGCCAAGCATGTGACAGGTTCCGTAGAATTAGAGTCAGACCCAGACGTCATGCTCATTGATAACGCCACTGAGCCAATAAGCGTGGATAAGGTCCGGGAAATGAGGCGCTTTTTGCATATGACCGCTATAAGGTCTAAGCGTAAAGTGGTAATAGTGGATAGCATTGATGATTTAAGCGTAAGTTCCACCAACGCAATGCTCAAAACCCTGGAGGAACCACCCGCGGGCTCGTTGATACTGCTTATTAGCCATAACGTACATCGCGTCCCGGTAGTTGTTAAATCCAGATGCGTGATACTACCGCTGCATGAGCTAAGTCATGAGGAGACGAAATTGGTGATTGATAGCAATTTTCCCGATATGCAGCAGCTAAGCGATAAAATAACACGCATATATCCGGGAATTCCAGGTATGGTTACGGAGGATATAGAAAAGGAAATATTGCTATACGAAAACCTTATTTCGGTAATACATAAAACAAACCCCTCAGTCATTGGAAGCATATTAGAAACAGATCTACCGCTACACAAGGTAGAATATATCGTGCTGAGGGCTATATCAGACATTATCTGCGATGCTGTAAACGCGGGCACGAAAGATGAGCAGCGTGACGATTGCACCGTGACAGATATGCTAGGTAGATATCACAAAGCCCAGGAAATATTCCGTGCAGCACGCACCATGCACCTCCAAAGGGATGTTACTATCTTCAGAGTCTTAGAAATAGCGACCAATAGTGCGTCTATAGGATAAAAAGGATTAATATATTCCCAAATGCGCTACCAGAGCTTGTATACACACAGTGCCGGCACCGATAGTATGGTGTATATGCCCTGCGTTTATTACATAAAGTCACCGACACTTAACAATGCGTTAGGTAATAGCGACAAATTTAGTTGACTATACGAACTAACCTAATATCCTAGGTCCAATTAACTTATGTCAAGTTAGGGGTTTTACTTATGAGTAAGGAGATCATAGTCAGGGCATTGATGTCAAATCTGGGCTTCACAAAGAAAGATTCGAGCAGTGCCTACGATGTGGTTATGTCAGCGGTTAAGACTGCGCTGGAAACTAACCATTCCATCCGTCTTCACAACGTTGGCACGCTGCACGTTATTCAGTGCGCCGAGAAGAAGTATCACAATCCCAAGACTGGACGTCTTGAAACTCTACCTCCAAAAAGAAGGGTGAGGTTCAGGTCTAGTAGAAAGTTGTTGGACACGGTAAATGTGTAGAGACACTGCTGCGCTTGCCTTTTGTTTGTTGTAGGTGACGATCTGGGGGCGGTTTCCTCCGTGTGTGTGTTTCTTTGAGCTTGTTTCTTAGTTTGTGTTGCCCGTGGCGTCTTGTCGGGTGGTTGGTTCGGGGTCCGTCCCGGTGCTTCTGTGTGGGCGTGTGTGGCGTGCTGTCGTTCGTTTTGGGCGTGGGCCTCCGTGGCGGTTTTGGCTGGTTAGGCGCGTTCGCGTTGTGGGGGCCTGCATCGCCCCTTGTTGTGTCGTGGCCTGCACGTAGTTCTCGGGCGTTCCTTGTTGTGGCGCACGTGGGTTCCGTGCTGCCTTGTTGTCTCCGTTCGCGCTGCGACCTGCGTTCTTGGTGGGTGGCACGTTGTTGCTTGTCGTGCGTCTGCGTGGCGGGGGTGGTTAGTCCGTCTGCGGCGTGTGTTGCTTTTGCAGGTGCCCTGCACTCTGCTCTGAACAGGAAGTCATCATTACTCCACTGTTCGCACTTTACGTTGTAGTCTGCATACTCGTAAATGGCGCACCGCTGCTTGTTGCGCGCCTGCAGTGGCGTATGCAGTTGTGGCTCTTTGTCGCCTTTGTTGATGCCTTGTACTTCATCCTGAATCGGAATGTGGCCGTCGTTGTCTAGGTGTACGTTCTTCACATAACTTAGTGCCGAACTCGCAGATCGGCATTAGCCGGCCACGCAATTCAGGCGTGCCCCCGGCTCGCGAGGCATGAAATAGCGTCCTACACTTCTTCAGTTCCAGGTGTACAAGTGCTACCTCATTCCCCCTCCAGCTTTTCACTGTACCAGACGTGTACATGTTCCGCCAGGAGGTGCATTAGGCGCTGTGTCTTGAAATGATTTTTTTCATATTCCGAACCGCGCTCCCGACTCCGTGCAGTAAAGACTCACATATCAAAAAATGCCCGACATTAAGTGCGGACACATGACTAATTGTGGCTATCGTAGCAGCAGTGCTGTAGTCTATACCATGCCCAGCATGGCACTCCATCCCCTGTGCATGGCTATAGGCCGCTGCACAGGCTATTTTTTCAAGTTCGCTCTGTGACTTATTTAAACAATAAGCCCCCACATGTAGTTCCACCTTATCCGCGCACAATTTTTTCGCATAATCCACCTGTTCCTCCTCCGGCTCGATAAACAAAGTGACGCCAATACCGCTCCGCCGCAAATCTGATACAACAGGTGCAAGCGCATCGAAGGCACCCTTCGCGTCAATACCAGACTCCGTGGTAATTTCTTCCCTTTTTTCTGGAACCAAGCAAACATATTGCGGCGCCACCTCTTTTGCAATCTCCAGCATCTCACGTGTGGCAGCCATTTCAAGATTCAAAGGAACCGCTAGGTGCCTTTTCAGCGCAAAAACATCACCATCTTTTATATGCCTGCGATCTTCTCTGAGATGAACAGTGATAAAATCTGCACCACATTCCACAGCCTCACTGGCAATCTTCACAACGTCAGGATAGGTAGTGCCTCTAAGATTGCGCAAGGTAGCCACATGATCGACATTAACGCCAAGCTGCACAACATTCTCCCCAACACCGCATGCGGTGACAATGGTAAAGCAAAACCATGCAATTTTACACAATTATGTTGTCACGCATATCAACATGGTGCTCGAGCTCCGTGCTCCGCAGTGGCATCATGTTGCAGCATTTTACCCTGCTGCAACATATATACACTTGGCCGTCTCGCGCTGTTTATAGCAAGTTCACCTGTCGCGTGGCTAACACAAATCGAACTGCAGCTTTACACACATACTACGCGGACTGGTGCGCACTCCTCCTGATTTGCGTAGAAGATGCAGCGCAAACCTTCCACCTGACAATACTCCACCCTCTGCGCCGCTTGAGTAGGAATTTTAAATCTGATACGCGCTCATTTTCCATGTAAACCGCAAATGGCATTCTTAAGACGTTATACACATAACCTCGGCGCTCCAGCAAAACCATCGGTAGCAACTTGCAAAGCTCCGTCCATCTGTACCACTTATGCATGGTTGACAAGGTATCAGAGCCTGCTATCCACACAAACCTGGTTTGTGTATACCTCTTCTGCAAGTTTGTGACCACCTCATAGCTGTACGGACTACCCGCACACATCACCTTCATGTCCATCCGGCCCGAAATAATGCGCTCGACCATGGATATCCTATCTGCCAAACTGTGGGCACTCTTCGATTTTTGAGGGTTGACCGTCACAATCCACCACACAGCATCAAGCCGCAGTAGTTTTGCCAGCTCGCTCGCGACGTGCAAGTGCCCCTCATGCGGGGGATCGAACGACCCCCCAAATATCCCAACTACCACAAAGTACCTTCTGCAATGGCGGCACGTCGGTATTCAAGATCATAATTAATTCGGTTGCAATACATTTGTGCTAACCCTACACTCACTTCGTTGGCCGCGCGTGTTGCGTGTTGCGCGGGAGCCTTAGGCAGGGGTTTGTATAACTCTCCAACTTCAGTCGTATGGCCTCTCCGGTAGCCGCTTCGTGTCGCGTTTGCGGGTTAGGTGTCACACATAGTTAAGCAGGAGGTATACCAATGCGGGCCTTAATGGATGCGGAAGGGGTTTTTGCAGCATGTACAACTGTAAACAGCAAGGTAGACAAGGCTGTTGAACAGGCCATATCTGATGAGCTTGAAAAGCTTGTACGTGAACGGGACCACAGCATCAGTAGCATGCAATACTTAAATGAGCTTGCACGTTCAGAAGCAGGACAGGCAGCTATAGGAACTGCGCAGAATAAGTTTTTGAAAAATGTGATAGAGCCCACAATCGAAAGCGCATTCGGCAACACAAAAGCCGCGGCTCTCCGCACATACATTGACTCAAAGCTACCTCAAGATGACAATGAGGCCAGGTTTAATCTGGCGCTGGCGATGCACAAGCTTGCACAGTTAAAAACTCCCACAGATTATGTACGTTCATTGGACGATGAGGATTTTCAGAAGCTTGTTGCCTTCGTTGATGTGGCGTCTAACATCGCCAATACATTGTCCGAAGATGAACTGCAAGAAGTACAACGCAAACGCGAGGCGCTATATAGCGGACAAAAAGCCTCTTTCACGGAGTCTATGGCAGAGAGGATGAAGCAAGCTGTCGGAGGCGAGGGCGACATAGGGGCCATGGCCAAAAGCGCGCTGAAGTTCGTGCAGAACATGATACAGACTAAGAAGCCTCCAAGAAGCTCCGATGTGGTGTGTACCGAACTTCTGAGCAAAGGAGCAAGCGCGGCTATGCTCGTGTGCGCCCTATGTGTCGTCGGCAGCGGGGGAATGGCGGCTGCTTTATTCCCGATACAGGCCGCCCTTGCCGTAGTGGGAGCAATGAGGACAATAACTGCTGATGAGAAAGACACCGCCGGGATACACAACCCGTTGGGCGGGTTTACCACCCCAAGGATGTTCTCCGAGGCTGAGCCAAGGCAAGATTTGAAGGACCGTAAGGCGGATGAAACATTCGCACTCAGGGAGGAGCGTAAGAAATCCGCAGTTGAAGTCAATACAGACCTCAGAAATCGTAGCAGCTAGTAGAGGGCGAGTAACATTGCTGTTTGTCACCATACAGTAGGTGAAGCTAGACACCGGCCCACCGTCCCGTCGTAATCGGCACTGGCCACACAACAATCACAAGGAGTGGCAATATTATCACTCAGCTATCTGAGCATGCGAATCAGGAGATTTATATCGTCAGCAAGCTTGGCGTCATCTTCCATGAACTTTTCTATCTGCTTCACGGCATGGATAACCGTTGCATGGTCCCTCCCCCCAAAGCTTTTACCGATGTCAGGCAGACTTTTCTGAGTGAGCCGTTTCGCCAGGTACATAGCAACTTGTCTCGGTCTGGCCAGGGCCCGCAATCTTCTCGCGGAATACATATCCTCGAGCTTAATGCCAAAAAATTCGGCCACCTTCTTTTGAATCATACCAACAGTAACCAACCTGTGATTTGCCCTGAGCAAATCAGACAGTATGCCACTGGCAGACTCAATTGTAACGCTGCTACCAACCAAAGAAGAATGGGCTACAACCTTATTCAGCGCGCCTTCTAGCTCCCTGATGTTGGATTTTATGTTCTTGGCCAAAAATTCTAGAACTTCGTTGGGCACGTGCACACCCATCTTTTCGGTTTTAAGCTGCAGGATGCCAAGCCTCAGTTCGAAGGTGGTCTCGTTTATATCGGCAACCAACCCCCACCCCAAACGGGATTTTATTCTGTCCTCAACGCCGTCTAAATCGCTAGGGGACCTATCCGCAGAAATCACCAATTGCTTATTCTGGTCTATTAGGGCATTGAAGGTATGAAAGAACTCCTCCTGTGTGCTGTCCTTCCCGCTGATGAACTGTACGTCATCAACCATGAGGATATCGACCGAGCGAAACTGCTCTTTGAACAGCATGATATCCTTGCTCCGCAGTGCGGTAACATATTGGTACATGAATTTTTCAGCGGAGAGATACGCGATTTTCCGCTTCACAGAAGAGTTGAGTATATACCACGCTATGGCATGCATGAGGTGCGTTTTACCTAACCCCACTCCCCCGTATAGGAACAGCGGATTACTTCCAGGAATGGGGGCAGAAGACTCTGCAACCCTTCTAGCAGCAGCAAACGCCAATTCATTCGGTTTGCCAACGACGAAATTGTCAAAAGTAAACCTCGGATCCAGGGGGGAACTTAGGTGATCATAGGTGCCGCCCACCACTACCACGTGTGAGCCATCTACCACCCCATCGGAACGCTCAGTTGGCTGCGGCTGCATACCTGCACCATCACTGACGCAGATATCCACAGAGTAGACAGCATCGCTCTCATCCTGCCAATACTTGAGGATGCGCTCCAGATAGTGCACAAGGATCCACTCCTTGATAAACCTGGTGGGTACAAGCAACACGACCCGGCCGTTCTCGTTGCCGGAGTACACTAACGTACTCAGCCAACTATCGTATATTGCACTCCCGTAAAAATCCCGCAACTTTTTCTGAACACCGCGCCATGCCGCATCGCCTCCATCTTGCCCCTGCCTTTTGTGAACCACGCAGCGTTCAGTAGTTTCGGATACATCAACCATAAAGCCAAACCCAAATAATACACCACCTACTTTGTGTCACATAAGTCTTAATAAACGCACAGAGCATTATCGCATCATAACGCCCCCACAAAGAGTTTGACGGCAGTAGAGCGTAGCACGGCACCCATGCGCGCCAATTGCTGCACATTTACCAACAGTAAGCAACCCATGCACCATACACGAAGGACAACACACACCCAAAACTAGAACCCCTTGACATGCAAAGGGCAACGCTCAAACCTAGACTTCATCCTTAACGCGAGTTATGTCTGGAGCATCAGCATCCTTGATTCCCACAACATGATATCCAGAATCCACATGCAAGACTTCCCCGGTAGTCCCCCTACCCAAATCACTCAACAGGTACATAGCGGCACCTCCAACTTCTTCGATACTGGTATTACGTCTGAGGGGAGCATTATATCTATTCCAAGCCAATATGTAACGGAACCCGCCCAAGCCCGCAGCAGCCAAAGTACGCACAGGGCCAGCAGATATCGCATTCACCCTAATCTGCTTCTTGCCCAAATCAACCGCAAGGTACCTGACACTGGCCTCAAGAGCCGCTTTACAAACACCCATCACGTTATAGTTGGGAACCACCTTCTCAGCGCCGTAGTAAGAGAGAGTTAGAATACTTCCCCCACCTTCCATCATAGACTCAGCCCTGCGGGCGACGGCAGTTAAGGAATAGCAGGAGACATGCATAGACAGCAAAAAGTTATCCAGCGTGGTGTCTATGTACCTACCCTGAAGCTCATTGCGGTCAGAAAAAGCTACTGCGTGGACTATGAAATCTATGCTGCCCCACTCCCTCTCAAGCACGGAAAACATGCTATCAATGGACTCATGATCAGAAACATCACACGGCATGACCAACTTAGAGCCAACGGACTCAGCAAGCGGCTCTACTCTTTTCTTTAAAGCATCAGAAAAATAGGTAAATGCAACTTCGGCGCCATGCTCACAAACAACCTTAGCTATGCCCCAGGCCAGGGACCGGTCATTCGCAACGCCAATAATCACACCTCTTTTGCCACGCATCAGCCCACCGGTATGCACAGACAACCCACTAACTCTCAAAAACACATCGACGCGGGAGTGACGAGACTTGAACTCGCGACCTCAAACGTGACAGGCTTGCGCTCTAACCAACTGAGCTACACCCCCACAAGCCAAGCAGAATGCTAATGTCTTACAAATCCGTTGTCAATCACAGTTTTGCCGCGCACACGGATCGCGGAACATTGTATAACACGCACCTCTTGCGATAAATACTACGAGTACGATACAGCGCAAAGCGGCCCATAGCAGCCCATTGCAAGCAGGCATTGAGCAAAACATACAGACAAGAGGCGCATACCGCCTAAATACCGCAGGCAGTGCACCTGTGAAGCTACGATGCAATCACAGGCAGGTCAACAGTAAGCTACAGAAGAGCAATTGTGCACGGTACAGCGTTAAAATACCACCCCAGTATTGCAGCACAAGACGCTATAGCCCCACAGTAGCACACCGAAACCTTCAAAATGGCACGCGGTTAAGTGCGTACCGAAGCACCAAAAAATCGAAAGGTGGCAGTACGCACTCAGTCCTCGGCAAGTCGGCGTTTTATTAATGTATTCACAAGCCCCGGGTTTGCCTGACCGTTGGTCTCCTTCATAACTTTCCCAACAAAGTACCCCAAAAGTTTTGTTTTGCCCTGCCTATATTCCGCAACCTCATCGGGGCTCTCACTTATTATTCTATCCACTATAGGGGCCAAAGTTTCTTCACTGGTGATCTGGCACAAGCCCTGCTCACGCACTATATCGGAGGCAGATTTTTCTGTTTCAAACATCAACGCAAAAACTTGCTTGGCCATTTTCCCAGATATTGTGCCATCAGCAACCAAGTCTAACAGCTCCACCAGACGTCCCGCGCTTACGGGTGAATCCGCAATGCTTGACCCACGTTTATTCAACGCACCAAAAAGTTCTCCAGTGATCCACGGCACGGCCAAATCCGGGGCGTGCTTGGCTACGACAGACTCAAAATATGCTGACACGTCCTTGTCCGAAGACAAAATATCCGCGTCGTACCGTGATAGGCCGATGTCTTGCATATACCTACGCTTCTTCTCCGACGGAAGCTCAGGCAGAGACGCGCGTATATTGTCAATGAATGCCGTAGTGAGCTCCAACGGTAACAAATCCGGGTCTGGAAAATAGCGGTAGTCGCATGCATCCTCCTTCTCGCGCATAGATCTGGTAGTGCACGTATCAACGTCGAACAACATGGTACTCTGGCTGACTACCCCACCGCTCTCGAGCACCTCCACCTGTCTGCACGCCTCATGCCTTATTGCTTGGGCCAGATGCTTGATAGAATTGAGGTTTTTGATCTCAGACCTCGCACCCAGATTGCTATCACCAACTTTTCTGACAGAAACGTTCGCGTCACAACGCAAGGAACCGTTTTCCATGTCGCCATCGCAAGTCCCTATTGCGCGCAATATTATACGCAGTTTTTTGATGTACTCAGCAGCCTCTTCCGGAGATCGAAAATCGGGTGCAGACACAATTTCCATCAGGGCCACCCCAGCCCTGTTAAAATCTAGGTAGGTTTTATCCCCAACGTGCATACTCTTACCGGCATCTTGCTCCAGGTGGATTCTGGATATCCTGACGTCCTTACTACAACACTCGTCAAGTGTGATATACCCGTCAGTTGCGATTGGGAAGTAGAATTGCGTTATCTGATAGCCAGATGCAAGATCAGGATAAAAATAATTTTTTCGGTCAAAAACCGAGTATTTGTGAACTTCGCAAGAGAGCGCCAGTGAGGTCCTAACCGCCTGCTCCACACAACGGGCGTTCAGCACCGGCAAAGTACCCGGCATTGCCACGTCAAACAACGCTACCTGCGTATTGGGCTCGGAACAAAAACCCGTAGAGGCTCCGGAGAATAGCTTGCTATTTGAAATAACCTGAGCATGCACCTCAAGGCCTATAACCATCTCCCACTCGTGGGTGTTTCCCTTAATTATCCCAGTATTTGCCGCCACACTCGCCCCACATCAACCCTTTTTCAACAAGGCCGACACTTCCTTGGAAGCAATCACCTTCCCGTGCACAACGTACGACTCATGATTGTCATCAATTTTGGCAATCTCGTAGTAGTAATTTACCATAATGCCCATGGAACACGCTAGTCCCTTTTCTGACTTATCAGCCATCCAGTTTAGCCGCTTAACCGACGCGCCATTGCTGAGGTGAAAGTGCGCGACCTGGTCTAATACTCTGTTGCCCTTCTTTTCATTGACCAGGTAATGGGCGCACAATTTTAGGAACATTTCCTGTATTGGTAGAGCAAAGCTCCCATACTTACTGACCTTGCCCACAAGTGATTGTACCTCACCAAGAGTGTGCGTAATGCCCAATTTTTGTAGTATAACCACCTCATCCCGAGTCAGGCTCTTGAGCCACTGCACAAACCCAGGCACGGGAGAGAGCGTCACGTAGGTCTTTATATTGCGAAACTCGCAAGAAAGCCTCTCAACCACTCTTTTGATCAAAAAATTTCCCAGATTAATCCCACTCAGACCAACTTGAGTATTTGAGATCGAGTAGAAAACCGCAACCTTGGCATCGGCAGGATCTTTCTTAGGGATGCTGCCATCCAGCAGTGCCTGCACGTTGTCCGCCACAGTGTCAACCAAGGCAACTTCCACAAATATCAGCGGCTCCCCCGGCATTTTGTAGTGAAAAAATGCGAAACACCGACGGTCGGAATCCAACCTGTAGTGCAGATCATCCCAGGAGGATATTGCATGCACCGCCTCGTAGAATATTAGCTTTTCCAGTAGTGATGCCGGAGAATCCCAGGTTATTTGATGCAAATCTAACAAGCCAACATCAAACAGCGAAGACAGTACACTCTTTAAATCTCTTTCAAGCGCGAAAAAATCTTCTCCCTTTCTGATTAGCGTAACCACATCGGCCCGCATATCTACAAGAAATTTCACTCCCTCCGACAGAGACATAAACTGCCTAAGAATGGCCAACCTGGGAGAGAGCAAAACTGAGATGAGCTCGAACTTAAGTTTTTCCTCGAGCTCTGCGTTACTATTGTTTACATATGCACTGATCTTGCGGTTTATATCTTCCTTACTGGAGTTGAACTGGTCATTCAACATACGCAGAAACTTGGCCTTGCCCACATCAGACAGGTGCAGGTAGAGATTTCCAAGGGATATAGTATTGTGCCTCGCCTTAACTTCCCCACCCTTCGGGCTAACACACTCCTGCATTTTCCCAAGAAGCTTGTCCATATCCTGGCTTCTGGCAAGATCGCTACTTATGTTGCCAACCCAGGACATGACAACATCGGTCACCTCACCGACGACCCTTGCCACACTGCTAAGTGTTCTATGCTTTATCTTGAGCAACGAGCTTTCCACGCAAGCTAGAAGGCTAATACAAACCTTGCAGTTTTATAACATTTAGCAGACTCCGTCCATCTATACTTCGCCCGTTATGGTGCATAATCCGTGCCAACCGCGCTTATGACCCCGACGTACGGGTGAGGCCCACAACAAAAGCTTGAACTGGATACCTTACACGGTTAAGATTGTGCGCACTTCTGGTACTTCGGTTCGGATATATGTCCTCGCTTGGTGTTAATAAGGTAATCCTGATTGGGCATCTGGGGAAAGACCCAGACGTTAGGGTTATGCAAAATGGCAAAGAAATGGCAAGTTTTTCCCTGGCAACTTCTGAGAGCTGGCTAGACAAGGCGTCTGGGGCACGCACCGAAAAGACGGAGTGGCACAGCATAGTCGTGTTCAGTGAGGGGCTCGTTCGCGTTGTGAAGACCTGCGCACGCAAGGGCAGTAAGGTCTATATAGAAGGCTCGTTGCGCACTAGGAAGTGGTCAGACCAGAACGGCAACGATAGGTACACTACAGAGGTGGTGCTGCAGGGGTTTAACTCAGCACTCTGTTTGCTTGATCCTAGGGGAGGTGGTGCTACACCGGATGAATTACAGAACGCTGTAGACCCGCACGAAGAGCCTGGAATGTGTGCGGCGGATGTCGGCCTACCTGAAGACGCCGCAGTCGAAGAGGCCAGCTTTGCGGACGAAGACATGGACGAAATACCCTTCTGAGAGGATAGCCCGCATCAGCTAGTGGCTGGACTGCAACCAGCGTATTAGGAGCTAATCTAGGCGCTAATCAGCTGTGTAGGTGCCCGGGCGTGGCATCACTTCTGCCGCATTAGAGCGGCAGGAATGCTGGAAACTCATGGAGAGCAGTGCTGGCGCCTTCATTGCGCAGCTAAATTACAATGCAAGGGATGTGCAAGGCAACTTCGAAAAGATATTTGCAGGGTACGAAAAAGCTGTAAGTAGCGGGTCGGCAGTAAACCTGCTACGGATGCACTTCCATAACGCGTCCAGTGTGCAGCAGGACCACATTTACGAAACCTCAGGCACCCTCAGCCTCAGCCACTTCCGTCCCCCCCCCCCCTTCTCCGGAAAGCACAAACTTGTACGATCCACCTTCAACCCGCAGGAAAAGCGCAACCATTGCGAAGACTATGACGGCGAAGAAGATCAGGTAAAATGCCGGAACGGCATCTAGCCCAGTTGCATGGGAAAGCCACAGACAAATAGCGGGGGAGAGCGCACCTACAAGGTACCCGGCACCATAGGGGATTGAAAAACAAGTTTGCCGCGCACCCACTGGGAAAATTAGCACAACAAACGGTGCATACCATCCTACGTACGCGCCAAGCATTATATGGTACACAATAAGGGCCATCATGTGGCCTTTGTAGATGAAGTGCACAACCGGATATATCGCAGCTACTATAAGGGCCAACAAGACCAAAAAGCAGCGCCTTCTCCTGTTAGCATCAGACACAAACAGACTGCTGCAGCTCGCAAGCGTCATAAGTAACAACAAAACCGAATACTCCCAGATACCTGACCTGTGGCTCATGTCCATGTAAACCATGGATAAGTAAAAAAACCCAGAGGCGAGCGCGCTCATCGTGAACACCAGTAGTACGCCACCGGCGTTCTTTAGCAGAGATTTGGGGATGTTTTCCTTGCGCCCAGTTGCTTTATATTCCACATAATCCGGGCTTTCGTGAATTTTAGAGCGAAGGTAAGGCAGCAGACAGCTAACTGCACCCGCAACCAAAAATGGAATTCTCCACCCCCACTCGTGCATCTGGGCTTCCGTAAAAGCGGCCTCGCATATCTTCAGCACAACTGTGCCCAGAAGTATCCCAACGTTGAAAAATATCAACCTTACTACCCATACCGTCTTCACCTTGCTCTTATCAACACTTTCAGCCATCAACACAGTGCCACCTATTTCCGCACCATATGCGAGACCTTGAACCATCCTTAGCACGACAAGCACAATGGGGGAAAGGCTCCAAGTTTTAGGAGTTGGAAGGATCGCCATGGAGAAGACTGACCCTATCAGCATGCCAGCGGAGATATTGAGTGCCAGCCTCCTCCCCATCTTATCACCCAAATAACCGAACACTGTTGCGCCCATTGGCCGTGCGATAAAAGCAGCTGCAAAGGTCAAAAACCCTACAAGCCTAGACAGGTACGTGGAACCATTTCCTTTACCAGATAGGACACCTTGCGAGAAAAATACTTTGCTAATTGTAGAGTTGAGCGCTGTGTAAGCGGCAAAGTCATAATACTCTATTGCCACACACAGCAGCACAGCAAGCACAACTTCGTTCAGGCCAGTAATTCTTTTCCAGAGTTTGTACACGAACCAGCACACCATGGGGTAACCCGGCAGTTTAGCACAGGGGGTGTATGTGCTCAAACAATATTGCTACAATAGCACATCTACCGGAAACAAGCAGCAGGGGCGCTAATAGCACCTAACACAGCCATTTTCTGACACATTCGGTGTAGTGCCCACGCGGTTAAAGCGCACAAGACGCGCTAGGCGTACGCATCACCACCCGCATCTATAAAACCTCAGGTGCGTGCTTTCAGCCCATAAGCTTCCGGTGCGGGGCTGTTACTTTCCCCCCCCCCCCTTCTTCTGGAAAATGCAAACTTGTATGATCCACCTTCAACTCGCAGGAAAAGCGCAACCATCACGAAGACTATGACGGCGAAGGAGATCAGGTAAAATGCTGGGGCATTGTCGAACCCGGTAGCATGAGAAAACCACAGACAAATCGCCGGGGAAAACCCGCCCACAAGGTACCCCGCGCTGTAGGGAATCGAAAAACACGTCTGCCGCGCACCCACCGGGAAAATTAGCACAACAAATGGTATACACCATCCTATGTACGTGCCAAGCATTACGTGGTACACAATAAGGGCCGTCACGTCACCCTTATAGATGAAGTGTACAATTGGATACGTCGTAACTATTATAAAGGCCAATAGGACCAAAAAGTAACTCCTTCGCTTGTTAGCATCAGACACAAGCAGGCTGCTATAGTTCGCAAGTATCATAAGTAATAACACAACCGAATACTCCCAGATACTTGACCTGTGACTCAAGTCCATGTAGACCATGGATAGATAAAAAAACCCAGAGGCAAGCGAGCTCATCATGAGCACCAGCAGCACTCCCCCAGCGTTTTGCAGTAGAGATTTGAGAATGTTTTCCTTACGCCCAGTTGCTCTATATTTCACATAATCTGGGCTTTCGTGAATTTTAGAGCGGAGGTAAGGAAGCACACAGCTAACTGCACCCGCAACTAAAAACGGAATTCTCCACCCCCACTCGTGCATCTGGGCCTCCGTAAAAGTGGCCTCGCATGCCTTCAGCACAAATGTGCCTATAAGTATCCCGACGCTAAAAAATGTCAACCTTACCACCCATACCGTCTTCACCTTGCTCTTATCAACGCTTTCGGCCATCAATACAGTGCCACCTATCTCCGCACCGTATGATAATCCCTGAATAATCCTCAACACAATAAGTACAATGGGGGAAAGGCTCCAAGTAGCGGGAGTTGGGAGGATCGCTATGCAGAAGACCGACCCTATCAGCATGCCAGCAGAGATGTTGAGCGCCAGCCTTCTGCCCATCTTATCGCCCAAATAACCGAACACTGTTGCGCCCATCGGCCGTGCGACAAAAGCAGCTGCAAAGGCTAAAAAACCAACAAGCGTGGACAGGTACGTGGAGTCCTCTCCTTGGCCAGACAGGAAAACGCCTTGCGAGAAAAACACTTTGCTAATTGTAGAGTTGAGCGCCGTGTAAGCTGCAAAGTCATAATACTCTATTGCCACGCACAGCAGCACGGCGAGCACAGCCTCGTCCAGGCCAGTAATTCTTTTCCAGAGTTTGTACACGAACCAGCACACCACGTGGCAGCTCACCAGTTTAGCATAGGGGGTACGGGTATTCAAATAATTTTCATCCGGCACACCCCACACCTGGCAGCGCACACAATACGCGCATCTACCGCGAAAAACAAGCAGCTTACACCCCGGCATTTATGCTGCTAACAGTAAACCCGCTACTACGGATCACCACTTTCTGACGCAGATTTGGCACGAAGCCATTTTCGGCATTCTACAGAACGAGCACAGGAGAGATATGTGCGCTCAAGTGATATCGCCACCAAGTGTGGCACACAACTGATGCGTCTAACCCTTCACGCTTCAGCATTTGGGCACAGCACGCCTCCACGTATTCTTGACAGAAGCTCATATGCAGAAAAGGTAGAAAAGTCTTCCCGGGGTGAAAATGGCGTCATTCGCTCTGCATATCGCAGCAAGAGTTCCTTGAAACCTTGTTTTGCAGCATGTATAACCTCGGCACAATCCTCCACCTGCACCACTTCAACTGTCCACGGGGCTATTTTCCAATACGCGAAAGAGGCCACGTTCGCTCCGGTACTCTCCGCAACACATACAGCATCTACTATGGCTCTTGACGCAAATCCACATCGCATGTCAGCCTTAGAAGGCGCCGCGCCAACCTTGTTGCACGCAACCATAACGCTGCCATCTTTCATATACTCTACCCTATCACACCGGGCGATTACTTGTATTTCTTCACTTACGTGCCAGACAAAACTTTTTCCCGACTCGGTACGGGAGGCTGCGGATCTGCGTTCACTGTCTACCACAAAAAAGTTACGCGCCATCTCCTTAAACTTCGGCCACCATAGCACATGCGCGTACGGATGGGTAACGGCAATGGCATCAAACTGACGCTTTGCTATCTCCAACAGAAGATTATAATCTCCAGCCTCCGTTCCAATGCTCACTAGATATTCACGCAGGATCTTGTGTGCAATAATGTTGAAACCCCGCACTAAATGTTGCGTGTTTACAGTCTTGGTGGGAAACATCTTCAAAATGTACTGTACATAGAACACGTACGGATTGCTGATCAGGGTGTCTACAGCCTTTGCAGTAAGAACAGACATCGCCTTTTTTCTGACGTCCAACCCAGGATTGGGGGCCGATGCACGATACGGATCGGTAACGACATTGCTACCGACAACAGCCTGGGTGGCTGCATAGCGCTCGGTACGATCTTTTAGTAGAAAAGTGAGATATCTAATCCAAATCGGCTCTGCCACCGCCACGCCAAAGCTTTTAGCTGATTTCGTAATGCGAAGCTTCTTTGCATAAAAAAAGCTGTACAACACATACATCATGCGCCCACAGTACTCTTCCAAAAGAGGCAGGCCTAATCTTTCACGCGCCCAGTTGTTAAGTAGGTGGCTGCAGCGTGGTTTGAACTCGGCTTCGCTGAACCCCGCGAGTACCGCAGCGTCTCTGGTCGCAAGATTGACCCCAAACAATTTGTTGCGCTCTACCGTAAAGAAGGCCCGTACCAATAGAGTGCACACTTCTTTGTAGCTCGTCAGAGAAAATACCGCCACGCCCATGCAATAGTTATCAAACAAGGAAAAAAATGTGCATATTTTATTCAGCGCGTGCGTGCATTCACTGGTGTCTAGCTTGTTCATCAATCTTTCTAGGCACTGAACATGCGCGGCAGCTATTTCACCAATCGTGGAGCCTTCGCGCACATTAATCATCGGTGATATTGCTTCAACAACTTTGCGCCAAAATTCTTCCAACTGCTGAAACTCTTCCCTAATGGCACTGCCTATTGCTTCAAAGCCTGTAGCCGAGTGTCCTCTCACTACTCTAATTTCAAACTCGGCCAGCAGTTTGCAATATTCGTCAGCATCGTATCCAAGCCTCACTAGTGGATGCTTAAGCATACACAGCAGCTGCACCGCATCCCCGGACGAAACCACTACCTCAATTGAACACAGCACCAGCGCGGAGATTATCTCGTCATAATCGCAATAATTCGCACCAATACGCAACAGCGCATCTACCCTGGCAGCGAGCGAGTCACTCCCAACAAACGTGACGCTCTTCCCTTCCAAAAATCTAATTGTGTCCTTATCAACATCGACCGCCGTCTGAGTGGGCTTTGCACTCGCAGCCCATCCACTGATACGGGAAAATTCGGCCTTCGCACCACAGTGTGCTTCTGTTGTGCATGACTTCAGAATTTCCACAACTTTAACAGCCTCCTCGGCCTCAGAGGAACACGCAATGAGCTCAATATCCTTCCCAGTGCCATAGTCCATTGCCAGGTGACTGGTTAGCTCAAAATTAAACAGCCGCTCAACTACGTGATTCACCTTAACTTGGCCAAGCCTCTCCACCTCATTTCTACCAACGCCAAGATCTTTCAGTAGCTGCATGACGTAGTATTGGTAATGCTCGCTGTGCAGAGTTTGCCATTCACGATCAGAAAGCCCGAGATCAACGTACGGGAGCACAATTACGGCATCCGAAACGCTGTGCATGAGCAGCCGGAGAAAGCGTGTAAATATTTTGCCAAACACAATCCCTGCCACCATAACCCTCCTGCCGGACCGCTCAAAACCCTCTACAAGTGGGCCAATGCCGCACCCCGATGGGGCCAAGCCGCAGCTTTTACGCTCCTGCTCCCACCACGGCACCAGATCGCACAAAAAATCGACCATGCGACAGCGTCCGGAAAGCTCATCATCACCGAAAACTTGCAATGCATCCGGCCCCACACAATTTGTGTGCAATTCATCCAATAGGAGCGACAGCTCGCTTGCTATCTGTAGCGGGTAATCTGCGCGGTGGGCGGCGTTCCACTGTGCCACAAATTGGGCCAGCAGTAAAAGTTGCCCTGCCGCACTCATAGAGGCATCGTAAGCGGTGGCCGCACACCCATCAACGCTTGTAAATGCCAGAATGTCGAGGTTGGCGCCATGTGCCGTAAGCTTGGATACTTCATGGCTGAGTAGTTGTGCATCCGTCGAACTAGGCACTACTACTGCGTCTATCCGGTGCGCAATCGCATACCGTGCAACCGTTTCTACAAACGATTCACTGCAGTGTACAGTCAAAACCCTGGCGTTCATAAGCTTGAGTGTTACAAACACACTAGCGCACATGTTACGCGAGACCGCTCCAGGGCACAATGTTTACGCAGCCGTGTGACAGCGAGGGAAACCCTGTTACTATCCCGCCACCGGAGCAATGCTCAGTATGGGGGCCATTCTACTTATTATTCTCCCCACAACCGGCGCAGACACGGCACCACCCGTAACTTTTGAGCCTTTGGGCTCGTCAATCATCACCATGATCGCATATTTCGGCTCAGAAATGGGAAATATACCCAAAAATGATGCCAAGTTTGCGTCCTTGCGGTACCTACCATCCATGACTTTCTCCGCCGATCCCGTCTTCCCTCCAACCAGATATCCCTTGACGTTTGCCCGCTTGCCAGTCCCGCGTTCAACCGCAAATCTCAGTAGCTGCTTAACTTTGCGCGATGTCTCGCTGCTCACTACTCTCCGACCCTCCGTCCCTTTTCCGAAGATAAGCGTGGCATCATGCATGATGCCGTCATTTACGAGCCCAGCCGCAGCCTGCACAACGTGCACCGGAGTAACTGCAACTCCATATCCGTACGAAGCCGTAGCAACGGTGCTGTTACCCCACTCTCTGGGGAAAATTGGGAACCCCACCTCCGGAATTTCCAAGCCCAAATCTGACAGCAAATCCATCCTCTCAAAGTACTCCAGCTGAATGTCTTTACCCAAATCCATGGCGATTTTTGCCATACCTACATTTGAAGACTGCGCAAAAATTTCTCTCACGCTCAACACCGGGCTGCGCGACTTGTACATATCGTTGACCTTGTACCTGCCAATGATAAAAGGCTGTGAGACATCATACGTATCTTCAACTGAGACTTTGCCGGAGTCTATGGCGCTTGCTACCGTGAATAGCTTAAACACAGAACCCATTTCATACACACCCAAGGTCACTCGGTTAAATTTTTGATAGTTTTCGGCTTTTGAGCGGTTATTGAGGTCAAAATCTGGCAAACTCACTGCAGCGAGGATTTCACCATTCCTCACGTCCATTACGATCCCAATCCCCGCAGCCGCGTTATACTTCTCCATCTGGCGCAGTATTTCTTCTCTTACAACATTCTGCACTCTAACATCTACTGACAGCTTGACGTCGCCCTGCACACCGAATATGTCTGCATATCTCTCTATACCTGAAATTCCCCTACCATCCGGGTCAACATAGCCTAGTATGTGAGAGAGCAAGTTGTTGTGCGGATATACGCGCTTGACTTCCTGCGTTAAGTGTAGCCCCTTCAACCGCGCCTCTTTGATCTCTGCCGCTTCTGTGGAAGTTATGTCACGTTTAATCCAAATAAACTTTTTCTTCGGCGACAGCAGCCTGCGTATACGCTCACTATCATCGTGCAGAATGGCCGATACTTTTTCTATCACCAATTCAGGATTGGACATCACAGTCGTATCGGCAGAAAGCGACACCGTGGCTATATCCGTCGCAAGTATTTCACCATTGCGATCTAGTATAGTGAACCGACCTTTAGGCTGCGCATTCTTGCTCACCGCGGGTTTGATCTCCTCGTGCGGCACAGCCGTGAGCGTTATCAACCTAAATGTTATGATAATAAAAAAGACCACGAAAGGAATCGTAGCGCACAGAAGCCGCTTTTTACTCTTATTAAGGGTTTCATTCCGCAATTCACAGCGGTCAAAAATTTGCCCCACGTGGTCCATGTTGAACTTCCCAACTAAAACCTTCGAAGGTTAGACGCTACGCTTGGCTGCATCAACTAATTTTAGAATCACAATAATCTATACGCGTAAGCCCTTATAGTTGTTCACTTTTTACCCATCGCTGCCATGCCCGTTGTGCGCTGCTCTATTGGCCACTACCCCGAAGCTGCGCTGGGCATTTTGCGATATAAATTAGTTGCTGCATACAGTTAAAGAAAATAAACTCTGTGTGGAAGAGCGGACCGAGTTTCAAATGCAGTTTCCAAAAACAAGAATGCGGCGCAGGCGCGCCCACGCTTGGATGCGCAATATCGTCAGGGAAACTGCACTTTGCGCTGGCAACCTAATACTGCCAATATTCGTCCATGAGCATGACGAAGACATAATTCCGGTAGAAGGTCTGGACTGTATGCGGAATGTATCCGCCAAAGGTGCGGCACATTTGGCGCGTGAAGCGCTAGAGGCGGGAATCAACGCCGTAATTGTGTTCCCGTCCGGATGTAAGAAGTCCACCGACGCGGAGGAGGCATATAATCCCAACAATCTAATTTGCGACGCAATTCGCCATATAAAAGACTGCGTACCCGAAATTGGGGTTATTGCGGACGTCGCGCTTGATCCTTACACAACCTCCGGGCACGATGGCATAGTAGTGGATGGCGAGGTGGATAATGACGCAACAATAACTGCACTCTGCAAACAGGCTGCAGTGCTCGCAGCTGCGGGTTGTGACGTTGTCGCTCCTTCAGATATGATGGATGGTAGGATTGGCGCCATTAGGGAGTTTCTCGATAATTGCGCCTTCAGTAATGTTTGTATACTCTCTTACGCCGCAAAGTTTTGTTCGTGCCTGTATAAGCCATTTCGCGGGGTGGTCGGCTCCCGCACGATGTCCCAGTCCATAGACAAAAGCACATACCAAATGGATGTCGCTAATTCCAGAGAAGCCCTGCTGGAGGCACGTCTTGACGTCGATGAAGGTGCCGATATGCTAATGATCAAACCGGGGATGTTTCACCTGGATGTAATCGCAGCAGTAAGTGCCGCGGTTGAAGTGCCGGTTTTTGCATATCAGGTCAGTGGCGAATATGCCATGATCAAGGCCGCATCGGCAAGTGGCTGGCTGGATTACAACCAATGCATGTATGAAGCACTAATCAGCATGAAACGCGCAGGAGCCAGGTGTATTATCACTTATGCTGCATTAGAAGTGGCAAGAATGCTAGAAACTCGGTAGAAAGCGGTGTCTGACGTCTTCATTGCGCAGCTAAATTACAACGCAAGAGATATGCGAGGCAACTTTGAAAAGATATTGGCAGGGTATGAAAAAGCTGTAAGTAGCGGGGCTAGAATCATGCTGCTAAGCAGATGTGCGATATCCGGATACTTGGACAAGGCCCCTCTACCATTCGGGGAGTTTACAGCGTTGTACCGCAAATATCTAGAAAACCTGGCCTCGCACACACTGAACAAACAAACCTGTATTGTGGTGGGTGGCGTTGAGCGCAGAGATGCACAGCTTTGTGAGGTGATTTACCTGCTATCCGGCGGCACAATACGAACCTTGATGCACATACCAAAGCGTTTGAGAGATGCTTTTGTGATGTTTAGTGTGAGTGGTTTGACCGCCGCGTTACTGCTTGAGGAAAGCCCAGACGTGGAGCACGGTGGCGCAAGTATACCATCAAATGGGCTAGATCTACTGATACTAATGGGAAAATCTACGCATGGGTGGCCAAATGCCTTATCCTCGTGCGTCAAGCTATCTGGTAAATGCGGCGCCACATTGGCATACGTTAACCTACTCGGCGGATATGAGCACCGAGTGTTTCCCGGAGGATCTCTGCTTTGTAACAACGACAAAGCACACTTGTGTGCCCTTTGGTCCGAAGATCAGAGTATTATGAATCCGTGCGCTACGCTAGACAGTGTCGGAGAGCCTCCAACAAGTGAGGAGCAAGATTATCAAAACCTCATGCTCGCGCTTAGGGATTATACCCACAAAAATGGGTTTGCTAGCGTAGTCTTAGGCATGTCCGGGGGGATAGATTCCGCGCTGGTTGCCACCATAGCTACTGATGCCCTGGGGCCGCAGTACGTACACACGTTCATGCTACCAACAAGATACACTACTCCTTCGAGCGTGGAAGATGCGGCAAAGTGTGCGCTAAATCTTGGTACCAGCCATACAGTAATGTCTATAGAGGAAATTTACCGCACCACGCTTGGGGCGCTGAGTACACTCCCTGCAAACTCTCTCTCAGGTGTGGCCGAGGAAAACATGCAGTCTAGAATACGGGGAATGTCCCTGATGGCGGCTAGTAACAAAATGGGATGGTTGCTCCTTGCCACTGGCAATAAATCCGAGCTACTGACGGGATATACGACTCTGTACGGTGATATGTGCGGGGGCTTTGCCCCAATCAAAGACGTGTACAAAACCAGAGTATACGAACTTGCGAAGTGGCGGAACAACAAAATACCGCGGGGTAGTCTTTGTCAAAAGACAAATGTAATACCAGAAGAGATAATACGTAAAGCCCCTTCAGCCGAGCTAAGGCCGGACCAAAAAGATCAAGACACCTTGCCGGAATATTCCGTCCTAGATCGCGTGTTACACGCACTTGTAGACCTCGGGCAAACGCAGGAGGAAATTGTGCGGTCAGGGTTCAGTGGAGAGTTGGTTGAGACAGTCATGAACCTGGTGCAAAAGTCATCCTTCAAGCTACAACAGGCCCCGTGCGGGCCAATCATCAGCCCATAAGTTCCGGTGCGGGGCTGTTACTTCCCCCCTTCTCTGGAAAGCACAAACTTGTATGATCCACCCTCAACCTGCAAGAAAAGCGCAACCATTATGAAGACTATGACGGCGAAGGAGATCAGGTAAAATGCTGGAATAGTATTTAGCCCAGTGGCATGGGAAAGCCACAGACAAATGGCTGGGGAAAAACCACCTAGAAGGTACCCAGCGCTGTAAGGCGCAGAAAAACATGTCTGCCGCGCACCCACCGGAAACATTAACACAACAAACGGCCCGTACCATCCCCAATATGAGCCGAACATCACGAAAAACGCCATGCGAGCAATCATTGACCCTTCGTAGATGAAGTGCACAACCGGATACATCGCAATTACTATAACAGCCAAAACAGCCAGTAAGCAGCTTTTCCTCTTGTTAGCATCAGACACAAGCAGGCTCGCGTAGGATGCAAGCATCAAAAGCAACAATGAGATGACATACTCTAAGATACCCGACCTGTGGCCCATGTCCATGCAGACCAAGGATAGATAAAAAAACCCAGAGGAAAGTGCACCCATGGCAAAAACCAGCAGTACTCCACCGGCGTTCTGTAGCAAAGATTTGAGAATGTTTTCCTTGCGCCCGGTAGATTTATATTCCAAATAATCCGGGCTTTCGTGAATTCTGGAACGGAGGTAGGGAAGAAAACAACTCACCGCGGCTGCGATAAAAAATGGAATCCTCCACCCCCACTCGTGCATCTGAACCTTTGTAAGGGTGGCCTCACACACCCGCAACACGAACGTGCCCACAAGTATACCAACGCTGCAAAGTATAATACGGATGACCCATACCACCTTCACCTGGTCCCTACTGACACTTTCAGCCATCAACACAACGCCACCGATTTCGGCGCCGTATGACAATCCCTGAATAATCCTCAGCACAATAAGCACAATGGGGGAAAGGCTCCAAGTAGTAGGAGTTGGAAGGACGGACATGAAAAAGACTGATCCCACCAGCATACCAGCAGAGATGTTAAGTGCCAGCCTTCTGCCTTTTCTGTCGCCCAAATAACCAAACATTGTTGCGCCCAGCGGCCTGGCAACAAAAGCAGATGCAAAAACTAAAAATCCCATAAGTGTGGACAAGTATGTGGAGCCCTCTCCTTGGCCAGGCAGGAAGGCACTTTCTGAGAAAAACACCTGCGCTATAACGGAACTAAGCATGCCGTAAACAGTAAAGTCGTAGTTTTCTATGGCAGTGCACAGCAAAACGGCAAGCACAACCTCGTTTAGGCCGGTAATTCTTTTCCAGAGTTTGTACACGAATCAGCACACCACAGGGCAATCCGCCAGTCTAGCACAGGGGCTATGTGCGCTCAAGAATATTACACACCGGATACGGGTGTACAGTCAGAAGCATGGCCCACACCTAAAAAACCTCAGGTACCTCAGCCTCGGCCACTTCCGTCCCCCCCCCCCCTTCTTTTCTTCTGGAAAATGCAAACCTGTATGACCCACCTTCAACCCGCAGGAAAAGCGCAACCATTGCGAAAACTATGACGGCAAAGGAGATCAGGTAAAATGCAGGAACGCCATCTAGCCCCGTTGCATGGGAAAGCCACAGACAAATTGCGGGGGAAAATCCACCTAGCGTGCATCCCATGCTGAGCGGCATTGAAAAACATGTTTGCCTCGCACCCACTGGGAAAATTAGCACAACCAACGGCCCCCACCACCCCCAGTATGTGCTGAATATTAGCACAAACACTATGCGCGCAACCATGTGGCCTTCGTAGATGAAGTGCACAACCGGGTACATCGCAACTATTACGAGGGCCAACAAGACCAGAAAGTAGCTCCTGTTCTTGCCAGCATCAGACACAAACAAACTGCAGCAAGGAGCTAGCGTCAGTAGCGATAGTAAGACTGCGTACTCCCAAGTACCTGACTTGTGGCCCAAGTCCATGTAAACCATGGATAGATAAAAAAACCCAGAGGAAAGTGCAGCCATGGCAAAAACAAGTAGTACGCCACCGGCGTTCTGTAGCAAAGATTTGAGAATGTTTTCCTTACGCCCAGTTGCTTTATATTCCATATAATCCGGGCTTTCTTTGATTCTAGATCGCAGGTAAGGAAGCGCACAGCTAATCACACCCGCAACCAAAAACGGAATTCTCCACCCCCACTCGTGCATCTGGGCCTCCGTAAGGGCAGTCTCGCACAATCGCAACACAAACGCACCAAGAAATAGCCCAACGTTACCAAACACAGTTCCGATGACCCACGTCATCTTCACCTGGTGTTTTTCAACACTCTCAGCCATTAGTACAACACCACCAACTTCGGCGCCGTAGGCCAACCCTTGGATGATTCTCAACACAACCAGCGCAATAGGAGCAAGACTCCAAGTTTTAGGAGTCGGAAGCACAGATATGAGGAAAACTGAACCTGCCAGCATACCAGCAGAGATGTTGAGCGCCAGTCCTCTGCCTTTCCTGTCACCCAAATAACCAAACATCGTTGCGCCCAGCGGCCGCGCGACAAAAGCAGACGCAAAAACTAAAAAACCCATGAGCGAGGACAAGTATGTGGCGCGATCTCCTTGATCAGACAGAAAGGCACTCTGCAGGAAAAACACTTTTGCCATAATGGAACTAAGCATGCCGTAGACGATGAAGTCGTAGCTTTCTATGCTCATGCACAGCAGCACAGCGAATACAACTTTGTTCAGGCCGGTAATTTTTTTCCAGAGTTTGTACACGAACCAGCACACCACACAACAACTCTACAGACTAGCACAGGGGGTATGTGCGCTCAAGTGATATTACAGCCGGATACGGGTATAACCTAAAGTAACGCCTACAACCCCAGGCGTAGTGCCGCACGCATATGACAGTATCCTGCAGCAGGCAGCTTACACCCCGGCATTTACCGCTAATAGTAAACCTACTGCTGCGGATCACCACTTTCCGACACAGATCCGGTGCGGAAGCTATTTCGGCACTTCAGGGCGTCGTGCCACACGCATATGACAATATCCTGCAGCGGGCAGCTTACACCCCGGCATTTTGATGCAGCACGCCCCCACGCACTCTTGATAGAAGTTCATCTGCAGAAAAAGTGGAAAAGTCTTCCCGGGGTGAACATCATTTGCTCTGCATATCGCAGCAAGAGCTCCTTGAAACCTTGTTTTGCAGCATGTATAACCTCAGCACAATCCTCCACCTGCACCACTTCAGGTGCTGTGCTGCCCAACTAGACCCTCACAATTTGAACTCAGACTACCACTTTCACCGAGCTCCCCCATAAAAAATCTGGCTCTCTCCAGAACATTTTTGGGAAACCCGGCAAGTTCCGCAACGTATATCCCGTAAGATTTGCCCGAAATCCCCGCTACTAGCTCATGTAGAAATACAACTTGGCCCTGCCACTCTTCTATTTTCATGTAAAAACACTGCACGTTCTTCAGATAAGAACTAAATTTCGGCAGTTCGTGATAATGCGTGGCACATATAGCTCTGCTCTTCGTAACGTCGTGAATATGCTCTATAACCGCCAGAGCTATGGAAAATCCGTCGTGGATCCCCGTGCCTCTACCAACTTCGTCCAGAATTACCAAAGACCTATCGGTTGCTTGGTTTAGGATAGCCGCGGTCTCAGCCATTTCTACCATAAATGTGGAATATCCCAACGATATGCTGTCCGAAGCCCCTACCCTGCTGAAAATTTTATCTATAACCCCTATATGCGCACTCTCCGCCGGCACGAATGACCCGATGTGCGCCACAATCGCTATGAGTGCATTCTGCCTGAGGAAAGTGCTCTTCCCGGCCATGTTTGGCCCTGTAATGAGCCACATCCTGCCATCTTCCGAGAGGTTGACATCATTGGCAATGAACCGCACACCCGTCTCAACCACGGGATGGCGCCCTCTTTTTACTGCGAACTCTCTGCTATCATCAACAATAGGCCTGACATATTTGTTCTCCGCCGCCAACCTGGCAAGTGAAATCAAAACATCCAGCTCCGCAACCGCATTGGCCGCAAGTTCGACGCTTTGCGCCTCCTCTGAAATTCGTAGACAAAGTCCGCGGAAAATCTGAGCCTCAAGCTCCATAATCTCACTTTTGGCAGCGGTGATTGTCTCCTCAAGTTCCCTAAGCTCCGCGGTGGTATGGCGCATCGTATGTGCCAGGCTCTGCCTGTGTATGAAGATTGTATCTTTAAGTTTATGCGAAGCAGGGGTTTCTATGTAATACCCGAGCACGCTGTTGTACGCAATCTTGAGGCTGCCTATCCCAGTAAGCTTACGGTACTTATCACGCAGGTCCTGCATGAGTTTATCACTTTCACTTTCAATACGCACAACCGTGGCTAGACGCGCATTGCATGCAGGATTTATAAACCCACCATCTCTGGCGTTTGCTGCATTATTTTCAAGTATGGTGCCGCTTATTAACTTCAGCAACTTCTCATGCTCACCAAACTCACCAACAATCCTGACCAACATCGGATTGTCCACTTCTAGCATGATCTGCTGCAGTCGCAGAATCTTTGCAAGGGCCTTTCCTAGCATACAAACATCTCGCGGCGAGCATTTAAGCAGCTTGATCCGAGTCAGGATACGTTCCATATCAGGGATCCCACGCATGACATCTCTTATGCTCTCACATATATTTCGGCTTTTTACGAAAAACTCCACAGCATCCTGTCTGCTATTTATGACGTGTGGGCAGGAGGATGGAAACGCAAGATGTCGCTTTAGGAGCCTGCTTCCTATCGCAGTTACGGTTCTATCTATAACGGATACCAAAGACCCCTCTTTCTCCCCAGACTGGGTGCAAAACAACTCAAGGTTCCGCAGCGCCGCACCGTCTATGAGTACAAAGCTTTTGCTATCGCACACTTTCGGATAGCCTAACTTCGGAAGGTTATTCTTCTGCGTTGTGCGCACGTACTCAACCAAAGAGCCACATGCAGACACCTCCACATCTGTAAAATTTCCTAATCCCCGCAGGGTATTCACTCCATATATCCCACACAAGACCTTTTCTGCTTTTTTGACATCGAAGAAACTCTCGCTATGGCTGGTAACTGCGCACCGATGCCTACGCAAAATCAGTTCAATTTCCCTTTGCTCTTTCAGTCGATCGGAAATCAGCAATTCCCTGGGACGTATGCGCTGTATCTCGCTGTCAATGTTCTCCAGTCTACTAGAACGCACGTTGAATATTCCTGCAGATAGGTCCATCCACGCCACACCGTAGCTATCTCCCACACGCGAAAGGCACGCCAGATAGTTGTTCTCACTCGCTTCCAGCAACCCGTCTTCAAGCAAAGTGCCGGGCGTTACTATCCTAACTACATCTCGTTTAACCAGGGCCCGATGTCCCCTCTTACGCGCTTCCTCCACCGTCTCAAGTTGCTCACATATGGCAACCTTGTGGCCAAGTTTTACTAACCTTCCCAAATAGCTGTCTGCACTGTGCGTGGGTATACCGCACATAGGGGTTCCAGCGCCCCTCTTGGTTAACACTATATCCAAAGCCCTAGATGCCACAACTGCATCGTCGAAAAAAAGCTCGTAAAAGTCTCCAAGTCTGTAAAACAGCAAACACCCCTCATATTGGTCCTTTAATGACTTGTACTGCCTGATAATGGGAGTATACTCTGTACTATCGCCTACCTTAACCATGTGTTAACCTTTGCGTGCTTAAGTATGCGCTAACCATTGCGTGTGCTTGGGTTGCGATTTTATACACAATACCGGATACGTACACCAAAATTTTTGCGTTCGTTTGGTGGGCTGATGTTTTAACTTTTGCATACTGTGCGTTGAGCATCTATAATCCTGCGGCTTTCTCTGTGCGTTTGGCACACCGCATGGGGTTTAGGAAGTTCGCGCCAAGCTGGTATGGAGAGGTTCAGAGCTAGGTATTGCTGTCGCCGTCGTGTAGCACGTGGTGATGATGGTCGTCCTGTGGCTCCGGTCCAGCAGGTGCCACAGATGGGATTAGGGGGTTAGTATGAGCAGCGACAAAAAGTTGCAAGAGAAGACGAGTGAGGCTCTCAAGAAAGTCGGAGTGGGTGCTGCAACCGTCGTTGATGCGGTCACTACCCCGCCTAAAACAAACAAGCACGCCGCAACCACCAAAAACACCTGGCAGAACATTAAAGATCTGGTTGGCAAGGTCAAAAGCGGAGACGAGTGGAGCCCGTTCAAAGAGAGGGTAGGTAGGGTTCGGAATACGCCAAGCGAGCGGGCCCGTGGCAACGATATAAGCGCCTCCTACGGCGCATCAGGAAAGCTGACTCTTACAGTTGCGAACTATGTTTTCAATGACGATGCGCTAAGGATATTGGATGCTGTTGATAGTAGTGATAAGAAGCAGCTTGATCCGAACAGCGCGGCACTCCGGATAAATTTTTCTAGTGATACTCTCATTGATGTAAAGGCACTACTGAATAACAAAGAAGCCATGAAGGGCTATGAAAAGCTCGTGGGTTTGCGGGAAAAACTTGCAGAGCTTGGCGGCACTATTTCCGTTAATCGCAGTAACGATGGCTTCGGCAGAGTGCTTAAAGTGACCCTGGATACTGAAAACAAAACCGAGGCGCAGATACAGAAGGAGATTGAGGCAGTCTTTGAGTGTATCGGAATCAAGAACAGCACGCTGGCAAAAAGCTTTGCAAAGGAGATGGTGCATAAGAGGACCCTAGAGTCCTCTGAGGCTGGCAAGCAAGTCAGCAATGTTAAGACCAAGCCTGCGCGCAGCGGTGGTCCCGGTAGTGAAGCACCCAGACCAAGTTCCCAGGTGGCTCAAGAAGGATACTCTCAGGACTCAGGTGTTGACAGCACTGCTCAGCACAGCGTAGATAGTGGTAAGTCTGAAGCGGGGGATGATATGGTTCTGGGTTCAAGTGCAGCAACGACACCGGGGGTTAGCCCTGGAGATATTGTACCAGAGAGCTTTGACCTGGCCAAGTCAGTTGGGAGCTACGCTCGGCTCCAGATCGGGGGTAGAGCTGACACGAAGGCTGCGGCAGGGCTTCAAACTCGATTTTTGGAAAGATGCGGTAGTGGGGTTGCTGCGGGAGCTTCAAAGGTTAGCGACGCGGGAATCCACCTGGACGATGCACTGCTTCGCGGCGCTTCGATGGGGCTTGATGGAGTGACGCAGGACGGCCTTCAGCAGTCAGGGGCGGCTACGTCGTTCACTCCTACTTCAGCCCCAGGACAGGCCGCGGCGTCCGCACGCGCTGTCTCAACCGGCAGAGATGCATGACCAATAGCGCAGCAATAGGGGAGTATGACAGCGGCAATGTGTTTGCCCGCATCTTGAGGGGCGAGGCACCTTGTAGAAAGGTGTACGAGGACGAGCAGGTTTTGGCCTTTCACGATATTCGTCCGGAAGCTCCAGTACATGTTCTTGTGATACCCAAGGGTAAGTACATATCATACGATGACTTCATAAGCTCTGACTGCGATATCGCAGGCTTCTTCAGGACAGTGGGCGCGATCGCCAGAGAGCTTGGGCTCCACCACGGAGGGTACAGGCTGGTCACCAACCATGGGAAATCGGCCGGGCAAGTGGTGCCACATTTTCACGTTCACATACTCGGCTATCCGAAACCTGAGGCACAAAAACCCTGACGGTAGCCATTCAGGGAACTTAGCTCACCGTGGATGCATTGCCTATTGTCGGTAGCGCGGCTACCGGTCTCTTATGCCGCACCCACTGGGCTTCTGCACTTTTTCATCCACAAAGTGTGGGTACGTGCCGGTGCTAACTTGCGCTTGCGGCGTAAAAGTGTTATTGCTAACTCGACGCTATGTAAAACGGGCCGGCCATGAAGCTTAGTGGAGTCTTTACCGCGTTGGCAACCCCCTTTAGAGATGACTTATCCCTGGATGAAAGAGCGCTGGCCTCGTTTGTGGATTGGCAGATTTCTTCAGGAACCTCTGGGATAGTACCGTGCGGCACTACCGGGGAGTCTGCCACCCTGAATTTTGAAGAGTACTGCACGGTAGTGAGGCTGTGCATAGAAACTGCACGGGGGCGCATCCTGGTCATCGCGGGTGCGGGGTCTAACTGTACCACAGAAACTATAAGTAGGGCGCTGTTCGTGCAATCTGCAGGGGCGGATGCAGCTTTGATAGTAGTGCCGTATTACAATCGGCCGAGTGACGAGGGAGTATATCAACACTTCCGAGCCGTGCATGACGCAACCAACATACCGATAGTGCTTTATAATGTCCCACAAAGAACAGCAATTGACATATCTAACGACACGATTAGAAGAATTGCGGAATTGCCCAGGGTTGTTGGCATAAAAGACTGCACTGGGGCTGAGAGGGTGGCAGCGCTGAAGGCAATTCTACCCGAGAAAGTTGCTATCCTTTCTGGCGAAGATGAAACCGTCCTCACTTCCTACACAAACGGGGGCTCTGGATGCGTTTCTGTGGTATCTAACGTTGCGCCAAAGATGGCCGTGGAATTGTATCGCCTCCATGCACTGGGGAAAATAAACATGGCAAAACAAGTGAGCGGAAATTTGGCAGCGTTAAGCAGAGTGTTATTCATCGAGCCCAGTCCATCACCCACCAAATATGCACTCAGCTTGATGGGTAAAATGCGGCCGAAAGTGCGCCTGCCCCTGGTCGAGCTCACTAGCAGCGGCCAGACTGCAGTCAAGAATGTGCTAGAAACATTAGACTTGCTACGGCAACAGAAGGCAATGCATAGCCAACTGTAGCGCGCTCTGGAGGGGCAAAACTTAATCGCGGCGAAGGTGCAGTGTTCAGCCGTCTTGCCGTGCGTGCATTTCAATTCTCGCATGCATTATCAGCTTTTCGAAGTTTCTTGCTTACGTACAAGCAGGTAATCAGGTAATAATGCCCTTGGAGAGCGCTACTATGATTCTCACCAAGAATCTCTCTACCTGCATATTTTCATAATTTCTAGGAATTACATGACAGTACCTAATTTTGAAGTAAAAGACAGCGTTACAAGCCTCATACCCGCATACAACGAGCTCCAAGAGCACGATGACGGCCCTCATGAGGAAAACCGACTCCCCTTGACAGTCAGACATATAGAGGAGATTAATCGCAAATTTGACCAGCAAAGTGATCGCTTAGACAGGTTGGAGCTCGCCGCAAAGCGCCTCAACCTCTGCGAGGACCCCGAAGCGCTAGAGCGCAAGTCACTATCAGAATACATACGCAACGGACAAGTTACAGGTTTTGAGCAAAAAGGCCTTGATAGCAGCTCAGCACTAGCGTACCTCATGCCGAGAGAAATCTCCATGCATATAGACAAGCGCTTATCTCAAAGCTCTGTAATGCGCAAACTGTGCTCGGTGGAGAAGGTATCGGGAGACAGCCTCGAATATTTCACCACCAACAATAAGGATACCTTCGTGGGGTGGGGAGGAGAAGTGCAAAGCGATACAGCAGCCCCAAAAATGAGCAAGACGACCATATACTTGCACGAGTTATACGCGCAACCGCAGATTGCAAAAAAGCTTTTGGATGACTCCTTAGTAGATCTGGAAGGCTGGCTCATAGACAACCTGGTAGATGCGTTCAGCAGGAAAGAAAATGAGGCTTTCATCTCCGGGGATGGGGACAAGAAGCCATCCGGTATACTGTCATCTGAGGACGGGAAGGACGAAGGACAAATTGAAAGAGTATCCGCAAAACAGCTAAACAGCGACGCCATCATTTCACTGTACTACTCCCTGGACGAATATTTTGCCGGCAGGGGAGCGTTTATAATGCACAGAAGCGTGCTGCAGGCAATACGCTCACTCAAATCCAGTTCCGGGCAGTATTTACTGCAACCTGGCCCATCTGGGGAGGAAATGCTACTGGGGGCACCGGTATACCAAACTTCAGATATGCCGGCTATCGCCAATGCCAAACTCCCGATAATAGCGTTTGGGGATTTTAAAAATGCGTACAAAATTGTGGAAAATCGAAATATGAAAATCTTGCGTGACCCGTTTACGAGCAAAGCTTTCGTCGCGTTTTACACAACAAAGCGTGTGGGCGGGAGTATAATAAACGGGAGTGCAATAAAGCTGTTGGAGATCGAAGACAGCAAGCCCACGGTTGAGTAAAACTCGACAACCTGTACGGTGGGGCGGTCATCACGCCCCATTGTGCATTTAGTGCGCGGTAAAGCGGTTTGAGGAGGGCATTAAGCTGCCCGCATACACAACCTACCGTTGTACATTCATAGAGCGGTGGCATGGGTAGGCATACGTGGCGGTTAAAACCTGTGCAGGTGCCACCATTCGCGGGATTGGGCGCTGCTTTGTGGCACACACCACGGCTGCTGGTTCGTAAAGAACAATACATGCATTCAGAGTTTGCATAGCTCCGCAACCACGGCAGGAGGCACCTTCGGCATACATATATGTCCATCAATACACCCTAATGTGCACTTCGCAAAACAGATGATCAGTCTGCGCGGTTGTACATATATGCCTCTCATATAAACCCTAACTGGATGATCGGACTGTGCTGCAGGTCATACATAGGCGATGACACCCTGCCAGCCGCCTGTCGTTGCTACAAAACCTGTACGGGGCTCTATGCGAAAGTGTGCGCTGCAATTTCATGTGGCTCAAATATGCCCGCAAAGGAATGCCGGCTCACTTAAAGGACGCACACAAGCACTTGGTGCACCTGCAGCAACTCACCTATCGGTCAGGAAAAGCTTTTTACACCTACTGTACACAAACACTGGCAGGGCCACTATGCAAATACGGAATCTATTATGGCCTGCTGCTGCGTCGCGTGTGCGCTTGGGTACCCTGCTGCCGTAGACGCAGATTCAGACCTACCGATATAGGATACGGACCCGGAAATGCCGGCACACCGCATGGATTCTTCAATCCGATCGCGCACAAAACTCCAACCGCCCATGTTAAAGTGCTCTTCTTGGCACCATACTACCGAAGCTTTTTTGTACTTCGCAAGCTTATTAGCCAATAACTCAGTTGGGAACGGATAGTATTGCTCCAGCCTCAGAAGTGCAACATCTGTCTTATCAGCTCTTGCCGCCAGAAGATCGTAGTACACCTTCCCGCTGCACACCACTACCCGACGTACCGCGCTGGGATTAATATCCGCAACCTCACCAATCACCGGAATAAAATGACCTTCAAAGTCTGAGATTTTGGACACAGCCATTTTATGCCTCAGTAGAGATTTCGGAGTGAACACCACCAGCGGCTTTCTGAAGTCTCTATGCAGCTGCCTACGCAGCGCGTGAAAAAAATTCGCGGGAGTCGTGCAGTTGACGACTTGCATGTTGTCCTCGGCACAGAGCTGCAAATACCTTTCAATTCTCGCGGAGCTATGCTCTGGACCCTGGCCTTCATACCCATGCGGTAGCAATAGTACCAATCCGCTGGACCGCATCCACTTGGTTTCAGCAGCAGCGACATACTGGTCAATAATTATCTGCGCACCGTTGGCAAAATCACCAAACTGCGCCTCCCAAATGACTAATACATTGGGGGAATCCAAGCTATACCCATACTCAAAGCCCATAACCGCATACTCAGAAAGCGGGCTATCCATGACGTCAAACCTGGCCTGTTCCACGCCTAGATTGTTCAGAGGTACGTAGTGCTCCCCAGTAACCTGGTCCACAAGCCTAGCATGCCTATGGGAGAACGTGCCCCTGGCAGAATCTTCCCCAGATAGGCGAACCCTGAATTTTTCAACTAACAGCGAGGCAATAGCCAGAGCCTCACCCGTACCCCAATCTATTGAGTCACCCTGTACACCTTTGAGCCTACCAGCCAGCATCCTGGCGATTTTCGTTTCCGCGTTGAACCCCTCCGGGATGGTGCATAGAGAGTCTACCAAGGCAAGCAATTTGCTCCTCTCAACCCCAGTCTCTGAAAGATAATCCTGAAAGTTGCCCGGATCTGGGCGCCTGAGACCTTGCCAACAACCCTGAAACCAATCCTCCTTTTCTGGTTTGTACTTAGCAGACGCAGCAAAGGCCTCTTCCAACACTGCGCGGAACTCCCCACGCGACTTATCAACATCCTCTTTGGTAACCACTCCCTCACTTATGAGCCGTTCTGCATACAAGCTGGCAACGGTCTTGTGTGCGGCGATGCGTTTGTACATCAGTGGTTGGGTAAACATAGGTTCGTCACCCTCATTGTGACCAAAACGCCTGTAGCAGACTATATCAACCACTACATCCTTCCCAAATTTGCTTCTGTATTCCATGGCCAGATCCGCCACTAACAGTACTGACTCCGGATCATCACCATTAACATGAAACACGGGTGCATCTATCATCTTCGCTACATCCGAGCAGTAGAAAGACGTCATAGAACTTTCGGGGTCCGCAGTAAAGCCAACTTGGTTGTTCACTACCACATGCACAATTCCGCCCGGAGAGTAGCCCGCAACTCCACTCAAGGTAAACCCCTCTGAGACCACCCCCTGGCCGATGAAGGCAGCGTTCCCATGCACCAAAATTCCAAGCACAGGCTGGCGTTTTTCGTCGCTCTTAGCCTTCACTCTACCCATGACGACAGGGTTAACAGATTCCAGGCTGGAGGAGTTATACGCGAGCGACAGGTGCACTGTCTCACCCCCAATTTTTTTGTCGGTCGAGTACCCCAAATGGTATTTCACATCCCCAGATAACGACAACCCTTCTGGGTACGCCATACCCCCAGAAAATTCATACAGCACTGCCGCATATGGTTTGCGCATCACCCTAGTAAGTACACTCAGCCGCCCCCTGTGCGATAAACCTAGCACAACTTCTTTGCAGTTAAACCCCGGCGCAAGGGCAATTATTCTCTCAAGCAAGGGAACAAGCACATCCCCGCCCTCAACAGAAAACCTCTTGTATCCTGGATATCTTACATGCAGAAACTGCTCAAACAATTCGGTCTCCTGCAAACACCGCAAGGTCTCTCTCTTGCGCTCAGGCGCGATTACCCTGCTGGTATTTTCAATCTTATCCCTCAGCCAATCGCGCTCCTCACTGGAGGGTATATGCATGAACTCATAGCCAATTGAGCCGCAGTATGTTTCTTTGAGAGCTTGCAAAATTGAAGGCAACGAAGCCCCAGACCCACGCCAAGCAGCTTCGCCGTCCCCTATTATAGAAGCGATAAACTTATCATGATCAAGCGCAACCTTCCCGGCCATGCCTAGGGGATCAAGATCTGCTGCAAGATGCCCGTAAGACCTAAAAAAATGCAGTAGGCACAGAACCTTAGAGTCCACAGCTATATCATTACCAGAAGTGGCTTGCGCACACTCGGCAGGGTATTTATCCTCCAATGCGCGAGTGAACAAGCTCTTCCAACAATTCGGAAGCTCCGCATCTCCCCGCTCATACCTGCTGTACACCTCTTCCACAAGAAGTGCATTATCCCCAAACAAACAATCCTTCTGGCTCCTGTAAGACACCACGTACACCTTCACGCAGCAACAAAAATCCTCGCACAGTGTGGAGAATCGCGACCACTCTAACATACTTTCACGGTCATTTAAAGCTAACATTCTCCCGGCGCTATGTTGGTTCCCTAGCCTGGATAACTTTTGCTTACTAATTGTCAGGCTGGGTTTTACCCTCTAGTACGGGATCCTTGTACACCGATCTCTACAAAATCAATTTATTAATATCTGAGGATAACGCCCATGAAAAATGCAGCACAAAAACTGCCAGCTCACACCTCTCACGCAGTAATAACCACCGCGCTTTGTTGCAGGATATCGGCCGAAAACGCTGACATAAGGCTCACAGAACATGACGAAAACCTCGAAATCGACAATGCTGTTTATAGCTCCGGCTATGGCATAAACTTCGGCCCTATATATCGTGGCAAGGACCGTAGCATAGCCTCGATCGAGATAACAAAATATGGCAGCATTATGAGAGAGCAAGCTCTCGCAAGTGGGCAGCGCAGCCGCATTGAGGTAGAGATATTTTCAATCGATTATGATGATGTATCGCGGGAAAAAATAACGCTGTTCGTCGGAATGGTAAGCACTATCACGGTCGAAAATCACAGGCTAAAAATCTCACTCGAGGGAATCCAGAGCGCCTTATCCGACAAAATTGGTATATTATTTTCTCCCCATTGCAGGGCACAATTTTGTGACAGCAAGTGTAAGCTCGACAGGAAGAAATTCACGTTTCAAAGTACAGTAGACAAAGTGGTGGATCACCTAACCCTGGAGGATACCAAGCTTCCCTACGCAGACTGCTACTATAAACACGGAGTGGTCACATTTCTGGATGGAGAGAATCGGGGAATATCCGTGGAAGTGCGCGGCCACAGACACTATATGGTACACCTGGCCAGAAGTGCGCCCTACCCAATACTACCGGGAGATGCGTACTCAATAATCGCCGGGTGTGACAAAAACTTTCTCACTTGCAGTAGAAAATTCGACAATACGAGTAACTTCCGGGGAGAGCCCCACGTACCAGATTTAAATTCCGTATACCAACCTCTTGAGGAGTGAGCAAACCCGCTAGTGCCACGAGCCGATGGTCTGCACAATACCCCAGCATGGCGCCTTAGCAACACCAGATGTAGACAAACTGCGTCGTAGCTGAACACACTAGCAAACCTGAGACGCATCACCTGCATAGCGGCGTGACAAAATCCACACGGCCATTTCGTGCTCTGCCGCGGCAAAGGCATATGCTAACATTCCGATGCTGGGGCGCTCTGTCCCCACCAGAGCACCGGGCAATACCACCCACAACTGCGGCACACCTTGTATGAAAACTACTGCAACTATCCCGGGTTAAATTATGTCAACAACACCAATATTGTCTACCATCGCTAGCGTAGTAAATCAAGCAGTCTGGAAGTCTGTCACACAATCTATCGAAGAGGCACTCAACCGAGTTACAACCGAAGGGCTATCAGCGCCCAACTTGCGGAACAGAGGCAGCACGCAAGCCAAAAAACCCCCAAAGGAAACCAGGGTGCAAACATCCACATACGGCAAGACATTGTGCAAAGTGTATGGCACTGCACAAGTACAAGGCAACATAATATGGGCACAACCAATCAGGTATGCAAGGCACCAAGAAACCTACACAACACGTGGCTCACAATCAGCAAAACGCACCACAAGCAGCCACGCAACACTGGCAATTGCCATATGCTCGGGACCAATACACAGACTCTCTCGCATGTGGGCAAATGGAAAACCGCTAGATTTGTCCACAATAAAACACAGGCTATACAAGGGCACCGAAGACCAAGCACCCGATCCACTAATGTCCCCCGCAGGGGAACACACCCCCGCATACCGCGGCATCGCGTACATCGTGATAGAGGACCTGCCACTTCAAGACTACAACAATGCAGTGCCGAATTTTGTGTTTGAGGTCACTGCGTATCCAGAAGGTTTTTTGGAAGGCCATATTACGCAGAAAATCAATAGCATACACACCATAGGTAGAGGAGAATTTTCTTATGACACTGAAATACACAGGGCAATACAAGTCGCGGTTGTAGGTACACAAACAGTTGCATATGGAACTGCAGCAAAAATCAACGGGATGGGTGGTTATACGCGGTCAAACGCATTATTAGCCCTGGATGCGATGCAGAGCATTTTACCTAACGTGCAATGGGTGGCAGTAACGGTTCACTGGTTTACTGACGGACAAAACATTAAGCATTGCGGGGTCCGCCCCGCGACCATATACGAGCATGACGTCAAGATAACTCCAGACGCCTGGAAGGTTGGTAATTTTACCGCAACAAATGCATACAAACTTAGGCTAAAAGATGGCCGGCAGCCGCCCAAGGGAACCACCCACGATGCGTCCTTAGTGCGATACATATGGGAGCTTAAATCCAGGGGTTATAAGATACTATTACTGCCGAAATTGATCGTAAATTTCGAAGAAGGCACACAATTGACGTGCGAGAACCCGCAAGACATCGACCAGTTTTTCAGTCGGCGATACCGGCCATTCATAGAACACTACTGCCTACTTACCAGGGGAACCATAGATGCGTTCGTAATAGGCAGCGGTCTTACATCGCTTACCAGAATCAAAGATGACGCAGAATCGTTCCCGGCAGTAGAGGCACTCATACGCTTGGCTGAACTGGCAAAGCAGGTGCTTGGAAACGCCACAGTTGTAACATACGCGGCAAATTGGGACGAATATCACTCGCACAACGGGGTATACAACTTAGACGCGTTGTGGGCATCTGACCATATTGACGTCGTCGGCATCAACGCGTATTTCCCCCTTACAGACACCCCAAATCCCACGCATAGGTTCAGCGCACAAAGCGTTGCACAATCTTGGCACAGCAGTGAAGGGTATGATGGCCCCTACAAGCACCCGACTATAGGACAATCTGAAAGCTCCCACTTGAGCTCTGCGTACAAAAACATAGGCCAATGGTGGAGCAGCAGCCATGTAAACCGGCATAACAATACCAAAACCGCGTGGCAACCTAAAAGCAAAAAGGTGTGGTTCATAGAATATGGTTTCCGAAGTGTGGCAGACTGCACATACAGGCCGCTATCGCCCGAACAACACGCTAGTGCTGTAGAAAACGTAACACCGGATAGCATAGATTTTGTCGCACAAAAAACCGCTATAGAAGGCACTTTTGACGCGTGGCACCCCTCAGAAATTGTGGAGAGGATGTTCCTTTACGCGTGGAATCTCGAGCCGTACGTCAAAATGGAGCCATATTTCTACCAAAACTGGCAGACTGGCCATTGGATCAACGGAAAAATAGACTCGGCCACACTGTCTTCAATCCTCCAAAGCGTGACCGGCAAGGTAGGCCTGCGTTCCACAACCGCAAAGGAAGCGGACGAGCTCGTGCTGGGATATTCAATCCACAATTACACATCAGCGGAGGCCGTGGTCAGGGAACTACAAAAAATATACTGCCTGGACATCAGGGAAAAGGCGGGGGAATTGGTCTTCTCGGACTCTGACCCGGAATCTGTACTGCACATACCAGACGAGGATGTAGTGCCGGGAAGCTACCAGGTAACTTACGCACCCACAGCCCCCTGCGAAGCGCAGGCACTGCTATACGTAAGCCGAAGATTTGGCTACCAGCCGAGGCTTAGAAACCCGCAGGCATGCCAAGTTGGTGGGCCAAAAGCCTCAGGTATTTTACAAACATCACTGGTGCTTGATGATCTACATGCGGAGGCCATAGTGGATGATTTACAACACCTCACCGCAAGCCAGAATTGCTTTTTCAGGATATCTCTGCCCATAAAATATGCTTCACTAAATGTGGGAGATGTAATCAGCGTGGAATGGGAGCACAGGCAACACACGTTAAAAATTGCTAGCGTGAGGATTGCAGGCCTACAGGTGCACCTTGGGGGGTTTATCCACACTCCAACGCGTTTTAAACGCAAAAGCTTTTCTTGTATATCATACACCCCCAAATAGCAGTATACATATATCGTTGGTAATCAAAGCACCAAGAGGTTTCTAGCCACGCGCGCAGAGTATACGGCGCAGAGATTCGTGTTGTGTCTATGCACAAAATATTATAGAATTCACGATCGCCTTCACATCGCGGTTTATGACAAAAGGGCTGTATATAGAGTCCTACGGGTGCCAAATGAACGTTTATGATTCCTTGATGGTTGAGGATATCCTCAGGCCGTTAGGTTTTGCAGCGGTCCAGCGCCCGGAAGACGCAGATATCATAATGGTTAACACCTGCCACGTAAGAGAAAAGGCAGCAGAAAAGCTATATTCCGCACTTGGAAGAATGCGCATGCTCCGCAAAGAAGGTGCGTTGATAGTGGTGGCAGGGTGCGTTGCACAGGCTGAGGGAGAAGCAGTCTTTGAGCGGGCCCCGTTTGTGGATGTTGTGGTAGGGCCGCAGAGCATACACACGTTGCCCGAGCTGATCATGAAAGCCACTCGGGACGCAAAGCAGATGAATGTTGAGTTCCCCGCCATCTCTAAGTTTGATGTAATATCTACAGATTTGCTGGTCAGCCGCGGAGTTTCGGCGTTTGTATCAGTCCAAGAAGGGTGTGATAAGTTCTGTACCTTTTGTGTAGTGCCCTACACTCGGGGGCCAGAGTATTCAAGATCGGTTGAAGATGTGCTGGCGGAAGTGAGAAAACTCGCCGACGGAGGCACAAAAGAGGTTGTACTGCTTGGGCAAAATGTAAACGCATACCATGGAACCTACAAGGGTAACGAGTGGGACTTGGGGCGTTTAATACGGAAGGTGGCGGAAGTTGACGGCATTGAGAGGATACGATACACAACCTCCCACCCGAGGGATATGCATAGCTCACTATATGACGCACATAAGCATGAGCCTAAGTTGCTGCCTTGTGTCCACCTGCCAGTGCAATCTGGCTCAGATTCCGTGCTACGTAAAATGAACCGCAAACACTCGGTGCAGGAGTATATGGATATAATAGACACCCTCAAAGAGGCCAGGAGCGATATTGCACTTTCGTCAGACTTCATCGTGGGCTTCCCCGGAGAAACCGAAGAAGACTTTGAAGCTACAATGGACTTAGTCAGGCACGTTGGGTTTGCCACATCCTACAGCTTTAAGTACAGTCCAAGGCCTGGGACCCCCGGCGCAGAGTATACGAACCAGGTACCGGAGGAGGAAAAAAGCAGCCGTTTGCATAGACTGCAGCACCTGCTGCTCACCCAGCAGCGCCTTTTCACCAAGAGCATGATAGGCAAGACTGTATCAGTGCTAGTATGCGGCACAGAAGGCTCGCGCGGTTGCAGTAACGAGGTATTCGGCAAGAGCGAACATATGCAGCCGGTGTACATCTCTGTGGATGGAGACCCGGCGGGGTACCGTAACAAGATATTCAGCGTAAAAGTGCTGGAAGAAGGAGCGCGCAGCTCTTTGAAGGGCATTATTTGCACCGATACAATCTCCCCCCCCCCCACAGCATGTAGCCCCTGCCGATCCGCCGTACAGGCTTGAGCTGTGTCTGGTTCAATAATCAGCCAATAATCGGCCAAACCAGCCGCACCGTTTATGTGCGTACCAAAGCCAATAGACTGGGCAGCACCAATTCATTGAGCAAATTTTTGTCGGGCGACACCCCTGCAACAGTACTAACTACCGCGCGCTCTAGTAAGGCTACAGTGCGCCACACAGCCTAGCACGCAAGCCACAGCCGCGGAGTATCTTAACAACGTTGTAAGGTTGTAGTATTCTGACAGCAAAGTAAGCACCAGAATTACAACGCCAGCTATGGTGCACATCGCGCCATTGACGATCGCGCAGAAGGTTGTAACCCGTGCAGCCGTCATGTTACACCCGAAAGTAAATGCTATCATGTGCCCACCGGCAGCAAATCCGAAACAAAACGATGCAAAATAGCACAAATACGCCACCAATGCGGGATCTTCGGCAGACAGCATTCGCTGTATAAGCAGTGCAACTATCGGTAGACTACACATTTGAAATACGCAAAACGCGAAAAGGACGCGTTTTTTATCCTGCAACACAGCCAGCACCCAACATGCAAAGGGCGCCCCAAGGGAGAAGCCTACCCATGCATATACGGAAACCAGATATACCACCCTAGAGTCCAGTTTATACAACAGAAAACCCGCGACGGCAAAAAACATGCCAAACATCATACCACCAACTATGGAGGCATATAGCGCATCCCTGGTTGTGACAATATCGCGCATATTCCTCACCACCTGGAGGAACTGCATGTGCCCTGAGGCCCCTCTGTAGCCCGGAGGATTCTGCACCGCACACAACGCCATGAGAAAGACTGCAAATTGTACCGCGATGATGCACGATACCAAAAACTTGAAGTGCTCCATGAGAAAGTGATTTTGGTAAAAAGAAAGCACACCAAACAGCGCATACGAAAGGCCGTGGGCCATTTGGGCAAGCCCGAACATGACACCAGACATGGGTGGCGTAAAAAAGTTCATGCTTGCATATCCAGCACCGATAAAACAAAAAGAGGCTCCGAAGGTTAGAATCGGCTGTGAAAGCATTACCATAAAAAGGAAACCTTGCTCACCAGCAAGCATTTGAAAAAGTACGCCTACGCAGATACACAACGCGGCCGCCGGCAGCATTAATTTACCGCCATAGTGGTCTATTAACGCTCCAGAAAAAAGTTGAAATAGGGCAAAAAAACACATACGTGCAAACATGAGTGTGGCAACTCTGAGCTCGCTGTGCAGCACCACTTGTCCAAACGCGGAGTACATGCACTCTGAGCAGCTCAGAGATACCAACATCATAACTGTAGTCAACCAGCCAAAGTAGGCTTTTGCGCGTTCAGAGAGCATAATCAGACCTGATCTATAATCAACATATCTGCCACGCTCACTTCACTATCACTAGTACGACCAACAGCCCAACTATGACAAGCATCAAAAACGGGGCAGCGCCGAGTTGCGTGGTCTGCCCCCGGCCTTGCCTGTATCCATCATGGGAAATTATAATATCAAGGCTGCGGTCAATCTTGGACGCCAACATCCGCATGCCTCTCATGGACCTATAAACCTGTGACTTTTTAAATCGCTCGGTATATCCGTGATTGTCACCATGTTCCTGCACCCACAGTTCTGCAATTTTCCACAGGTTCATATCCGGCGCCAGTTGCCTACATATCCCTTCAACCAACACCATGGTTTTCTGCAACAAAAGCAACTGTGGTTGCACTTTCATGTTAAACTCACTGGTAACCATAAAGAGTTGGGTAAGCAACTCCGCCATGGAAAACCCTTGCGCGCTCATATCAGCTATAGGCTCCCATATCGCGCGGCAGGCCGTGATAAACTCATCGCACCTTCCGGGAATATACCCCGCATCGAGGTGTGCCTCAGCAACTCTGCGGTAGTCCCTACTCAAAAAGCCTATGAATATTTCGGAGATATACACACAGGTTTCCTCGTCAATCCTGCCCATGATGCCGAAATCCACCGCAACAATCCGATTGTTGCTGTCTACCATGAGGTTGCCGGGATGCATGTCAGCGTGGAAAAATCTGTCTTTATACACCTGGTTACAAAAACACAAAATCAGATTGCGGGCCAAAGACTCACGATCTTGCAATTTGTCAATCTCGTAAATCGGCACAGCATCTACCCACTGCAAAGTAAGAACGCGTTTGGAGGTGCAATTCCAGTCTACCTTTGGCACACAAAATATCCCGCGATCCGCCTTTGTGTTCTCCCTCAACTCCTCCGCATTCGCCGCTTCGAAGCGTAAATCTAGCTCCAGTCTGCATATGCTCGCAAACATTTCAACCAGTTGCCCAAGCTGGAATCTCTGCAACCCGCGGCACCCACCGAAAATACGCGCCAATAGACGCATAAGTCTTATATCCCTGCGGAAATCTTGCTCCACCCCGGGTCTGAGCACTTTCACCGCCCTGAGTTCACCATCTAGTGTTTTTGCCTTATGAACCTGGGCAACGCTCGCCGCGGCAACCGGCACCGTATCAAATTCTCGAAAGATGCTACCCATCTGTCTGCGCAAATCACACTCAATCGTTTTTACGACGTCGTCGAATGAAAATGGTGGTAGCGCATCACACAAACGAAGCAGGTTCTTCGCCGCGTCTTCCCCCACTATGTCTACCCTAGCAGCAAGAAATTGGCCAAACTTAATAAACGTTGGGCCCAAGCTTTGTAAAAGAATACACAACCTCTCCGCACGGGTTTTTGAACGCAATCTGAGCGATAGGAAGCCTGTGTACGGCAAGATGCCATGGCACAAAATAGCCGTCACTATGCGCAACATTCTGGCGCAGCTTTTTATTACGCTAAACATTATTCGGAAACACGCTCAGAAACTTTGCGTTTTCTGTGATTTCCTCGGGCGTGCCTTCGCAGCGTATTGAGTGGTTTACGCAAATAACCCTGTCAGAGCATGACATCACGCAGTGCAGATCGTGCGATGTCATGAGGACGCTCACACCGCACTCTGTAACCAGCCGTGCAACTAGTTTGTAGAAATTGTGCTTCGCTTCAATATCCATGCAGCTCACAGGCTCGTCCAAAATTATAAGATCAGGCTTCATCATCAGGCATCTAGCAAGTAGCACTAACTGGGTTTCGCCAGCGGATAGCTCGGCCACTTGCCGCTTCAACAGCCGCTCAACATCAACGTATTTCATCGAGTCTTCCAAATCTGAGACTGCACGTCTCCCCAGGTAGGTATGCAGAAGAAAATATTCGACCGTCATGGGCATAAGACGATTGATCTTGATATTCTGGGGAAGATAGCCTATTCCCAGTTTACCAAAATAACGCACTGTACCCTTGTATGCCTTGTTTATCCCCACAAGAACGCGCACCAACGAGGTCTTGCCGCCCCCATTTGGGCCCAAAATAGTTACAATCTCCCCAAATTTTACCGAAAAGCTAACGTTATCTATAACCTTTTTATCTTCGTAAAATAGTGTTAGACTATCGGCCGTGAGTATCGCGCGCCTCGACGAGACTCTCGACTCTCCTCCTTTTATTGCGGGCTGCCTGAAATGCTGGTGATTAGACGACATGTGATCTCATTCATGGTAGCGCTCACGGTGCTGCTGCCGGTAGGAGGATATACCGTTCCAAGGATAGCTGCAACCATAAATCCCGTATATTTTCTGATAAGCGCAGTGGCCCATGGGGTGGTAGAGCCATCGTTGCCCACAACTGGCGCATCATGCGTACACGATTGCGTGCTCAAGCCCTCCGACATGGCAAAGCTAAACTCCTCAGACATAGTTTTTTATATCGACGACAGGCTGGAGTCCTTCGTTAGAAGGCTGGACAACAGAGCAGGCAGGAGGCTCGTGAAACTTTCAGATGAGGTAACGTTGCTCACAGAAAGGGCCGTCGGTGGGCGCTTCACGCATGAAAAGGACCTGCACATATGGCTAGATCCAGATAACGCCAGCAAAATGGTACAAAAAATCTGCACGGTTCTCTCTGAAGAGGATCCGGAAAATGCTCATGCCTACAGGCAAAACGCGGAAGCTGCGCTTGCAAAGATAAAAGACATGGCTGGCAGAATCAGCGCAGTGCTCGCACCTATCAGAGACACACCGTACATGGCAGAGCATGATGCCTATCAATATTTTGACAGGTACTTCGGGCTGAACTTCGTGGCCGCACTGTCTGGCAGTGGGCATACAGTCAGTGTTACCGCAAAGGGGTTGTCATTCGCAAAAAAGGCTGCGAAGGAGCATGAAGTGCGATGTATTTTTACTGACCCGTTGCATAGTGCATCTCGTTACAGGCTTGTAAGCAAGAAAATAAAAATATGCGCACTAGATCCGCTTGGACGCAACATCCGGGGCACGGACGGGTATTTTGAACTGATGGAGACAATCGCAAACAGTTTCCGGAGCTGCCTTCAGCGGCATGGTGACTAGCCAGATATCTTGTGCCAGTTGCGTAAGTTGTGGCAGACATTTTAGTCCAGTGTGACTTTGCAAGGAAAAGTGGGTGGCATACCTTAAGCCTTGGGAGCCGAAACCCCGTCCAACGCAAAATTGCTAGGTGGTGACGTTGCATCTGCGTTGGGGCGTGTACCGTCTCTCAATGCAAACTTGCTAGGCAATTTAGTTGGCCTTCCCCGGTTGCGCTCCCTCACCACATGGGGTTGAAATTGTACGTGGTTGCTGGCTACAGGAAGAGTGGTAGAGGTACCTCTGTGCGATCTTGTCAGAAAATTCCGCGGGTTCTTCACATTATTAAAGTCACCATTATTAAGGGTGTTGTATGGGGTATCACCATTGGACCGTACATTCGCCATACATGCAACTCAAACCAGACCCGCTGTTGTGGGGGAAGAGCATGACGCAGCAGCTCCCCTGTGTGAGTGTGTAATATTCAGCAGGGTAAAGAGAGATACCTCAGTGATATAGGCAGTTGCATATGCCTTCTGGAATTGCCTACAAGGAAACATGGGGGCATACCTTAGGCCGCGGGAGCCGCATTCCATATCTCAACGCAAAGCTTCTAGACAATGACGTACCTCGAGGAAAGAGCCGCACTGGAGTCGTTGTTGCGTGGTGACTAGCCGGATATCTTGTGCCAGTTGTGTAAAGTTTGCACGGGGCCATGCATGTCAAGAACCTGCATATAGCTAGATCAATATAATGCCTCGCTGAACGGGGCCAGACTTTTGGCTTGGTGTGACTTTACGGAAAGGTGGATGGAGGCACCTTAGGCCGTGGGAGCCGTAATCCCATCTCTCAATGCAAACTTGCTAGGCAATTTAGTTGGCCTTCCCCGGTTGCGCTCCCCCATAGCCACATGGGGCCCGGCAATTGTGCGTGGTTGCCAGCTACAGGAAGAGTGGCGGTGTTTCCTCTGCGGTGGGGCGTGTACCATCCACAAAAGTCAAATTGCTAGGTAATGACGTACCTTGAGGAGAGAGCCGCGCGTAGCGTGCCCTCATCTAGGTAGTCTATCTCTCCCCCAAGAGGAATGCCACATGCAAGCCTAGTCACCTTGGCATCAGTGCCCTTCACCATCTGAGCTATGTAATGGCACGTCACTTGTCCGTCCATGTCATTGCTCGTTGCAACGATGACTTCTTTAACCCCATGCGTGCGAATCCTATCTACAATTCCACCCAGATTTAGGTCTTCCGGGCCAATACCAGAGAGGGCAGACAATGCTCCCCCCAGCACGTGGTATACCCCGGAATATATTCTCCCGCGCTCGAAAGCCCACAAGTCACCCAACTCCTCAACAACACAGATAATGCTTTGGTCCCGACCCTTATCGGAACATATGGAGCAGGGAGAAATGGTGTCTAAATTGTGGCAGATTGTGCACTCCTTAGTGTGCATTTCTAACTCTCTAATTCCGGCAGCGAGGGGCACCATTACGTCCTGCCTATGCCGCAACAGATGCAACACTATGCGACGTGAAGAGGCAGGGCCCAAACTCGGAAGCTTGGCAAAAAGATTTATAAGCTTAGTTATGTCCATATCAGCGCAAACACCCAACCAAGACGATACACAAAGAGGGGCCCGCTTCTGCACACTGCTGACTGTTCAGGTCAATTGTTAGACTCATCGTTGTTATGCGCCAGCTTGCCATCTTTTAGCTCCTTTCTCAGACTACGGATGCCCTTTCCGAGATCACCCATAACTTGAGGTAATTTACCAGCACCAAACAACACTAGAATGATCAGAAATATAAGAAAAATCTGCCACGGACCTAAACTCATATACGCAACCCCCCAAACAACTATAGCCTGAACAACAAAACCTTGCCCAGATCAAAAGATACAGATATCACATCACCAACTTCGGGCAAAACAGAACCCGTAAACTTCATCCAATACGCGCAACCTTGTACCTCTATGTATACCATACTGTTAAAAAATCTTACAAGTTTCACCGTAGCAGGAATTCCGCTGCTCTGTCGCAAAAAAATCGCCTCGGGCCGCATACACACAGCCACCTTGCTCCCGTCCCCAAACGAGCTTGCGTCAATATCACCAACTCCCGATATTGCAACTTTTCCATCACACACAACGGACTCAAAGTAATTTGACTTCCCAAAAAATTGCGCCAAGTGTGCATCTTTTGGATTATTGTATATCTCGCCCGGGGCGCCACATTGCACTATTCTGCCCTCACGTATCACATAGATCTTGTCTGCGACCTCAAGCGCTTCTTCTGGATCATGCGTTACCAAAAGAGTGGTAATACGTTCACGCCTTATTATGGACAATACATCAGCCCTAATTTTAGATCGCAAAATGGTATCCAGATTGGAAAACGGCTCATCCAACAGGATGATCTCTGGATTCTGGGCCATAGTTCTGGCAATCGTCACAAGCTGCTGCTGCCCCCCAGAAAGCATGTGGGGGTACGCACCCCTGTGGCTATCCATACCTAGCAAGCTCAGCATGTGTAGCGCGCGCTGGGTTTTTCGTTCCTTGCCCTGCTCTTTTACCGCGAACGCAACGTTTTCCTCCACGGTTTGGTGATGGAACAGCGATGGATGTTGGAATACCAGCCCCACATTTCTCTTTTCTGTGGGAACGTGCGTGTTGTTTTGTGCATCGCTTAGCACCCTTCCATTGACCATTATCACACCGGTGCGCAGCCTTTCCAACCCGGCAATTAATTTTAGAATTGTGGACTTCCCACATCCGGACGGGCCGAGTAGGCATATGACCTCTCCCCTATCTCCGGAAAAGCAGTCAACGCTCAGCAGGAAATCTGTCTTCCTGTACTTATGCGACACATTATCCAGTCTCAGTCCCTCGACCACAGTATTACCGCTATTACCGCTGACGCTGCCACAAGCCATGGTACCACTCACTGTACCTATTCACAAGTGCACCCAGATCTTAAAATAATGCCGACAACCCAGGCGTGCGATATGTGAGCTAGTCAACTCTTTCTGTATACCCACCATTTGTTCAGTAACCCAGAAATGCTGTGGAGCACCTGCTTGTTTTTAGTGTACAGACCCATCCACACGTGTTACCAAGGAGCGATAGTGCAACGGCAAGGATTGCAAATTTTCCAGAAACGTGAACGCGCTTGGTTCTGAGCGAAGCTACGGACCCCCCTACTGTGTGGTACAAAAAAATTAGGTAAGTACAGATCATTGCAAAAACAAAAAAAAGAGGATAACCTACGCCCTAGTAATGTGTGATATGAGGCTTCCTATGGGTACTTTTATGCGTTTGGCAGCGTTGCAATTCTCTTTTCTGTTGTGTTGCGTGTCAGCCGCGTATGCTGTCGACAATGACAAGTATTTGAACCACGTGAACACTAAGGTCGCTGTTGGCTCGGTTTCCGGCAATACTGTGTATGCTGCGGTGACGTTTGACATAGAATCTGGGTGGCATATATGCGCCAAGGAGCCAGGGGACACCGGCATGCCAACTGTGTTCTCATTCGAAAGCGAAGAGGTGAAAGAGTATGCAATTCATTGGCCAAAACATTCTGAAATCATCGATAAGGCCGCGGATAAAACTTTAAAAAGCAATGCATATTCGGGCACCGTGGTGTTCCCAGTAAAGCTTGAGGTCGCTGAAGGCGTAAAGCATGTCAGGCTCAACGTCAGTTTTGCAGCTTGTGGCCCATCTTGTATACCACAAAGCAGGATCATCTCCATTGACGTACCGGAACAAGGCTTTGAGGATAGCGCTGTTTTGCGTCTTATTGACGAGTGGAATAGTAAGTAAGTTGGCTACACACTCAAGCTGGGGCGTTGTGCTTCTGGCTTGAGTGTGATATTGATGCACGGTTTGTTCATGCAGTTGCCAGATGGCCGATACTCTATACTATTTCCCACCATGCCCCTTCTCCAGAAAGGTGAGGATACTCATGAGGGAGAAGGGGTTGGACTTCTCCATGGTGGAGGAAAACCCGTGGAAGCGTAGAAAGGAGTTTGTGGAGATTAACCCGGTGTGCCAGGTTCCGGTGTTGGTCAGCACCAAAAGCGTGGTGGTCGATAGCCAGGCTATATGTGAATATATCGAGGAGGTGTACGGCGGTGAGTCCCGTATGGGCAGGTCTCCTTACGAGCGCGCTAAGGTGCGTAGGCTTGTATACTGGATAGACTGCAAGTTCTATCACGAAGTTACGAGATACGTAATCAACGAAAAAATCGCTAAGCAGTACACCAAGCACGGCAGTCCGAACCCTAGCTTGATTCGGGCGTCTATGTCAAACCTCCAGTCTCACGTCAGATATATGGAGCATCTTATAGACACCAATGGGTGGCTTGCGTCCCGGGAGTTCACCCTTGCCGACATTGCGCTATCTGCACATATCTCGTTGCTGGACTACATGGGTATTTTCCCTTGGGACTTGAGCCCGACACTCAAGGAGTGGTACTCTTTGGTCAAGTCCAAGCCGTCGTTCTCCCAGATTTTGGGAGACAGAATACCAGGTTTCGCGCCTCCGGTGCATTACGCACAGCTAGATTTCTGAGCCCCGGCTGTGCACGGGTTCGTTATACATCACACCAGGGTGTCACGTAGCACCAATTTAGAGGCAATAGAGCTCGCCCAGAGCGGCGCTCCAGACGGCACGGTGGTAATAGCTGATGAACAAACTTCAGGCACCGGCAGGTACGGAAGGGAATGGCACTCCCCTAAAGGTAACTTGTACTGTAGCATCATCACCAGAATGGATGCGCAGGTAGCGGCGCTATCTTTCCTGTCGTCACTAGCAGTGGGAGTCACTATAGAACAGGTTTTCGAAGCATACAATTGCAGCACAAAAAAAGCTCTCATCCGATATAAATGGCCAAATGATGTAATGGTAGACGGCAAGAAAATCTCCGGGGTTTTGGTCAAGACCAAAATGATCGGCGGCGAAATTGATTGGGCCGTGTGCGGTATAGGAGTAAACATATACGCCCCTCCCCAATATGCAGCTTCACTGCATAACCATATCCCGGAACTGAAATTATCAAACTTAGAGCTACTTGATTTAATGCTAAAAAATTTTGCCAAACTTTCGGACGTTCTCAAAAACATGGGCTTCGCACAGCTGCGAAGCCTGTGGATGAACAGGGGCCACAGACCGGGAGACAGAATCTGCATAACGACCAACAACAATACCGTGATGGAAGGGAAGTTTGTAGACATAAACACTCAGGGGGCAATGGTGCTGGAGTCGGACAGTGGAACTTTGGTTTCGGTCAATTACGGAGAAATTCTGTGAGTGGTACTGTCTAGTTAACAGTTTGGTTATACTTTCCAAAAAATGCAGGAGGCTTTCCCGCAAAAAGAACCGGCCATGAAAGGCGATTTATGGCACACACCGGCACGTTGTGGTTGCACAACTCGCCATATTGTTGTATGCTGGCAAGTGTGGTTTTGGCTAGTTCGGCAGTGGTGGCTACCTGGGCTTACCTCCCTGGTTTTCCCCGGTGGTTCCATGGTTTCGATCTTCAGCATACTTGGGTACTACATGTGGCGCTAGGCGCGTGTGTGGGGGTACTATGCATTGACAATACGTTGCATGCGTGGTACAATCCAGGGTTGGACTTGCGGTGCTGAGCGTGTGGTTTTCGGTGCTAGACAGCACCCGGAGCTTCACCTAGCAGCCGGCCCTCCAAGCTACGGGGGGGGGGGAAGTGGTCCGATCTTCGAGCCAGCAAATTAGCCATCACGAGCCGTGCCGAAAAGATTCGTCGACGCAACAGAACAATCCCTCATAAAACTGCTTCAAGAGGCAATGAAGCAGCACCACCCTTGGACTGGGGTCAAGGGTAAGGCTGTGGGCCTGCTTCGCGACGCCGTTATACCCAAACCGCAGGATGCGCATAATCTTTCGGTATTCGTAACTGAAGATTTCCTCTCAAAAATTTCAAACTCCTACGAGAGCGAGCACGTTGGCTCCGCGTTCATGACCGTGTTGTCCCTGGCGGACGAGGAAGTTAGGGAACACTATATACGGCCAGAAGCTGACCGTTCGCCGACGTTTGCACTGATGCTTATGGAGTTCAGAAATGAACTCAAGAAGGGCAATATCACGGGCTCTCTTTCGGATCTTAGCACATTCACTGACTTCGTCGATAATTTTGTTGGACGCTCAAATGGTGAAATCACGTACGAGAATGGCGTTAGCTTAGAGACGGTAAGGCAGTCCCTACCAAAAGAGGAGCCACAAGGAACTCCAATGGAGAGGGCACTGGGTAATGGTAAAAACAAAAAAAAGAAGGTAAAGCAGCCCGCCGAGGAGGCAGCCTCCCTTCGTATGGGTAGCTCTGGTGATAGGGAAGACGCGGCACATTCGGCAGTTGAAATCTTGATTGGAAAGGATTACAGGCTTTTATCACCCGACTGGTTGATCATGCGGTCACTGGCCATCGCGTATGTGCTCAAGAGGAGGGCACTAAACCTGCCAGTAGAGGAGCGATGCCCCAGTGACGAAGATCTTCGGGAGATGTTCCTCCAGGAAAGGAAGTGCGCAGCGCTTCTGTATGGATGCGTGCTACTTTCCACGTACGTGGAGGAAGTCAGGCAGGCGGCAATTCGGACGTACGAGAAAGCCAACCCCAAGGTGTCTAAAATTCTGAAACTTTGTAGGAAGATAGGCAAACACTCAGGCAAAGTACTAATTGCATATACGGCAATCATGCTGTCATCAATAGTTGCTACCCTTGCGTCCGGGGGGGTAGGACCAGGAGCAATAGCCGGTACCGTTCTTGGATATACCGCGGCCGGGGGCGCACTTGCGGCTAATGCCCCGCAGCTGGGGTTGCTGGCCACACAGGGCGTGAAAAGCTTGGGTAACGCGCTAGGCATCACCGCTGCTGCTGAGGGAGCAGCGGCAGGGGCGGCAGCGGCGTCAGCAGTCAGCTCCACAACCGGAGCGGCGGCAGGAGTGGCAGCAGGAGCGGCAGGTGCGGCTGCATCGACAGTGGCAGAAGTAGCCAAATTCACAAGCCCAGTTGCGCTACCTGCGACCCTTATCACAACGCTCCATATGTATGTCGTCTTTCCCAGAGTTATGTTTTCTGGATACGAAGGCGAGTGGATACGTAAATACATTGAATCAGATGGCGGTAAAAGCGAGTTTAAACCACCAAGCATGTGGTCCCCCCTGATCGCGTCCATGGGGATAAAACTGCTGATGAATACGATGCTTGGGATAACCCCCCACATAGAGTACCCTCCCCTGACCGCTGCGCTGGGATGGAGCCTTTACAGGTTATACCTGCCACTTTCGCTCATTGAGCAACCATCAAGGACCCGCAACGCTTATGAGGTTGCCATATCTGCAACTTCGAGAAGAGACAAATCGCACTTTCCGTATAACACTAAAGTTACCGTTGCATGCTGTCTGTTGGGGCTTGTGGTTGAGCTTGCGTTACACGCTGCGGGCTTTCATCTACCGTCAGAAGTATCACTGGCTCTGAACTTTTTGGTAAAGTCTGCGAGAGTGGCGGCGTGGATTGGGCCGGTCGTGCATGCACGCAAACACGGTACCCCAGAGTACTCTAGGGAGTTCGAGCAAGCCTTCTGGACAGATGGTTTTAAAGCACTGACTGCCCCCCCAATTTTGCTTCTGTTTGAAATTGCAAGCGGGTACCCCACATTCAACACCGCAGTGTTGGCTGGGGATATTCTTATCTCGGTGATTCCAGACGTAATTATTGGTAACAAGCTTGGAGCGCTAAACGTTACCTCAGGTAAGATTGTATCCCTAGAATCACTAATGAGAACCGCTCTGAGCCAAAAGGCGATAATTGAATTAAGCACTGCAATGGCAATGCAGGACGAACCTGCGACCGCTCAGGAACACCTGCAGTCTGTACTGGAAAAACACTTTGGCAAGGATCAATATCGTGACCTGGGGCTGGATATCCAAGTAGATGAGGATGGAACCAGGAACCTGAGTTTGGAGGCAGAACGCAGGTGGAGGGCAATTATAGAAAACGCGGTGTCCAATACAGAAGATGGCACTCCAGATTCAGCACAAATAGAAAATTTGATGCGGGAGCTGGCGGGCGTTTACAATAAGCCCAAAACCGGCGGTAAAGGCGCAGCTTCTGAGGTTACTACAGACCATGACACAGTCTTGGATGCATTGGAAAAGCAGCACCCATTCCTGGCAGCGCTCAGAGGCTCAAAACTCACCGATGCACAGAAAGAAGCCATGAAGGCCTCTGCTGATAGACTCAGCAAGCTCGACGATGATACGCGTAAAAGAATTCAGGGCGCGATAGATGATTTCGAGGCAGAATATCATGATCGGCTCATAGCTACCATGACGCCGGAGCAGCGTGGCACGTTGGCTAAGATGGTAGACGAGCTGCTAAAAAGGTATGATGAGACTCTGCCAGATACACTTACCTCTCAACAGAAAAAGGACTTGAAAAAGTCGGTTGAGAATTTTAAGCAGCGCATTGCAGGGTGGGATAACACGAAAGACCCATGGAAGGAGGCGTCATCCAGCCTCCTCAGCAACCTAAACATGTCTGAACTTAGCCAGATGTTGGATGCCCAAGACAGTAGTAGCTATGAAAGTGCTTATGAGGAATTTTTAGAATTTCTTGCTGGCACAGATAAGGCCGTGCGCGATCCTTTCGGCCAATCGGCATTTGACGCACAGTTTGCTACCGGTACCTCATCTTCAGCGGGGCACGCGGGGTCGCCAAGCCAAGAGCGGCAAAGTGGTTCTCGCGCCCAGAGAAATGTGACCAAGCAGCAGACGGTGGGAGGGCAGCCTCAGTCACGTAGTGGTTCTGGTGCAGGACGTGATGGGGCCACAGGGAGCCCAGCTGGAGAAAGCAGCAACGGCAAGCGTAGCACATCTACCACCCAATCACCAAAACCAGCACACAGTGGAGGCCCACGTCCGTCAGACTGGAACGACCTAATCCTTAAAATATTGCACGACGACGACGAAGAGAGAGAAGAGGCGATAGGTGCAATGCTGAGGGGAGAATTGCCGCCACAAGCGCAAGGGGAAGGAAGTACACAGACAAAAGAAAGCCAGCAGCCCGGCCAGTCACTCCTTGCGCAAATTTTTGGTAACACGGCGGAAGTGGATGCAGCCCGCAGCAGCGCGCAAAGCCAAGGTGACATCCTCGATGATGGTGAGGATGTAGAACAGTTGTTCAAGAGCTTCTTCAAAATACCCAAAAAGGTCAGTAGTGATAGAGATGCCAAAAAAGCTGAGAGGTATCTGAAAGAGTTCCTTGGCAATATTGCTGGCTCCCAAACCGCGGCGCAGGACGCAGGTGGTAGCGAAGAAGACATGGCAAAGTTGTTCAAAGTGCTCTCTGACCTGCCCAACAAAAAGACAGATGATGAGCGCCTTGACGTAATTACGGAGTATCTGGAAGGAATCATTGATGAAGCGGAGGCACGCGAAGAAAGTCGTGGTGCTGATGACATAGAAGTGCTGAAGAGCGAGGATCAAATCCGAGATTACTTGATGCGCGGCGGCACGTCGTCTGGTATCCCAGCAGCAGGAAAGGTGTTTGAACTCGCAGGCAAAGAAACCACCACACAGCATGCCCCCAAGCAACAGAGGTCGCCGCGAGGTGGTGTTTCTACTGCCAGAACAACACGGCAACCGCAAATGATGACTAGTGCGGGTTTTGATGCCTCGGCAAGAAATGATGACATTGAAATTGACAATAGCGCAGCCAGTAAAGGTAGCTGTTCGCTGGAAGATTACGCTAAATGCCTTGCACAGGCACGGCGCGGCGGTAAGTACGTACCCCCGTCTGACAGCACCCGCAGTAAAAGCACAAAGGTATCGAAGTCAGGGGGAGTGCGCGCTGCTCCTGCGGCAAGTGTTGAGTATTTCTCCTTCGATGGTGACGATTCACCAAACCTTATAAATGACCCAGAGGACTGGAAAGAATACGACCAGGAGGTTTTTAAGCGCAGTACAGGTGCTTCCCATGCATTGCCACCACGAAAAGGCACTCGTACAACATTCAAAGCACTGCCAAAAACTTCTGTCATCGCAGCTACGACCGCCCCTGTTCAACCACCGCCTGTCACTCGAAAATATGCGCCTTTCATACAGCAGTCGCCGCCGACTGGCGCGATACAAAGACAACAACCAGGTCGTGGTAAGGTGGTGACCCTTGGTGAGCTCTGGGAAGATTGGGACAGCAGCATGCCACGAGATGGTACTGAAGCAGGGCCAAGTGGAATCATGACGGGTTCCTCTGCAATACAATCAGAACATCGCAATCATCATAGAAAATAGTTGGCTGTGCCCCTGCCGCCTAACCTGGCAGACCGCCACAACACACCAATCGGGGCGGTTGCGCGCGCTCGTCCCGTGTTTCGCATTTGCAATATCCAGCCATTCTTACTTCAGCTTACTGGCGGTCAAGGTCGCGCCATACCTTGTTTGAGATAGGCGTATATCCTCTGCGCAAGCTTTATACTAATTCCCGGCACTTTACTAATTTCATCAGTTCTGGCACGCTTCACGCCATCTATCGAGCCAAAATATGTAATCAAGGCCCTGCGCCTGGCACTACCGACCCCCGGTATATCGCACAGCACTGCCGACGATAGCGTCCTATCCCTGCTACTCCTGTGGGAGGTAATTGCAAATCTGTGCGCTTCATCGCGTATTTTTCGCATGTATAGCATCAGTTTACTATCAGGATCTAGACATATCTTTCTTCCGTCTGGCAGGTAAAACACCTCTTCCCCTGCATTACGGTTACTACCCTTAGCCATGCATGCAAAGGGAATGCCAAGGTCACCCAGCACCTGAATGGCCGAGGAAATGTGCCCCCTACCCCCGTCAATGAGTACAAAATCTGGCACTGATGGGCTCTCTTCACTGAACCTCCTGAAGAGCACTTCGTGCATCATTGAATAGTCATCCCCATTGAGCACTGTCTGAATTTTAAACTTGCGATATTCCTTCCTCAGCAGCCCATCCTTGCCACATACTACCATTACTCCAAATGGGTGCGTGCCAGAAATATGGCTGTTGTCATACACCTCTATCCTCTCTGGGGGGTTTGGAAGCCCAAAAAGCTCGGCAAGCTCTTCCAATTCTGCGGGAAGCGCCTTGTCACGTAATCTGCGATTAAGGGCCTCCATCGCGCTGTTGCGCGCCAGCCTCAAAAATTTCAATTCCTCGTGCGATTTTGCAGTAAGAATATCAACTTTGCGTGTTAACAGCCTCTCCAACGCGGCATTTATCACCTCACAATAGTCACTTTCACAGTCTACGTACACTCTACCGGGCGGATCGCTATACACTTGCAGCATAAACATGCCTAGCACGTCTGATTCACTTTCATAATTGCCATCATCAACAAAATATGGCTGGCTACCGTAGCTTATGCCGCCCCGGAAGGAGATAACTTGCAAGCAATATGTGCCAGAGCGCCCATATATTGAGACAAAATCGGCATCACATGACATCTCCGTCTGGAATGACACACACTCTTGAATGGATTTTAGCGCCTGCAGCCTGTCACGGTAGACCATAGCACTTTCATAGTCTAGGTTGTCACTAAACTTGCGCATTGAGTCAAATAACTCTCTCTGCAGCTCCTTACTCTTGCCCGTCAAAACCTTGTGCGCCATATGTACAGATTTCGCATAATCCTCTTCTGAAATCTTGCGGGTACACGGCGCCGAGCAGTTGCGCATTTCGTATTCAATGCATGGCCTATCTCGCGAGGCGAAAAAGTTGTCTGAACATGACCGAAGTTGAAACGCCTTCCTAAGCGCAGATATAACCAGCTTGACCACTAGTGACGATATAAAAGGCCCGTAGCATTTTCCCAGCCCGGCCTCCTTTCTTCCCCTATACTTGACGATACGCGGGTATTCGTGCTTCGAAAGCAGAATGTACGGGTAGAACTTATCGTCCCTCATTATGATGTTATACTTCGGCTTGAGAGTTTTGATGAGTTGCGCCTCCAGCAGCAACGCCTCCGCCTCACTCTGCGTTACTATAACATCAAGCTCGGTTATATGGCCCACCATCGCCAGGATTCTGTCCGACATCTGATTAAAATTGTAGTAGCTACGCAGGCGCTTTTTCAAATCCTTGGCTTTCCCTACATACAAAACCAGGCCATTTGCACCCAACATCTTGTAGACACCAGCTACATCGCAGGGAATAGAGTTGAGTGCCTTCTTTACCGCATCACGCGCAATGAGGAGCCTACCAGCCAGATTCTTTTTCAGCACAGACACAACTTATCAAAGCCACGAGGTTAAGTCTCGCGCTAATGATGCTAAAAATCAAGATGCCATGTCTGGCAATGCTTTATATCGTACTCATCATGGAGTAGGTGAATACACATCTATCAAAACTCCACGAGATACCTGATATACCTATGGCTTGTGGTCGCCGTCATTCCAACTCAGCAGCATACTTGGGCTTGGTAATTAGGTGCCGGTATAACCCTACTTTGCGCAACACCAAACGTACCCCAACTGAAGAGCGGGAGAAGGGGATCGAACCCTCGGCCCCAACCTTGGGAAGGTCGTACTCTACCACTGAGCTACTCCCGCAAAAAACCACACGGCCGCAACCGTGCAACTAGGCAGACAGACCCACAGGAGCAATGAGCGGGAGAAGGGGATCGAACCCTCGGCCCTAACCTTGGCAAGGTTATACTCTACCACTGAGCTACTCCCGCAACTGCAGCGCTCAATCATAAATGAGCACAAATTATGAATCAAGAAAATAAATTACTAAATTCAGCACCCAATCATGGGCAGAGATGAGGCATCGAATGGGGGCCTGCGCCGGGCAGCGCACAGAATAGGCCCTATACGCCGCACACTTTTTGCGCAATGCCACATTTTGGCCCAACCATGGGCACCACATCAATTAAGTTTGGTCACAAATGAGGGGCTTATCATCACCTCACCCAGGTCGGCTGTGCTTGAACACCCCCGACGGGCGATATAGCACTGTTTGCACGTCTGGCAAAATGTGTAAAATGGCATGTGATGACGTACCGTATGTTATTGCAAAAACTGCGGATCTGTTGCATCATTAATCCGTTAATCTTTTGGGCCCTGGCGTGATTGAGCGTTATAGTCTTCCGGAAATGGTTACAATTTGGGAAGAGAAAACAAAATACGAAATTTGGATGGCCATAGAGGTTTTGGCGTGCGAGGCCCAGGTTAAGCTGGGAGTTGTCCCTCAGCACGTACTGGACGGCTTGCGCAATTTTGGGGGTAACTTCAACGTAAGCAGGATTCAAGCCATAGAAGCGGAAGTGAAGCACGACGTCATAGCATTTCTCTCTTACATTGCGGAATCCTCAAACACAGACATAAGGTATTTGCACTACGGTATGACCAGTTCCGATGTGCTAGACACATGCCTTTCGCTGAGGTTAAAACGGTCCTGTGACATTCTTCTGAAAAATATTGAAGAAGTCATGCGCGCGCTAGAGGCAAGATCAAAAGAAACAAAATACCTATTGTGCGTCGGCAGGAGTCACGGTGTGCACGCAGAGCCAATAACATTTGGGCTCAAGCTCGCAAGGTTCTATGCCGAATTTGCGCGTAATTACCAACGCTTGGTGAGCGCACAGCAAGAAATCTCCGTGTGCAAGATCTCCGGTGCTATGGGCAATTTCGCACATCTTGACCCATATGTGGAGGAGCATGTTGCACAGGCATTGGGGCTGGTGCCTGAGACCATAGCATCCCAGGTGATACCGCGGGATCGGTACGCGGTACTGTTTGCAATATTCGGTGTCATAGCTTCTTCGATAGAAAGAGTCGCCACGGAACTCCGTCATTTGCAACAAACGGAGGTCTTAGAGGTCGCTGAGCCGTTTACATCCGGACAAAAAGGCAGTTCTGCCATGCCTCACAAAAAAAATCCCATTCTGGGTGAGAATTTGACTGGCCTGTCCAGGATGGTGCGCAGCTATGTTATTCCCGCCATGGAAAACGTTGCGTTGTGGCATGAGCGCGATATTTCCCACTCTTCGGTTGAGCGGTTCATAGCACCAGATGCCTGCATAACCCTGAACTTCGCGCTGGTGCGCCTAGCTGGTGTTTTACGTGATATGAAAATTGATGAGGAGAGGGTCAAAGCAAATTTGAACTCTTCTAGGGGTGTATTGCTGTCACAGCGAGTTTTGTTGGCGCTGGTAGATGCGGGCATGAGCAGGGAAAGTGCATA